>NZ_AP022564.1:304412-608824 GCF_010727125.1 Mycolicibacter terrae | reverse complement strand
GGCAGGTGATAGCTCATACCCATCTCCGCACCGGAGAGCCCGAGCAGGATCGCGGCGTTGCCGAACGTCGCGGCGGTGGAACACAGCCGGATATCGGCCGCCAGGCACATCGCCAGGCCGGCTCCCACGCACGGCCCGTTGACCGCGGCGATCACCGGCTGCGGCAGGGCGTGTATCGCGTGCGCCAAGCCGGCCATGGCCTCCTGGAAGCGCAGCCGGTCGATCGCCGGATCATCGGCTTCGAGCATCCCCGGCCCGAAGTCGCGCATATCGATCCCGGAACAGAATCCGCGTCCCGTCCCGGTGATCACCACCGCCTTCACGGCCGCATCGGCGGTGATGTTCGCCAGTGTTGCCGTGATCTCGTCGCGCATGGCCTCGTTGACGGCGTTGAGCCGGCTCGGCCGATTCAAACGCAGTACCAGCACACCGGGAGCCGGAGACTCGATGTCGAGGGTTTCGGGTGCGGGCGTCATCGGATTCGCTCGATGATCGTCGCGGTGCCCATGCCGGCACCGGTGCACATGGTGACCAGACCGGTGGCCAGGTCGCGGCGCTCCAGCTCGTCCAGCAGCGTGCCGATCAGGATGGCGCCGGTCGCGCCGATCGGATGCCCCAGCGCGATGGCGCCGCCGTTGACGTTGACCCGTTCCGGATCCAGGCCCAGATCGCGAATCGTTTTGAGCGGCACCGCGGCGAACGCCTCGTTGATCTCCCACAGATCGATGTCTCCGACATCCATTCCCGCCTTGGCCAGGCATCGCTGTGCCGCGGGGCCCGGCGCGGTGAGCATGATGATCGGCTCACTGCCGATCGCCGCGGTGGCGCGGATCCGGGCGCGCGGGGCAACGCCGTGCGCGTTCACCCAGCTGTGCGAAGCGATCACTGCCACGGCGGCGCCATCGACAACACCCGACGAGTTCCCGGCGTGGTGAACGTGGTCGATCCGGTCGATTCCGGGGTAGCGGTTCACGCAGATCTCGTCGAAGCTCAGCTGCTCGCCGGGGACTCGGGCACTGCCGGCCTGCTCGAATGCCGGCCGCAGCATCGCGAGTTTGTCTGCGGTCGTTCCCGGCCGCGGGTGTTCGTCGACACCGGCGATGATCTCACCGGACTCCGAACGGACGGCGATCAGCGACTTATCGAAGTGTCCTGCCGCGATGGCCTCGGCCGCGCGGTGCTGGCTTGACGCGGCGAAAGCATCCACGTCGTCTCGGGTGAAACCTTCCAGTGACGCGATCAGATCCGCCGAGACCCCCTGGGGAACCGTCGGGTACATCGCGCGAAAGGACGGGTTGGCGCCGTCGATGGTCGGTACACCGACGGTGACATCCCACCGGGACATCGATTCGACGCCGCCCGCCACGACCAGGTCCTGCTGCCCGGCGGCGATCCCGGCGGCGGCCACGGTGATGGCCTGCTGGCCCGATCCGCAGAACCGGTTCAGCGTCATTCCCGGCACGGTTTCCGGCCAGCCGGCCAGCAGCACCGCCAACCTGGCGATGTCGTCCCCGTGGTCGCCGGCCATGATGCCGTTGCCGGCGATCACGTCATCGACATCGGTCGGATCGAAGCCCACCCGGTCGGCCGCCGCGGTGAGGCATTGACCCAGCAGATCCTGGGGATGAACACCGTGCAGCGCGCCGTCGGGACGGCCCCGCCCACGCGGTGTGCGCACCGCGTCAACGATTAGTGCATCCACGCTCTCCGAATCCCTTCTCTGAAACGCAGGCTCGCGCCCTCACAGCGGAAACCTAGTGCGAATACCGTTGAAGCGCTCCCACATCAGTGCGCGGCGCTCGGCCACCGTGACCCGCGCGGCATCGCGGGGCAATACCGCGGCGAGTTCGGCGTGTCTGACCAGCCGGGTTTCCAGCGGCACCGGATGACCGGCCAGCATGTGCCGGTAGGTGAGGTTGCCGCGTTCGAAACCCTGCGTGTCGAGCCAGTTGCGCAGGCCCGGGTCCCGATGCGCCAGCACCAGGCGCACCTTGCCGTCGGTGTCAACCGAGGCGCGGCTCGGGGTGTAGCTCACCGGCCGGTACAAAAAGTCCATGCTGGTGAAGAACACGCCCATGTTCGTCACCATCCACAGTCCTTCGTGGGCGTCGAACTCGACCACCAGCGCCTCGTCCGGCGCCAGCTCCCAGTACATGTTGGCGGCCGCACGACCGCGTTTGCCGTCCGCGTCCGTGGTGGTGATCTCGGGGAATCGGTTCGGGCGGGTCTCGTCGACTCCGCCGTACGTGAAGGGGAACTCGGGCCAGTCGGCCATCGCCCCGGTGATGAACTCCGCCGCCCATCCCATCGCTTCGATCATCGCTTCGGGGCCGGGTATCGGTTTCGGCGCGGTCATGTCCACCCGCTCTATGCGCAGGCGCGCGGGCTGTTCATCCCAGCGATCGAAACCCTGGCGGATGAACAGTTTCCGCGTCGTCGGGGTGGTGGGCAGCCAGTTCGGCCCACGTTCGGATCCACCGATGTAGAGCTCGAAGGTGCCGTCCGGTTCAGCGGTCAGCTGGTGGCCGAAGAGGTTCGCTTCCGGTTCATCGCCGAACGGCTCGTGGAGGACGCCAGGGCCCGGCGTCCGCTGCCCCTGTACGGTGATATTGAAAAACGGTGCGGTGCCGCGGGTTCCGCTGATCCGGTAGGTGGATTCGCCGTCGATCCAGGCTTGCTGGTAGGTGAAGTCGGCGCAGTCGCCGCCCAGTTTGCGGATCGGGTTGCAGAAGGTGTGCAGCGTCGGATAGCGGGTGTCGCGGGTCTCCAGCGCCAGATCGAACGCCTGCCCGAGATTCTGGGTGAGGAATCGGAACGCGTCGGCTCGCTGCACGCCAGCGGTAGCGTTGTAGTCCTTGAAGGCTTGCCGGCCGGCCGCCTTGAGCTGGTCGCAGAACCGGCGCCACGCCGCATCGAGCGCCGCGTCGTCGGGACCGTCGCCGAAAGCCATCGTCAGACTCCTTCCTCAGCAGCCCAGCTCGGCGAGCATCGCGGTGACCGTTGTCCCCGCCCGCTGCGCAGCGGCCAGCGGTCCTTCGCGGTCGATTCGCGGCCCGAGCAGTTCGAGGTCGAACCCGAACGGATAGCCGGCGGCCAATGCCTGCGCCAGCACCGGCCGGATCGGGATCGCGCCGTCGCCGGGGACGGCGCGAGCCGGAAGCGCGCGATCGCCGAGCACGTAGTCGCTCAGTTGGATCAGCCGGGTCCGAGGCAGCGCCCGTGCCAGCAGCTCGCTCAACCCGGCTTCGGCCCAGCAGTGGAACAGGTCCACACAGATGCCCAGGCCCGCCATCTCGGCAAGGGTGATCGTGTCACGCAGGGTGTGTCCCAGATGAAGATCGGCGTACAGGCTGGACGCGTTCTCGATCGCGAGGTCGACGCCGGCTGCCTCTGCGCGCCGCGCACAGGGTTCGATTGCGGCGCTGAAGCGATCGGCGGCCTGCTCCCAGGTGAGCGGGCCGCGGCCGCCGGTGAGCAGGTAGATGCACCGGGCCCGAGCAGCGGCGGCGGCGTCGATCAGCCGCGCCAGCTCTGTTCGGGCGGTGCGGATCTGCTTGGCATCCGCCGGTACCCGGCCGCCGCCGAACAGGTGATAGACCGCCTCGATACGGTAATCGCCGGCCGTGACCAGGCCGGTGAAGCCGCGATCGAGCAGCTGCGTGTCCAGGATGCTCAGCCGCCGCACCCCAAGCGCCTCCCAAAAACGTTGCAGCTCGGCGGGACTCGAGCCCAGAAAGGTGACGTTGTGCACCGACAGCCGCTCGTGCATCGCCAACTCAATCGCGCTTCTCGATGCGGACACCGAAACGTTCCCGGAACGGCGCGAACTCCTCGTGCAACGCGTCGAGGTCCTCCCCGATGTCGGTCAGCACACTGGTCGAGTAGTGGAACTTGCCGTGCCGGTCGCCGCGGTTGTGGGCCAGGTAGTGGCGCATCGCGGTTTCGGCTTCGCCGGTCAGCGGCCGGCCGCAGAACCGGTAGTAGCGTTGCACGGTCGCAACCGGGTCGGCGATGAAGTCGGTGTAGGGGACGTGCAGGATGCGCGGGTCGTCGACCAGGGGGTGCGACATCGTGTTGGCGATGCCGGCCCGAGTCATTTCCAGGTGTTTTTTGGCCTCGACCGCCAGATCGACCGGCCCGACGATGCCGTCGAGGATGTCGGCCATCATCATCGTGCGTGACGCGGCGACCTGTACCGGGTCTCGGTGCAGCCACACCAGGTTCGCATCGGGATAGGTGGCGAACAGCTCGGTGAGCCGGAAACCGTGGAAACCCTTGAGGACCCAGTACTTGTGCGGCCGTGCGTACTGGAATTGCTGCAGCATGGCCTTGTGCAGGCGGTACTGTGCCGCCGCGTCGACGGGCAGACCGCCGACCACAGCCGGCATCGGCACCCGCCACCACGCCGTCGGGGTCATCACCCGGAAGTCGAACGCCCAGGTGCGTTCGTCCTCGGGCAGACCGTCGCCGAGCATGTCGTTGTAGGGGTGGCTGTGCAGCCACTTGGGCAGCCGGGCGTTGATCTCACGCCAGTCCGCGTCGGCGCGAGCACGGCGCGGGTTATCCGGCCCGGCGAGGCCCGGCGGCGGCGAGGGGTACATCACCTCCCAGAAACGCAGTGCGCGAGCGTTCGGATCCACCGACATCAGCGCGTGCATCAACGTGGTGCCCGAGCGCGGTTCACCGGTGACGAACATCGGCCGGTCGATGGCTTCCTCGGCGATCGGGTGCCGGCCGCGGTCGGCGATCAACTCCAGCCGGGAAGTGAGCAGCCAATGACAGACCTGCCGGGCTTGTTCGGCGCCGTCGGCGTCCAGGCCGAAACCGTTCAACTGTGCCACGGCCACCGAGAAGCGCTCCGGCAGCGAAGGATCGCCGTAGTCGTCACATCCGGTCTCGCGCTGGGCCCGGGCGAGCATCGCGGCGGCATCGAGTGTCGTCATGCGGTCCGGCCTTCGCACAGCGATACGAGTTCGTCTTCGGTCTCGCGGACCCGGGCCGCGGACGCGGCAGCGAAGTCCAGTCCGGCCATGGCCGAATAGTCCAGGATCTTGGGGACCCGCAGGCCCGCATCGACGTACGTCTTGATGATCCGGGCGACATCTTTGGGTGTTCCGTGCGGCACGATCGCCAGCAGCGCCTCCGGCTCGAACCGATCGAGGAAGCCCAGAATGCGCTCACGTGTCAGCGATGCCGGGTCGATGTCGTGGAATCCGCCCCAGTCCTCGCCCATCGGATGATCGAACCCGAAGCCCCGCAACACCTTCGCGGACACCTGCAGCAGGAAGGACGCCACCAGCGGTTTCCGGGCGATCTCGGCGAGCGCGTCGTCGTCGCCGATGAGACAGACCTGGACGAAACACGGCGTGATCGCCATCGGGTCGCGGCCCGCGCGTTGGGCCGATTCGCGCACCGCGCCCAGCATCTCGGCGTACTGCTCGGGGGTCCACGCCCCGGCCGGCCACCATCCATCGGCATAGCGTCCGACGATGTCGAGCATCCGCGGGCCGCTGGCACCGATCCAGATCGGCGGGACACGCCCATCGTGTGGCTCGGTGTCCATTCGGGCATGGTCCAGGCGGTAGAAGGCGCCCTGGAAATCCACCGGTCCGTCGCTGTCCCAGAGCAGCCGGATCACCTGCAGCGCTTCCTCGAAACGGCTCACCGGCCGGTCGAAATCGAAGCCGTAGGGCACGATGTTCTCCCGCTCACCGCTGCCCAGTCCCAGGATGAAGCGGCCCTTCGACAAGTGGTCGATGGTCAGCGCACTCTGGGCCAGCGATGCCGGGTGGCGGCGCACGGTGTCCACCACACTGGTGGCCAGGGGCACCCGCTCGGTCAGGACGGCTGCTGCGGCCGCCACCGCCAGGGCGTCGAGATGGCGGTGCGGCGAGGGCGAGACGGTGGCCAGGTCGGTGAATTCCGGTGTCCACAAGGCATCCGGCCAGAAGCTGACCATATGGTCGGGCATCCAGACGGAATGGTATCGGCCGGTGTCGAACTCGGTCAGCGTCGACAGGTCCAGGGGGAGGGTTGTCCGCAGGAACGCGGCCGGCCGAACGCATGACATCGGCGTCCTATCGCGTCAACCGCGCGGCAGGCCCAGCACCTGCTGGGCGATGATGTTGCGGTGGATCTCCGAGGTGCCGCCGGCGATGGTGCCCGAGAAACTCCGGGCGTGCCGTTCGAACCAACTGGCGAAGTAGCTGTCGAGGTTCATCGGCGCATACGGCCCGGAATTGGCCGGATGGATCAGACCCGATGACCCCGCGGCGTCCAGTGCGTAACCGGTGGCGTACATCTCGGCTTCGGAACCGAGCAGCTTGAGCACCGACAGGGCGGGCACGTCCTCCTCGCCGCGGGCGGCCCGGGCCAGCGCCTTGGAGCCCAGCAGGCGCAGCGCCTGATAATCCATGACGGCCGTGGCGAACTGGTCGCGTTCCAACGCGCCGTCGGGGCGAAAATCGGCGATCACGTTGTCGAGCCGGTCGGCGAAGCCCAGCCACATCATGGTGCGTTCGTGGCCCAGCGATCCGTTGGCCACCCGCCAGCCACCGTTGAGCGGGCCGACGAGGTTCTCCCCCGGCACCCGCACATCGGTGAAGAACACCTCGTTGAAGTCCTTGTCGTCGATACCACAGATGGTGGGGAACGGGCGGCACACCACGCCGGGGGTGTCGGTGGGGATCAGCAAAACGCTGATGCCCTTGTGCTTGGGTGCATCGGGATCGGTGCGCACGAACGTCAGCAGCACATCGGCGTCATGCGCGCCGGAGGTCCACACCTTCTGGCCGTTGACGATGAAATCCTCACCGTCGCGGTCCGCCCTGGTCCGCAGGGACGCCAGGTCCGAGCCGGCGCTCGGTTCGCTCATCCCCAGCGATGCGGTGATCTCGGCACGCAGGATCGGCACCGCCCACCGTTGTTTCTGCTCGTCGGTGCCGAACGAAAGCAGTGACGCCGCAATGATGTTCACACCCTGCGGATTGAAGCTGTGATAGATCCGGCGCCGGCACAGTTCGTCGGCGTGGACGAACTGCTGCAGCAGGGTGGCGTTACGGCCGCCGAACTCCGGCGGGTTGCCGGGCAGCAGCCAGCCGTTGTCGAACAGCAACCGCTGCCAGCGACGTGCCCACTCCGGCATGTGCGACACCGACCGGGGCCGCTCCGATGTGTCGGCCTCGGCGGGCAGATTCGCCTCGAGGAAGGCCGCGAACTCGTCGCGGAACTCCTCGACCTCGGGATCAAACGTGAGTTGCAAGGTACTCCTCTGCGATGGCCGCACGGTGCTGCGCGGCGCCACCGAGCATCAGCTCACCCGCTTTGGCCCGCTTGAGCGCGAACTGCAGGTCGTTCTCCCAGGTGAAACCCATCGCGCCGAACAGCTGCAGCCCGTGCCGGAAGACGACCGACTGGCATTCGCCGGCCGCCGCCTTCGCCATCGCCGACGCCATCCGCCGCCGGGGGTCGTCAGCCGCGATCGTCAGCGCCGCGAAATACGCCAGCGCACGGGCACGTTCGATCGCCACGTGCATGTCGGCCGCTTTGTGTTGGACGGCCTGGAACGAACCGATCGGGACGCCGAACTGCTGACGACCGCGCACGTGCTCGAGCGCCAGATCGAGGATCCGCTGGCAGGCGCCGACCATCGTCATCGCCATGCCGGTGAGGGCGACATGACGGGCCCGGTCGACATCGACGCGCACGCGGGCGGTGTCGGGCACCTCGACCCCGGTGAAGGACACATCGGCCACATGCAGCGTCGGGTCGAACACCGAGGCCCTCCGCGTCGTCACCGCGGCGGCGTCGACCACGAACACTCCCGCCTCGGCAACCACCGCCAGCCGGTCGGCCCGGTCGCCGTCCAGCACGTTGAGTGCGGTGCCCTCCAGCACCCAGCCGGCGGCGTTGCGGTGGGCGCTCACTCCGCCGAAAATCGCCGCTCCGGCCGAACCGTCGCCGCGATGGTGCTCGCCGACCAGGGGGGCGAACTGTGTCATGGTCGCCAGAAAGGGCGTGGGGTCAGTGGCGCGTCCCAGTTCTTCGAGGACGATCGCCAGCTCTACCGCGGTCTCCGGCTCGTGCAACTCGGTCCAGCCCAGATCGACATAGACCTTCCACAACGAGTCGATCGCACTGTCCGCGCCGGCGTCATGCGGCGGTCCCAGCTTCGCCTCTCCTTCGTCGAGCCTCGCTGAACCGCCGGTCTCGGCCTCGGCGACACTGCGCACCAGCGAGGGCGTGCACTGCTTGCCCACCACGTCGCGCACTGTGCCCTGCCACAGTCGCTGATCGTCATCGAACTCCAACAGCATTGCGTCACCTCCTCCACGCGTCGGTTGAGAATAACATTCTCGTTAGTGAATGTAATGATCTCAAACTGAGATACTGTGCTGTCGCACCGCATCGCAGGGTCATGGCGACCGCGGCGTCTCCTGCCTGCGCCGGCAGCCCGCACCAGGATGAGAATCCAGTTCTTGCAAGCAAAGAATACAGCTATACAATGGGTGTCGGCTTGCGGTGACCCCCACAGCGCGCCCCGTGGCGGGCGCCGGGGTCCGGCGACACGGCGAAGGGCGGCGTTGATGATCGAACACCCGGACGGCACCCGCACGCCCGTCATCGACGCCAGCGTGCACATCTTCGCGGCGTCCAACTCCGACCTGCGCGGCCACCTGCGGGAGCCCTACCGCAGCCGCGGCTTCCCGGACTACGAGATGGACTGGTACGGGGCGCCGGGCGGCGAGTACGCGCCCGGGACCGAGGGCGCGGAAGGCCAATACCCGGGCTCGGATCCCGATCTGGTCGCTCAGCATCTGTTCGTCGATCGCGGCGTCGACGTGGCGGTGCTGCACCCGATGACGCGCGGCATCATGCCCGATCGGCATCTGGGTTCTGCGATCGCCGCGGCGCACAACGAGATCCTGGTGTCACGCTGGCTGGACCACAGCGAGCACGGCGAGCGTTTCCGCGGCACCATCCGGGTCAACCCCGACGACATCGCCGGTGCGCTGAAAGAGATCGACAGGTGGAAGGACCACCCCAGAGTGGTGCAGATCGGCGTTCCGTTGCAATCCCGCGAGCTGTTCGGCAAACCGCAGTTCTGGCCGCTGTGGGAGGCGGCCATCGATGCCGGCTTGCCGGTGGCCGCGCACATCGAGGTGGGGTCGGGCATCGCCGCCTCTCCGACGCCGTCGGGGGGCACCCGGACCTACGAGCAGTACGTCAGCTTCATGGCGTGCAACTACCTGTACCACCTGATGAACATGATCGCCGAGGGCGTCTTCGAGCGGATGCCGTCGCTGAAGTTCGTCTGGGCCGACGGCGGCGCGGACCTACTGACCCCGTTCATCTGGCGGATGGACACCTTCGGCAGACCGCACCTGGAACAGACGCCGTGGGCGCCCGAGATGCCCAGCGACTACCTGCCCGATCACGTGTACTTCGTGCAGGGCGCCATGGACGGTCCCGGGGACACCGACTTCGCCGGGGAGTGGTTCGGCTTCACCGGCAAGGACGACATGGTGATGTACGGGTCGAGCTATCCGCACTGGCAGTGCAACGAATTGTCCGTACCGAGCGCGTTCAGCACCGAACAACGCGACAAGCTGTGCTGGCGCAATGCCAGTGTCCTCTACGGCATAGAAGTTCCTGCCGTTCCGGCCGCCGCGGGCGCACACTAGAGAACAGTGGGATCAAGGGAGATCACAATGACCGTGACAGCCACAGAGCGCAAGCCGGCGGCCGAGCGCGTCGCCGTGCGATGTGTCGACTCCGACGTCCATCCGGTACCGCGGCGCGGCGAGCTGACCCAGTACATCCCCGAGCCGTGGCGCAGCAAGTACTTCCTGGCCCGCCGGATCGGCGAACAGATCTACTACGACGCCCCCGACTACGCCCACGCCTTCGCCATGCGGGTGGACGCCTTCCCGGCCGACGGTGAGTTCCCCGGCAGCAGTCCTGAATTGGCGTTCAAACAACTGATCATGGAGGCGGGCGCCGACTACGCGATTCTGGAGCCTGCCGCCTACCCGGCGCGGACCCCCGAAGCGCAGCACGCGATGTCGTGTGCGCTCAACGACTGGCAGGCCAACCACTGGCTGGACAGTCACAACAATTGGCATCAGCGGTGGCGCGGGTCGATCTGCGTCGCGATCGAGGACCCGTTCGGCGCGGCCGCCGAGATCGAGCGGTGGGCCGGCCACCCGTACATGGCACAGGTCCTGATCAAGGCCGAGTTGCGGCCGTCGTGGGGTGACCCCAAGTACGACCCGGTCTGGACCGCGGCCACCAAACACGACATCACCGTCAGCTGCCATCTGTCCCGCAGCCACCACGAAGAGCTGCCGATGCCGCCGGTGGGCATGCCCAGCTACAACCACGACTTCATGGTCACCTACTCGCTGCTCGCGGCCAACCAGGTGATGAGTCTGGTGTTCGACGGCGTCTTCGACCGTTTCCCGACGTTGCGCATCGTGCTCGTCGAGCACGCCTTCACCTGGATTCTGCCGCTGATGTGGCGCATGGACGCCATATACGAGGCCCGCAAGCCGTGGCTGGACATCAAGCGCAAACCCAGCGAATACGTCAAGGACCACATCAAATTCACCACCCAGCCGCTGGACTACCCGGAGGACAAGACGGAGCTGACGCGCGCTTTGGAATGGATGGAGTGCGAGAAGATCCTGTTGTACTCCTCCGACTACCCGCATTGGACGTTCGATGACCCGCGCTGGCTGGTCAAGCACCTGCCCAAGGCGGCCCGGGACGCGGTGATGTTCAAGAACGGCCTAGCGACCTACCACCTTCCCGACACGGTTCCGGCCCTCGAGGGCCAGGTTCGGGTGTTTTAGGATGGGTCACGACGACCAGCGGCCCCGGCTGGCCCAGGGCCGCGAGCACATCGTTGCCACTGTTGACGAAATCCCTTCCGGCACCCATAAGCTCGTGCCGATCGGGCATCACGGAGTCGGCGTCTACAACATCAACGGGACGTTCTACGCGATCGCGAACTTCTGTCCGCATCAGGGCGGGCCGTTGTGCGCGGGGCGGCTGCGCGGCCGGACCGTCGTCGATGAAACCGCACCCGGCGACGCCACCATGGTCCGGGATCTGGAGTACATCCACTGCCCTTGGCATCAATGGGGTTTCGAACTCGCCACCGGCACCACCGCGGTCAAACCCGAGTGGAGCATCCGGACTTACCCGGTGCGGGTCGTCGGAAACGACGTCCTGGTCCAGGCCTAGCACACAGGAGTATTCGGTGCCCTCTGTCGAAATCAACGGCGGAAACGTCGTCTACGAGATCCTCGGCGCCACAGGTGATCTGATCGTCCTGACACCCGGTGGCCGGTTCTCAAAGGAGATCCCCGGATTGCGTCCACTGGCCGACAAACTCGTCGAGGGCGGCTACCGGGTGCTGCTGTGGGACCGCCCCAACTGCGGGGCTTCGGACGTGCAGTTCTACGGCCAATCCGAATCGCACATGCGCGCCGAGACACTGCACGGGCTGCTCACCGCCCTGGACACCGGGCCGTGCGTCATCGCCGGCGGCTCGGGCGGAGCGCGGGACTCCATCCTGACCACCATGCTCTACCCCGAGCTGGCCACAAAGCTGGTGCTGTGGAACATCGTCGGCGGCGTGTACGGCACCTTCGTCCTGGGGTCCTACTACGTGGTGCCCAACATTCTGGCGGTCCGAGGAGGCGGCACCCAGGCACTGCTGGGACTGAGCGAATGGCAGGAACGTATCGAGGAGAACCCGGCGAACAAGCAGCGGCTGCTCGACCTGGACCGCGACGACTTCCTCAAAGTGATGCTGCGCTGGCTCAACGCCTTCGTATCCAAGCCGGGACAGACGATTCCCGGTGTGGACGACGAGATGTTCGACCGCATCACGGTTCCCACACTGATCATCCGTGGCGGCGAGAACGACTGGGACCATCCCAAGCGCACCTCGCTGGAGGTGAACTGTCTGATCAAAGGGTCCGAACTGATCGACCCACCGTGGCCGGAGGACGCTTGGGAGCGGGCCGGTGAGGAGCGGGCTGCCGGAAAAGTGAGCCACTTCAACATGTTCGACACCTGGGTGCAGGCCGCCCCGGCCATCCTGAAATTCCTGGGTCGCTGATGAGGTCAGCGGGCGTGGATGTGAACCTCACAGTTCAGCGAGGCCTCCAGCGCGGTGTGGATGCGGCTCTCGCCGACCCGCGCCACGTCCGGTTCGGCCAGCGACACATGGACGACGTCCAGACCGTCGGGTCCCGGTATGCGGTTGATCTCGCCGGTCAGCCCCAGCCCGGCCAGCACCCCGTGCGCGTCGTCGTCGGTGCCCCTGCTCACGTAGGTCAGCACCCCCGGCATCGGCTTCGTGTTGAATGCCTTGGCACACAACTGTGTTCCGGTAGCGATGATGTCCTTCTCGGCTCCGGTGATCAGCAGCCGGATCTGGCGCCGGCCCACCGGCATGGCCGCGACGTCGGTTTCCACCAGCTCGATGCCTGCCTGCCCGGCCAGGTCACGCAGCGTCGCCATTCCGGCCGTCAGCTGCTCGATTGTCAGCCGACCGGTCGGGTCCACATCGACGCGCACCACCGCCGTTCTCACGTCCGCGAGCCTAATCAAACGAGGTGGCAATGACGACCAACGGCACCGCGACCGCTGATATCGGGGCTATCGCCGCCACCACCTGGCCGGGCTGTGCGCCGCGCCTGCTGCGTTCGGGCGCCGAGGACGGCGCGGGCTACGTCGCCGCCGGCGGCTATCGCGGGCTTCCCGACCCCGACGAGTTCCTCGACGAGGTGGAACGCAGCGGCCTGCTCGGGCGCGGTGGTGCGGCGTTCCCGCTGGCCGTCAAGTTGCGGTCGGTGCGCGCCGCCGCCGCCCGTCGCGGCCGGGACGCCGTCGTCGTCGCCAATGGCGAGGAGGGCGAACCCGCCTCGATCAAGGACCGCTGGTTGCTGCGCAACCGCCCGCATCTGGTCCTTGACGGGCTGCGACTGGCGGCGGCCGCGGTGGCCGCTACCCGCGCCTACGTCTACGTCTCCGATCCGGCAGCGGCCCGCAGCGTCGAGAGTGCGCTGGCCGAGATCAACACGGAACCCCTTGGCGCGCCGTCGATCAGCGTGTTCACCGTCGATGCCGGGTACGTGGCCGGTGAGGAGACCGCGGCGGTACGGGCGATCAACGGCGGCCCGGCCAAACCGACCGACAAACCTCCGCGGCCCTACCAACAGGGGGTCGCGCAGCGCCCGACGCTGGTCTCCAATGTCGAGACGCTGGCCAATCTTCCGTATCTGCAACAGCACGGCGCCAAGGCTTTCCGCTCGGCCGGAACCGCGTTGTCCCCGGGAACCTTCCTGGCGACGGTGACCGGCGGCGGCCGGCCGCCGGTGCTCTATGAGCTGCCTCACGGTATCGCGGTCTCCCAACTGCTGGAGTTGCACGGGATTCCGCTCGATCAGGTACGCGGCACGCTGATGGGCGGCTACTTCTCCGGCCTGCTCAACCGCGAGGCGCTGGACGCCACTTTGGATCACGAAACCCTGCGCGCCGGCGGCAGCGGCCTGGGCTGTGGGGCGATGGCGGTGCTCACCGACGACTGCCCGGTCGCGGTGGCGGCCTCGGTGCTGGCCTATTTCGGCCGGGAGAACGCCGGACAGTGCGGTTCGTGTTTCAACGGCACCGCGGCGATGGCGGCGGTGGCCGAGGCGCTGCGGGACGGGTTCGCGACCGCCGAGGAGGTCGAGCGACTGCGCCGATGGGCCGGGGTGCTGCCCGGGCGCGGCGCCTGCGGCACGCTCGACGGCGCCACCAATGTGGCGGCGAGCCTGCTGGTTCGGTTCCCCGAATCGGTGGCCGACCACCTGGCCGACGCCTGCGCAACCTGCCGCGGTGGTGCCTTCCGGGCCGAACGCCCCTACGCGGTCGAGGAGGTGACGGCATGAGGATCCGCCTGGATCGCACCATGTGCGACGGGTTCGGCTTCTGCGCCAAACACGCGCCGAAGTACTTCTCCCTGGACGACTGGGGGTATGCGTCCCTGACCGGCGACGGCACGGTGGACGAGGAAGACCAGCGTGACGTCATGCGTGCCCTGCTGGATTGTCCGGTGCACGCCATTATCGAGATGACCGAGGACGACGACGTATGAGAAGCCCAGCATGAGCGCACCGGGCCGACCACTGCCGGCGATCACCATCGAGAACGAGTTCTTCTGGACGTCAGGCAAAGACGGCGCCTTGCGCTTCCAGGAGTGCACGGCCTGTAGTGCGCTGATTCACCCGCCCGCCCCGGTCTGCCGGTACTGCCGTAGTACCGAGATGGGGGTGCGCGACGTCTCCGGGCGGGCCACCCTGGCCGGGTTCACCATCAACCACCGATTCAGCCTGCCCGGCCTGCCGGCACCGTATGTGGTGGCGCAGGTCGCCGTCAACGAGGATCCCCGGGTTCGGTTGACCACCAACATCATCGACTGCGATCCGGACCGGCTCGAGCTCGGCCAGCAGGTGGAGGTGGTTTTCGAGAACTTCGAGGACGTGTGGCTGCCACTGTTTCGACCGGTGGACCAGGGCGCGGAAGACTCGGCATCCCGGCCGCTGCCCGCCGACGAGATCGCACCCGAGGACTTCGCACAGCACGTGCGCCCGATGATCGGTGCCGACAAATTCGAGGACAAGTCGGCGATCACCGGGATCGGTGCGTCCCGCCTGGGCCGTCGGCTCATGGTTACACCGCTGGCGCTGACAGTGGAGGCCTGCCAGGCGGCCGTCACCGATGCCGGGCTGAGCTTCGCTGACATCGACGGGCTCTCCACCTATCCGGGCCTTGACGTCGCGGGCATGGGCGAAGGCGGCGTCTCGGCGCTGGAGGGCGCGTTGGGACTGCGCCCGACCTGGATCAACGGCGGTATGGACACCTTCGGGCCGGGCGGCTCGGTCATCGCCGCGATGATGGCCGTGGCCACCGGACTGGCACGCCACGTGCTGTGTTTCCGAACCGTCTGGGAATCGACATTCAACGAACTGCTGAAAGCGGGCAGAGCCTCCCCACCGGGCGGAAGGCGAACGAACAGCTGGCAGATTCCGTTCGGCGCCACCTCGGCCGCGCACACGCTGGCGCTCAACGCCCAACGGCACTTCCACCGCTACGGCACCACCCGCGAAACACTCGGCTGGATCGCGCTGAACCAGCGGGCCAACGCCGCACTCAACCCGACAGCGATCTACCGCGACCCGATGACCATGGACGACTACCTGTCCGCCCGGATGATCACCACCCCATTCGGGCTCTATGACTGCGACGTCCCTTGCGACGGCGCGGTGGCGGTGATCGTCTCCGCGGTGGACACCGCCCGAGATCTGGCCAAGCCACCGGTGCTCGTGGAGGCCGTCGGCACCCAGATCATCGAACGCACCGACTGGGACCAGAGCACGCTGACCCACGAGCCCCAGGTCCTGGGCCAGGCCGCGCACCTGTGGTCGCGCACCAGCTTGCGTCCCGCCGACGTCGACGTCGCGCAGCTCTACGACGGATTCAGCTTCAACTGCCTGTCCTGGATCGAGGCCCTGGGCTTCTGCGGCATCGGCGAGGCCAAGAGCTTTCTGGACGGCGGCACCAACATCGCCCGCAACGGCGTACTGCCGCTGAACACCCACGGCGGCCAGCTCTCCCACGGTCGCACCCATGGAATGGGGCTGATCCACGAAGCCGTCACCCAATTGCGCGGCGAGGCCGGCGAACGCCAAGTGGCCGGTGCCCGGGTCGCGGTCGCCAGCAGCGGCGGACTGACACCCAGCGGAGTGCTGCTACTGCGGACCGACACATGAACCCAGCCGTTCGCCCGCGGATGGTGAACGCCGGCGGGGTACCGATGTCGGCCCTGCTGGCCGAGGTCCCCGAGCCGCGCGCCGTGGTGGTCGCTCTGCACGGCGGCGGCACCACGTCGGTGTATTTCGACTGCCCGGGTCAACCCCACCTCTCCCTGCTGAGAACCGGTGCCGCGCTGGGCTACACCGTGATCGGCCTGGACCGGCCCGGCTATGGCAGTTCGGCGTTGTATCCGGAGGCGATGGAGGATCCGGAGCAGCGCGTCCGGCTCGCCTACCTGGCAATCGACCGGATCCTCGGCGACCGGGATCGGGGCGCGGGCCTGTTCGTGCTGGGTCACTCCAACGGGTGTGAGCTGGCGCTGCGGATGGCAGCCGACGAACGGGGCGCCGAGTTGCTCGGACTCGAACTGGCCGGCACCGGGCTGCACTACCAGGCCGCCGCGCAAGATGTCCTGAGCACGGCCCGGCCCGATCAGCGGCCGGTGGGCCTGCGCGAACTGCTCTGGGAGCCGGCATCGTTGTATCCCGACGAGGTGCTGCGCGGGATCACCGGCGCATCTCCGGGCGCGACGTATGAAGCCGCCATGGTGAGCAGTTGGCCGCGCAACGACTTCCCGTCGCTGGCCGGCCGCGTCCTCGTCCCGGTGCGCTTCACCTTCGCCGAATACGAGAGGATCTGGCAGTCCGACCCGGCAGCCCAGCGCGAGATCCGCGACATCTTCACCGCCACGCGGAGTTTCACCAGCAATGAGGAGACCGGGGCCGGACACAATCTCAGCGTCGGTCTCGGCGCGCAGCGATATCACCGGTCGGTGCTGGCATTCGTCGAGGAATGCGCCGCAACCGCCGGCGCCGCAGAGGATTCGGAGGTCAGCTGATGCGGGTCGGTTTCATCGGATTGGGAAGTCAGGGCGCACCGATGGCGCGACGCATCGTCGAGGGCGGCTATCCCACGACGCTGTGGGCCCGCCGGGCCGAGACCCTGGAAGCCTTCGCCGACACCGCGGCCGGCGTCGCCGATACCCCGGTGGACCTGGGCCGGGTCAGTGATCTGGTCTGCCTGTGCGTGGTCGGCGACGCCGACGTCGACGACGTGGTCCGCGGTGAGAACGGCGTGCTGGCCGGAATGGCACCCGGTGGGATCATCGCGATTCACAGCACGGTGCACCCCGACACCTGCCGCCGGTTGGGGAAATACTGCGCAGATCAGGGTGTTTCGGTGATCGACGCACCGGTCAGCGGTGGTGGGCCGGCCGCCGAAGCCGGAACGCTGCTGGTGATGGTCGGCGGCGACGCGGACGTGGTACAGCGGTGCCGCCCGGTGTTCGACACCTACGCCGACCCTGTCGTGCATCTCGGCGGGATCGGATCGGGGCAGGTGACCAAGTTGCTGAACAACCTGCTGTTCACCGCCAATCTGGGCACCGCCGCGACCGCCCTCGCGCTGGGCGCGCAGCTCGGTTTGTCGACGGAGCGACTCGCCGAGGTGGTGTGCCGCGGCAGTTCGAACAGCTTTGCGCTCAACAGCATCCGGGGATCCGGGGGCACCCTGGATCGTCTCGCCGGGATGGCCGGCGCCCTGTTGCAAAAGGACGTCCGCCTGGTCGCCGACCTGGCACAGCGGGCCGCGGCGACCCCCGGGGCGGTGCTCGACGCCGCCGACGCCGCGTTGTCGCTGATGGATCATCCGCGATGATCGCAAGACTTCCGCGAATACCCTTCCGGTATCAACCCGTATGTCTTACAGTTGGCCCTACGGTCTGGCGGCCGGTCACGGTGTTTTTCCAGTCGCTTCTTGCCGCTGAGGAGGATTCATGACCAAACCGAAACTCATCTTCGATCCGTTTTCGGAAGAGTATTTCAACGATCCGTTCGACATCTATCGGCGAATGCGCGTCGAAGCTCCCCTTTACTACAACGAGGAAGAGGATTTCTACGCACTGAGCCGCCACGAAGACGTGGCGGCGGCACTCAAGGACTTCGAGACCTATTCGTCGGCCCGCGGCTGCGACCTGGCGATGGTGCGGTCGGATGAACCCCCACAGAAGTCGATCATCTTCATGGACCCTCCGGATCACCGGCACATGCGCAGCCTGCTCAACAAGGCATTCACTCCCCGCGCGATGCAGGCCCAGCGAACCACGGTCATCGAACAGGTCGAACGGTTCCTCGGCGCCGCCGACCCGGATCACTTCGATGTGGTGCAGGACTTCTCCGGGCCGTTCCCGGTGGAGGTCATCACCAGGATGGTCGGGGTGCCCGACGAGTTCCGGCAGCAGGTGCGGCACTGGATGAACATCTCGCTGCACCACGAACCCGGGCAGATCGAAATCAGCGAAACAAATATGCAGGCCAACATCGAGACTGCGATGTACTACTACGGGTTGGTCCAGGAGCGGCGGGCCAACCCGCAGGACGACATGCTCAGCAGGCTTATCGCCGCCGAGATCCCCGGCGAAGACGGTCAGCCGCGCCGGCTCGACGATATCGAGATCACCGGCTTCGCCGCGCTATTGGGGGGCGCGGGCGCCGAAACCGTCACCAAGCTCGTCGGAAACGCGGCGGTGCTATTCGCCCGATACCCCGAGCAGTGGCAGAAACTGCTCGACGACCGCAGTAAGGTTCCCGCTGCCGTGGAGGAGCTGTTGCGCTACGAGGGCCCGGTGCAGTACAACGTCCGCTACACCCTGAAGGAGGCGCACGTCAGCGGCGGCACCATTCCGGCGGGCAAGCCGGTGTTCCTGCTCAACGCCGCGGCGAACCGCGACCCGGACGCGTTCACCGACGCCGACACGTTCGACATCGACCGGGACCAGACGCAGGCGCAGCACCTCGGCCTCGGCTATGGGATCCACAGCTGCCTCGGAGCGGCCCTGGCCCGGATGGAGAGCACCATCGCGCTGGAGAGGCTGCTGGACTTCATGCCCCGCTACGAGCTGAATTGGGACGGCCTGCAACGGGTTCACATGCAAAACGTCGCCGGCTGGCAGAACGTTCCGGTCCGGGTCTTGCGGTAGGGGTGTCAATGGCCAGACGACGGCAAGTGGTAGTCGATTACGGACTGTGCGAGGCCAACGCGATCTGCATGGGCATCAACCCCGAGGTTTTCGACGTCGACGACGAGGACAACCTGCACATCCTCAAGCCGGACATCACCCCGGAGACCGAAAGCGATGTTCACGAAGCGGTCCGCAGGTGCCCCCGACAGGCACTGTCGATCGTCGAGGAAGACGACTAGCGCGCCGGGAACCCGGAGAGGATGACCGCGTTGCAGTCCGCGGCCGCCTGCCGCAGCTTCGCCGCCTGCTGGTAACCGTCGGAGAAATACCAGGCCCGAGCGGCCTCCACCGATTCGAACTCCAGGACCACGGTCTGGTTGCCGTGCCAGTCGCCCTCAAGCACCTCGGGCTGTGTCTCGACAGCCAGGATGCTCGCACCACCCGAAGCCATCGTCGGCTGAGCCGCTTTGCCGTAGGCGAGCATGCCGTCCGGGTCCTTGATGGCCTCGGTCAGAATGACATATCCCTTGGGGCCGTTGGACATCAGTTCTCCTCTTGCGAATCGGTGACATCATCGATGGCATGTTCGGGGCACTGCCTGATGGCCTCGCGGACCGCGTCCTCGAACTGCGGGGCAACCTCGTCGACGGTGACCTCCGAATATCCGTCGTCGTTGATGGCGAACACCTCGGGGCAGATCGTGGTACAGATACCGTGTCCGGCACAGCGATCCGGGTCGACCCATGCCTTCATCGTGCCGCCTGCCCGGCCGGTGTGAATTCCAGGTTCAGATCGATCAGCCCGCGCAGGATGTAGGTCGGAATGTAGGTGAACCGTCGAGCGTCGACGGGCCCGTGCTGCTCTTCGGAGATCCTGATCTCGGCCGTGCGATCCAGCAGGTGCTCGATCGCGATCCGGGTTTCGGCCCGTGCGAGCGGCGAGCCGGGACAGCTGTGGATGCCGCGCCCGAAGGTGATGTGCTGGCGTGCGTTGGTGCGGGCGGGATCGAAGGTGTCGGGATCGGTGAAGCGGCGCGGATCTCGATTCGCGCCGGCGCTGAGCACCATCAACGTTGTGCCGGCTGGGATCTCGACCCCGCCGACTTCGGTGTCCACCCGGGAGAGCCGGAAGTCACCTTTGACCGGGCTCTCGAATCGCAGCACCTCCTCGATGAAGTTCGAGATCAGGCTGCGGTCATCGCGAAGGCGCTGCTGGACGTCGAGCTGCTCGCCGATGATCTTCAGCGCGGACCCGAGCAGGCGCACCGTGGTCTCCTGCCCCGCGGAATAGACGTTGGCGGCCACCCGGGCCACATCCATCGGGTCCGGGATGGAGCCGTCGGGGAACGTCGCCTGGGCCATGCCGGTGAGCACGTCGTCGCGTGGCGTTCTGCGGCGATCGGCAATGTAGTCGGCGAAGGTGGCGTAAAGAAACTCCAGCGGACTGTGCGCCAGCGCCTTGGCGTCGGTGCTGCCGACCCCACCGCCGACGTTGTGGTGCATGTTCTTGACGAACTCATCGCGGTCTTCGGCCGGGACACCCAGCAGGTCGGCGATGACGAGCAGGGTGAAAGGCGCCGCGAAGCCGCTGATGAATTCACCGGCGCCGGGCGCGAGGAACCCGTCGAGCACCTGGTCGGCGAGCTCCCACATGGCGTCCTCGTTCTCCTTGAGGCGCTTGGGGGTCAGCAGCCGCATCAGCAATGCGCGGTGGTTGGTGTGCGTCGGCGGGTCCAGGGTCGGCAGCTGATCGCTGAATGGCAGTTCGTCGCGGTGCTTGTCGATCAGACCGGCGACGGTCTCACCGCCCAGGTCGCCGTCGAGCGGTACCGGGAAGCCGGGAAACGGGCCGGTCACCGCGATGCACGAGGAGAACACCTCGGCATTGCCGGCCACCGCGCATGCCTCCTCCCAACCGGTCACCATCATCACTCCGTGGTGCGGTTCCCGGGTCACCGGCGAGCGCTCCCGCAGCGCCCGCAGGTAGGGGTACGGGTCGGCCACTACGGCGGGGTCCTGAAAGAAGTCAATCGCGTCTGGATCCATCACCAACCGTCTCGCTCCCTTCAGCAACGATCTCACATTCGAGAATGGCATTCTCGTATGTGCTAAACACCCTTACATACCAGCGGGGGCGCGTCAACGCCCGCGGGGCGAGATCAGCTGTTGGCCCGCGCGGCTTCGGCCAGCGCGTTCGCCTGCCGTTCCCCGTGCTTGTGCTGGCTCAGGGCACGAATCGAGACGTCATGGCCCGCCGCGGCGGCCCGCAGGGCACCGACGGTCGCCTGCTCGCGGGGGATATGAGCGAACGGGTCGAACGAGTACCAATCCATGGCGTTACGGTGGGTGATCTTGTCGATCTCGTCGTCGGGGACGTCGTTGGCGCTCAGCACGTCCCAGAGTTCCTCGGGAGCCCCAGGCCACATCGAATCGCTGTGCGGATAGTCGGCTTCCCAGGCGATGTTGTCCACGCCGATGTCGTGACGCAACTTCACCCCGACCGGGTCGGAGATGAAGCAGGTCAGGAAGTGCTCACGGAAGACCTCCGAGGGGAGCTTGCCGCCGAAGTCCTGACCGGTCCAGACCGAATGCATGTCATAGGTGCGATCCGCCCGCTCCAGGAAATACGGGATCCACCCGGTGCCGCCCTCGGACAGCGCGATCTTGAGATCGGGGTATTCCTTGATCGGCCGGGACCACAGCAAATCCGCCGCGGCCTGGACGATGTTCATCGGCTGCAGGGTGATCATCACGTCCATCGGCGCGTCGGGCGCGGTGATCACCAGCTTGCCCGATGATCCGATGTGCACATTGAGCACCATGTCGGTATCACACAGGGCCTGCCACAACGGGTTCCAGTACTCATTGTGAAAGCTCGGGTACCCCATCGCTGCCGGGTTCTCGGTGAAGGTCAGGGCGTGTACGCCCTTCTTTGCGACCCGCCGCACTTCGGCCGCGCACTTCTCGGCATCCCAGATCACCGGGAGCGCCATCGGGATGAAGCGCCCGGGGTAGGCCCCACACCATTCGTCGATGTGCCAGTCGTTGTAGGCCTGGACCAGTGCGACGGAGAACTCCGGATCCTCGGTGGCGAACAGTCGGCCTGCGAAGCCGGGGAACGACGGGAAGCAGATCGAGCCCAGGATGCCGCCGGCGTTCATGTCCTTGATCCGCTCGTCGACGTTGTAGCAACCGGGCCGGATCTCGTCGAGACCCTGGGGCTCGAGTCCGTATTCCTCCTTGGGACGCCCCGCGACGGCGTTGAGCGCGACATTGGGGATCACCACGTCGCGGAACTGCCAGGTGTCGGAGCCGTCGGGGTTGTGCACCAGTCGCGGTGCGTCGTCGAGGTATTTGCGCGGCAGGTGGTTGGCGAACATCTCCGGCGGCTCAACCGTGTGGTCATCGACGCTGATGAGAATCATGTCGTCCTTGTTCACGGCGATCCTCCGATCCGGGTCCGGCAGTGGTGCCGGACCCTGACGCTTCTGACGTCTTCACTGGAAACTAGCTTCCCCATTTCGGAGAATCAACCTTTGGACAATCCGGCGGTTCGAGACCGCGGCCCCACGCTCCGGCGATACCGACGCCGGCCCCTCCCGCCGTTCGACCTGCGTTGACAGTCCAGTGTTGACCAAACGCGCGAAACGTGGAAATCTATTGGTCAATTATGAGAATGTGATTCTCGCACGAGGAGGAACGGATGCGCCTGACTCCGCTGTCGGAGTCCCAGTGGGACGATGAGGCGGTCCAGCGTGCCCTCGCCCAGATGCTGACCGCGGATCGGCGCAACGCTCGCGACGCCGGCTCGGCGATGACCATGCTGGTGCACCACCCGAAGCTGGCCCGGGCGTTCCTCAAATTCAATGTCGAGCTGCTGTACCGCGCGTCGCTGCCCGGGAATCTCCGCGAGCTCGCGATCCTGCGGACCGCCCACCGCCGCGGCTGCGAATACGAATGGGTGCACCACATCAGGTTCGGTAAGGAAGCCGGCCTCACCGACGAAGACATCGAAGACCTGCAGCACGGCGCGGCGCGCGACGAGCTGAACCAAGCCGTGCTGAACGCAGCCGACGAACTCGACGAGGCCTCCCGGCTCTCCCCTGCCACCGAGGCGGTCCTCACCAAACACCTGGACGAGCAACAACTGATGGAACTCGTCTTCACGGTCGGCTGCTACAGCATGTTGGCCATGGCCTTCAACACTTTTGGCGTTGAACTCGATGAAGAACCCGAATCAGGGAGGTAATTTCCGTGGCACATTTCCCCAAGCCCGCAGCAGGAAGCTGGACGCAGGCCTATCCCGAACTCGGGACCGAGCCGGTCGACTACACCGACTCGTTCGATCCGGCGCATTTCGCAGACGAGCAGGAGGCGATCTTCAAGCGCACCTGGCTACACGTCGGGCGAGTCGAGCGGCTGCCCAAGACCGGCAGCTACTTCACCCGGGAACTGCCCTCGGTATGCAAGGGCACCTCGATCATCATCGTCAAGGGCAAGGACGGCGTGGTCCGGGCCTTCCACAACATCTGTCGGCACCGCGGAAACAAGTTGGTGTGGAACGACTTCCCCAGCGAGGAGACCGAGGGCACCTGCCGCCAGTTCACCTGCAAGTACCACGCCTGGCGCTACAGCCTCGACGGCGACCTCACCTTCATCCAGCAGGAGGGTGAGTTCTTCGACGTCGACAAGAGCCAGTACGGCCTGGTGCCGGTGCGCTGCGAGGTCTGGGAAGGATTCATCTTCGTCAACTTCGACGACAACGCCGGACCGCTCAACGAATACCTCGGATCCCTGGCCAAGGGCCTCGAGGGCTACCCGTTCGGCGAGATGACCGAGGTCTACTCCTACAAGTCCGAAATCGGTAGCAACTGGAAGCTGTTCCTCGACGCGTTCGTGGAGTTCTACCATGCGCCGATCCTGCACCAGGGCCAGTACACCAAGGAAGAAGCCGCCAAGATCCAGAAATTCGGCTACGAAGCGCTGCACTACGAGCTGGCCGGACCACACAGCCTGCAATCAACGTGGGGTGGTCAGTCGCCGCCGGCCGACCTCAACATGGTCAAGCCGTTGGACCGGGCGCTGCGCAGCGGACTCTTCGGCCCCTGGGACAAGCCGGATCTCATTGCCGACCTCAAGGAATTGCCACCGTCGGTGAACATCAAGCGAGTGCCGCAGTGGGGCATCGACTCCTTCGTGTTCTTCCCCAACTTCATGATTCTGATCTGGGAGCCGGGCTGGTACCTGACCTACCAGTACTGGCCGACCGCTGCCGACAAGCACACCTTCGAAGCGAGCCTGTACTTCGTGCCGCCGCGCAATGCCCGAGAGCGGTTGGCCCAGGAACTGGCCGCGGTGACCTTCAAGGAGTACGCGCTGCAGGACGCCAACACCCTGGAAGCAACCCAGACCATGATCGGCACGAAGGTCGTGGACGACTTCTTGTTGTGCGACCAGGAGGTCCTGATTCGACACCTGCACAAGACCGCCCGTGACTACGTATCGGAATACAAGAAGACCAAGGAGCACGCCAATGGCGCTACCGTCTGACTTCGCTGACCTGCAGCCCTACGCCGACTGGGCCCTGGCGACCGAGCCGGAGCGCTACGCCAAACGGCTGGCCTCCACCATGCCGCAGATGCAGGAGTTTTACGACGCGGCGTTCGGGCGACTCGAGGACGCCATCACCTACCTGGACAAGTTCGACCTGCAGGACCTCCCCGAGGACGCCCGCTCACTGATGCACCTCATGCAGTCGCTGGTGATGGTCTCTTTCCCGATCGAGGCCTGGAAGCAGCCGCGAGTGCCGGACAGCGGCGCGGCCTGGATCGACTGCATCAAGGAACCGGTCGTCTAAAGGTGCTGACGCTCAAAGCAGCCGGGCTGCTCGACGTCGACTCCGATGAGATCATCCGGCCCGGGGTCATCCGGGTCGACGGCGACAAGATCGTCGCCGTCGGCGGATCCCCGACGTCCGGTACGGACGACGAGGTGCTGGATCTCGGTGACCTGATCCTGCTGCCCGGGCTGATGGACATGGAGGTCAACCTGCTGATGGGCGGCCGGGGTGAGAACCCCGGCCTGTCCCAGGTGCAGGATGACCCGCCGACCCGGGTGCTGCGTGCGGTCGGCAACGCCCGGCGCACGCTGCGTGCCGGTTTCACCACGGTGCGAAACCTCGGACTGTTCGTCAAGACCGGCGGATACCTGCTCGACGTCGCATTGGGCAAGGCGATCGACGCAGGCTGGATCGAGGGACCGCGGGTGGTGCCGGCCGGTCATGCGATCACCCCGACCGGCGGCCACCTGGATCCGACGATGTTCGCGGCGTTCATGCCGGGCGCGTTGGAGCTGACCGTCGAGGAGGGCATCGCCAACGGCGTCGACGAGATCCGCAAGGCGGTGCGCTACCAGATCAAGCACGGCGCACAGCTGATCAAGGTGTGCTGCTCCGGTGGCGTGATGTCGCTGACCGGGGAGGCCGGCGCACAGCACTACTCGGATGAGGAGCTGCGCGCCATCGTCGACGAGGCGCACCGGCGCGGGCTGCGGGTGGCCGCGCACACCCACGGCGCCGAGGCGGTCAAACACGCGGTGGCGTGCGGAATCGACTGCATCGAACACGGATTCCTGATGGACGACGAGGCGATCGCGCTGCTTGTCGAACACGACCGGTTCCTGGTCACCACCCGCCGACTGGCCGAGGCGATGGACGTGTCGAAAGCCGCGCCCGAACTGCAGGCCAAGGCCGCAGAGATGTTCCCCAAGGCCCGAACCTCGATCAAAGCAGCCTACGAGGCCGGGGTGAAGATCGCCGTCGGCACCGACGCACCCGCGATCCCACACGGCCGCAACGCCGACGAACTGGTCACCCTGGTCGACTGGGGCATGCCGCCGGCCGCGGTGCTCAAGGCGGCGACGGTGACGGCAGCTGAGCTGATCAACGCCGCCGACCGCGGCCGGCTGGCCGAGGGCCTACTCGCAGACATCATCGGGGTGCCGGGAGATCCGTTGTCCGACATCAGCGTTACCCAGAACGTGAAGTTCGTCATGAAAGGCGGCCAGGTGTATGTCAACAAGAACTGACGAGCTCGTCGAGATTCAGCAGCTACTCGCCCGCTACGCGGTGACGATCACCCAGGGCGACATCGACGGGCTGGTGGCGGTGTTCACTCCGGACGGCACCTACAGTGCTTTCGGCGAAACCTATTCGCTGGACCGGTTTCCGGTGCTGGTGGAGGCAGCCCCCAAAGGCTTGTTCATGACCGGAACCCCGGTGATCGAGCTGGACGGCGACACCGCGACCGGCACCCAACCACTGTGCTTCATCGACCACGCCAGCCACGACATGCGGATCGGCTACTACAACGACACCTATGTGCGCACCGCGGACGGCTGGCGGTTGAAGACCCGGGCGATGACGTTCATCCGCCGTAGCGGTGTGCACGACTCGGGCCGTCCACACGCGATCGGTCGCCCTTCATCGAAATGAATGTTTCTGAATTCCACGCGGATCTGCGCGCCTGGCTCGACGCACATGACCTGACCCCCGGGCCGGATCACTCGCTGGAGAGCCACGTCAGGCAGTTCGGCCGGGTCTGCGCCGCGCTGTACGAAGCCGACTGGATGCGCTACGGCTGGCCGGTCGAGGCCGGCGGCCTGGGCGGGCCGGCGATGCTGCGGGCGGTCGTCGGCGAAGAGGTCGTCGGCCGCGGGCTCGCCGAACCCGGTCCGTATTCGATGCTGGAAGTGCTGGCGCCCACCATGATCGACTACGCGCCACCAGAACTCGCCGCGGAGATGGTGCCCCGGCTGCTGTCCGGCCGCGAACTATGGTGCCAGGGCTTCTCCGAGCCGGGCTCCGGCAGCGACCTGGCGTCCCTGTCGACCCGCGCCATCCCTGACGGCGACACCTGGATCATCAACGGCCAGAAGGTGTGGACCAGCTTCGCCCAGTATTCGACACGCTGCGTGCTGTTGACCCGCACCGCTCCCGGCCATGACGGAATCACCGCGTTCTTCGTCGACATGGACGCCCCCGGCATCACCGTGCGTCCGTTACGGACGATGCACGGAGTGGACGAGTTCTGTGAGGTCTACTTCGACGACGTGGCGGTCCCCGCCGGGCGTATGCTCGGCGAGCCCGGTGACGGCTGGCGGCTCGCCATGGATCTGCTGCCGTTCGAGCGCTCCACCTGCTTCTGGCAGCGCATCGCCTACCTGTACTCGCGGCTGGATCGGCTCATCGTCGAGACGACCGAGATCGATGACGCCGAGTTGGGCGATGCCTACCTCGCCCTGCACACGCTGCGCTGTCGGTCCCGCGCCACCCAGCACCGGCTGGCCGGGGGCACCAGGCTGGGCCCGGACACCTCGATCGACAAGGTGCTGCTGGCCACCGCCGAACAGAAGCTCTTCGACACGGTGCGCGACCTGCTGCCGGGAACCATCGAGCTCGACGAGTCATCCTGGCGCACCGAGTATCTCTACTCGCGCGCGGCGACCATCTACGGCGGCACCTCGGAGATCCAACGCAACATCATCGCCCGCCGACTGCTGGACCTCGGCAAGGAGTGACGATGACCACCGGAATCGATGCCACGTCGATCGCTCTGCTGGAAGACACCCTGCGCAAGACCATGGCGTCGCAGTCCGGCGCCGAGCTGGATCGGGCCCTGGCCGAACTCGGTTGGGCAGAAATGCTTTCCGATGATCCGGACCTGGCGATCCCACTGGTGTTCCGGCTGCTCGGAGAGACCGGGGCGCACGCCTCGGTACTCAACGACGTGATACTGGAGACCATCGGCGGCGTGCCCGGCGGCACTCCCCCGATGCCCTATGCCGGCGGCAGCTGGGTGATCTGGGAACGGAGGGAAGGCGAGGGCAATCCCGTTCTTGGCGGGCTTCCGCTGCGCGGAGTACCCGGCGGGGAGCTGATGCGGGTGGGTGATGCTCAGCGCGCGTTGGGGTGGTGGCTGGTCGGTTCGGCGCGGGCGATGCTGGCCCTGGCCCGCCAGCACGCGCTGGACCGGGTGCAGTTCGGTAAACCGATCGCCTCCTTTCAGGCCATTCGGCACCGGCTCGCCGAAACCCTGGTCGCCATCGAGGGCGCCGAGGCCACCCTCACCGTCCCCGTCGTCGAAAGCCCGGACCTGACCTCGATGCTGGCCAAGGCCGCCGCGGGCAAGGCCGCGTTGACCGCGGCCAAGCACTGCCAGCAGGTGCTGGGTGGAGTCGGCTTCACCGCGGAGCACGATCTGCATCGCCATATCGAGCGGGTGCTGGTCCTGGACGGATTGCTGGGCAGTGCGCGCGACTTGACCCGCCGGGTCGGCGGCGGTCTGCGGGCCCGCGGCTCGGCCCCACGACTGGTGCAGTTATAGCCGGCGAGCAGACCAGACCACGCCGTCGTCGCCGCGGCTATCGGGGCAGGCCCAGGACCCGTTGCGCGATGATATTGCGCTGGATCTCCGATGTGCCGCCGGCAATGGTCCCGGAGAAGCTGCGCAGGTAGCGGTCGAACCAGCTCGCGGTGGCGTAGTCGTCGTTCATCGGCGTGTAGGTTCCCGAGCCGGCCGGGTGGGTCAGGCCGCTGCTTCCGGAAGCGTCGAGCGCGTGTTCGGTGGCAGTCTGCACCGCCTCGGAGCCCAGCAGCTTGAGCACCGACAGCGCTGGGACGTCCTGCTCGCCGCGGGCCGCCTGCGCCAACGCCACCGATCCGATCAGTCGCAACGCCTGATCGTCCATCAACAACGTCGCGAAGCGGTCGCGGTCCAGCTCCCCGGCCGGCCGGAAGTCATGGATCAGGTCGCGCAGCCGATCGGCGAAGCTCATCCACAGCAGGGTGCGTTCATGACCGAGCGAGCCGTTGGCGACCCCCCAGCCGCCGTTGAGCGGACCCACCAGATTCTCGGCGGGCACCTTGACATCGGTGAAGAAGACCTCATTGAAATCGACGTCGTCGTGGCCGCATGCCGAGGCAAAGGGCCGCCGCACCACTCCCGGGGAGTCGGTGGGTATCAGCAGCACGCTGATGCCTTTGTGCTTGGGCGCATTCGGGTCGGTGCGTACGAAGGTCAACAACACGTCCGCGTGGTGGGCGCCCGACGTCCACACCTTCTGGCCGTTGACCACGAAGTGGTCGCCGGTGAGCACCGCGCGGGTCTGTAGTCCGGCCAGGTCCGAGCCCGCGCCCGGTTCGCTCATGCCCAGCGAGGCCGTGATCTCGGCACGAAGGATCGGGACCGCCCACTGCCGCTTCTGCTCCTCGGTGCCGAACGACAGCAGGGACGCCGCGATGATGCCGACCCCCTGCGGGTTGAAGCTGGGATAGATCCGCCGGCGGGACAGCTCCTCGGAGTGCACGTACTGCTGCAGGATGTTCGCGTTGCGGCCACCGAATTCAGGAGGATTCCCGGGCAGCAGCCAGCCGTTGTCGAACAGCAGGCGCTGCCAGCGCCGCGCCCACTCCGGGACGTGCGAGCACGACTGTGACCGCTCGAGCGCCTCGGCATCGGTGGGCAGATGCGCATCGAGGAATGCCGAGAACTCGGCTCGGAAACTCTCAACGTCGGAATCAAAGGCGAGTTGCACCGACACTCCTCGGTTCGGGCGTCCCGGGTTCTCCCGTTTCCGGACCTGCTCGGATCTTGCGAGTCCGCTTCCATAGACGCAGCAATGAGAATATCATTCTCGAATGGAGAAGTTGCGATCTCTGAATCGTCATCCCGTTGCCGGTGTCGCGCGCCGCCGTCACGTTACCGTCCAGTACAGTTGCGCTGTGCCTCGCCTACCGCGCACCAGCCCGGAGTGCCGGTGACCAGCCCGAGCGAAGAACCCGCCTGGAAGCAGCGCGCGGTCGAACGCTCCATCAAAACCGCGAAGATACGTGCGGCGCAACGCGTTCAGCGTTTTCTGGATGCGGCGCAGTCGATCATCATCGAGAAGGGCAGCACCGACTTCACCGTCCAGGAGGTTGTCGACCGCTCGCGGCAGTCGCTGCGCAGCTTCTACCTGCAGTTCGACGGCAAACACGAACTGCTGCTGGCGCTCTTCGAGGACGCCCTGAGCCGTGCGGCCGAACAGATCCGCGCCGCGACGGCCAACTACCCCGATCCGCTGGAACGCCTCAAGGTCGCCGTCGAGTTGCTGTTCGAGTCCTCGCGCCCCGACCCGGCCGCAAAACGGCCGCTGTTCACCGATTTCGCCCCGAGCCTGCTGTTGACCCACCCCGCCGAGGTGAAGGTCGCCCACACCCCGCTGCTGGCGTTGCTCGCCGAGCTGACCGAACAGGCGGCGGCCGCCGGACAGTTGCGCGCCGGACCCAACCCCAGGCGGGTGGCCGCGATGATCATGCAGACGGTCATGTTCAACGCTCAATCCAGCCCGGCCTCAACCGATCCGGCGGTCAACCCGCTGACCGCTGACGAGGTCTGGGACTTCTGCGCCCACGGCTTCGCCCGCAGCTGACCGACCCCCCGCAGCCCACTCCCCACCGCCGCAGCTGATGTACCCCGGCGCCGCGGACGCGATCCCCACCGGCGCCGATCCGCGCCCTTGCCGAGGCCGGCGATCCGGCCGGCTGCGCGGCGTTGCGCTCCCACCGCACCTGCCGCTGCGCTGATTCTCCGACTGCCACCGAACGCGTATCCGTGCCCGTGGCGCGAACCCTGGACTTCCCATGACGAAGCGCATAGCCTCATCCTGCGAACGTAATTATCGGTATGCGAGAAGAGGATTATCGATGTCGGTGCGCACGGTGTTGGACGACATCCGGAAAGTCCCCGGTACCGGTGACGTGATCCCGGTCATCGATCCCGCCACCGAAGAGCAGCTCACCGAATTCACCGACTGCGGGCCCGAAGCCGTCAACGACGCCGTCGCCCGGGCCAAAGCCACCGCCGAGTCCGGGGTGTGGTCGCAGATGGCCGACTACGACCGGGCCCGGGTGCTGTGGAAGGTCGCCGACCTGATCGATGAGAACGCCGAGGTCCTGGCCGAACTGGAGTCGCTCAACGCCGGCATCCCCGCCTCCCAGGCCGGAATCATCACCAAGGTCGGCTCGGAGTGGTTCCGTTACTACGCCGGGTGGTGTACCAAGATCGACGGCATCGCCCGCGACGTCAACACCGGTGGCCTGACCGGCATCGAGTCACATCAGCACGTCTACACGCTGCGCGAGCCCTATGGCGTGGTGGGGCTGATCTTCCCGTGGAACGGTCCGGTCTTCAACTTCTGCGCCAAGCTGGCGCCGTCGCTGGCCGCTGGCTGCAGCAGCGTCGTCAAGCCGGCCGAGGAGACCCCGCTCTCAGCGCTGGTACTGGACCGCATCCTGTCCGAGGCCGGCGTGCCCGACGGTGTGGTCAACATGGTGCTCGGCTACGGCCACACCGCCGGCGCGGCGATCACCGCGCATCCCGACGTCGAGAAGGTCGCGTTCACCGGATCGACCGAAGTCGGACGTGAGATCGTGCGAGCCTCGGCCGCAAGCAATCTCAACAAGGTGACCTTGGAGCTCGGCGGAAAGTCGCCGGTGCTGATCTACGACGATGCCGACCTCGACATGGCCATCACCATGGCGGCGTTCGGCACCTTCGTGCACTCGGGTCAGGCATGTGTCTGCGGATCGCGTATCTTCGCCCAGCGCGGCGTCTACGAGCGGGTCGTGGAGGGCATCGCCAACATGGCCAACATGATGCAGCTCGGCGGCCCCAAGGACGACGGCGTCATGGTCGGGCCACTGATCAGCCAGAAACAGCTCACCCGGGTGCTCGGCTATCTGGAGCAGGGCAGATCCGACGGCGCCGAGCTCGTCACCGGTGGGCACCGGCTGGACCGCAAGGGCTACTTCGTGCACCCCACCGTGGTCACCAATGTCGACCCCGATTCCAGCCGGCTGTTCCAGGAGGAGATCTTCGGGCCGGTGGTCACGATCCTGCCGTTCGACGACGACGACGAGGCGATCGCCCTGGCCAACAACAGCAGCTACGGTCTGGCCGCCACCGCGTGGACGTCCAACCTGGGGCGGGCACATCGACTGGCCAAGCGGCTCAAGGCCGGAACCGTGGGGCTGAACTGCCAGATGCAGTTCGACCACTCGATGCCGTTCGGCGGCTACAAGCAGTCCGGCTGGGGCTACGAGTCCGGCAAGGCCGGCATCGAAACCTACCTCCAGACGAAGATCGTCTGGGCGCAGATGTGACCGGGGCCGAGAACACTGAGGTGATGCGCATGCCGACCGTCCCATACCGGATCGTTCAGTGGACGACCGGCAACGTCGGGAAAAGTTCCGCCCGGGCGATCACCGCCAATCCGGACTATCAACTCGTCGGACTCTTCGCGTGGTCGGACGACAAGGTCGGCCGCGACGTCGGCGAGCTGGTCGGCATCGGCCCGCTCGGCGTCTCGGCCACCAACGACACCGCGGCGCTGCTGGCGCTGAAACCCGACTGTGTCGTCTACAACCCGATGTGGATCAACGTCGACGAGCTGGTGGAGATCCTGTCGGCGGGCGTCAACGTCGTGACCTCGGCATCGTTCATCACCGGCGGCAATCTCGGCGCGGATCGGGCCCGGCTCGACGAAGCGTGCCGCAGGGGCGGTTCCACCCTGTTCGGCTCCGGGGTCAGTCCGGGCTTCGCGGAGCTGCTGGCCATCGTGGCGGCGACGGCGTGCGACCGGATCGACAAGATCACCATCACCGAATCGGCCGACACCACGCTCTACGACTCCCCCGACACCGAGCGCCCGGTGGGTTTCGGGTCCGCGATCGACGACCCGGACCTGGCGCCGATGGCCGCCAAGGGCACCGCGATATTCGCCGAAGCGGTGCAGCTGGTCGCCGACGCGATCGGCGTCGAGCTCGACGAGATCACCTGCGTCTCCGAATATGCCCAGACCACCGCGGATCTGCCGATGGCGTCGTGGACCATCCCGGCGGGCCATGTGGCGGGTGTATTCGCCAGCTGGCGGGGAATGGTCAACGGCGAGACCGTGATCGACATCAATGTGCGGTGGCGCAAAGGCCAGACGCTGGAGCCGGATTGGCAGCTGGACGGCGACGGCTGGAAGATCACCATCGACGGCCGCCCGACGGTGAACATGCAAGTCGGCTTCACCCCGCCACCGGACATGATCGCCTCGGCCACATCCATCGACGACTTCTTCGAGCTCGGCCACATCATGACCGCGATGCCGCCGATCAACGCCATTCCGGCCGTGGTGGCCGCCGAGCCCGGCATCGCCACCTACAACGACCTGCCGCTTCCGCTGCCGCGCTGGTCGGCTCGCAACCGGTCCTAGAAACGGTTCGAGAACTACTCGCCGCCGGGTGACAGCAACCGCTGCGCAGCCGAGTACGGATCACCGCCTCCGTCGACAACCAGCTCGGCGAGCCCGTTGAGCGCCGGGTGGGTCCGCAGCCGGGTCTGTGCCAGCGACAGGATCTGCGAGCGTGCCCGCGCCAACCGGCGCTCCCGGCTGTCGGTTCGGTGGTGCCCCTCGATGGTGTCCACCAATTCGCCGAGACCCTCGCCCCGCGCGGCGATCAGGGTGAGAATCGGTGCGCCGGTGTGCTTCAGCTCGACCCGCAGGTCACGTACGGTCTGCTGGGCGCCCTCGCGGTCGGCTTTGTTGACCACCACGATGTCGGCCACCTCCAGCAACCCGGCCTTGGCGGCCTGCACCGCGTCGCCGGCACCGGGATTGAGCACGACGACCGTCGGGTCGGCGATCGCGGCGATCTCGATCTCGGATTGGCCCACCCCGACCGTCTCCAGCAGCAGCACGTCGTAACCGAGCCCGGCCAGCAACTGGAGGGCCGCGGGCACCGCTTCGGCCAACCCGCCGAGGTGGCCGCGGGAGGCCACCGACCGGATCAGCACCGCCGGATCGTTGATGTGCGCGGCCATCCGGATGCGATCGCCGAGCAGTGCGCCGCCGCTGTACGGCGACGACGGGTCGACGGCGAGCACCCCGACTCGCAGCCCCCGTTCCCGATACGCCCCTACCAGTGCGGCGATCGTGGTGGACTTGCCCGCGCCCGGCGGCCCGGTCACCCCGATGACCCGGGTGGTGGCCGGCCCGACGGCCGACAGCACCTCGACCCGCCGGCCGCTTTCGACCAGGCTGAGCAGCCGCCCCGTCGCCCGGACGGATCCATCACGCGCGGCGGCGAGCAACTCGGGGATCGTCATCGCAGGGATCAGTTCTTATTCGCGGTGAGCCGATCGATGATGTTGTTGAAGTCCTCGGTCTTGAACGACTGGTCTTCGGCCATGTTCGCAAAATCCAGGGTGGCCAGCACCGAGCGCTCCAAATGGATGTTGAGCAGCCGCTTGGTGCTCTCGACCGCCTGACGCGGCAGCTCAGCGATGCGTTTGGCGCACGAGATCGCTTCGGCCAGTGGGTCTTCCACGACGTGGTTGGCCAAGCCGAGCTCCACCGCCCGCGTCGCGGGGATCCGCGCTCCGGTCAGCGCGTACTCCTTGGCCAGCAGCAGGCTCATCTGCAGCGGCCAGGTCAGCGGACCCCCGTCGGCGGCGACCAGGCCCACCTGCACGTGCGGATCGGCGAGATAGGCGGATTCGGCCATGTAGACGATGTCGCTGAGCGCCACCAGGCTGCAACCCAACCCGACCGCGGGCCCGTTGACCGCGGCGACGACCGGGGTGCGGCAACGCGCCATACCCAACACGATCTCACGGCCGTGCAGAATCGTCTTGGCCCGCAGCTTCTCATTGCGGCGCAGCTCGTCGAGGTAGGCGAAGTCGCCACCGGCCGAAAATGCCCGCCCGCTCCCGGTCAGCACCGCCGCCCGGGCATCGCGATCCTCCTCCAGCTGCGGCCACAGTTTCGCCAAACCGGTGTGCAGGGCGTCGTTGACCGCATTGAGCGCGTCCGGTCGATTGAGCGTGATGATCCGCAGCGGACCATCGGCGCGCACGTCGATCTCAGCAGGTATGTCGTACATGTCAGACTCCCAATCCCAGGATTCGGCCGGCAATGATGTTCTTCTGAATCTGCGAGGTCCCGCCCATCACACTCTGGGCGCGGCTGTAGAGGTAGGCGCTGAGCAGGTCGGGGTCGTCGACACCGCCGGCGGCCAGCGCGGCGTGGCCCACCGACTGCTCCACCCAGGTCATCAGCAACTTGTCCAGCGAACCCTCCGGACCGTGCGAGAGCCCGTCGAGCTGCTCGGAGAGCCGCCGACGCACATGCAACCGCAGCATCTCGGTTTCCACTGCCGCCCAAGCCAATTCCTCCGGAACGTCGGCACCCGCCCGGTCGACACGCCCCGCCATCTGGCGGACCAACTTGCCGTAGCGGGCGGAGTACCCCAGGGTCGACGGCTCGCGCTCATGTCCGACGACCGTCATCGCCAGCGCCCAGCCCTCCCCCGGCGCGCCGACCATCTGACTCGCCGGAACCGTCGCACCGTCGAACAGCACCTGCCCGAATTCGGTGGTGACACCGTTGATCATCTGCAGCGGCCGCTGGGAGATGCCGGGCTGGTGCATGGAGATGATGAACGCCGAGATACCGCGGTGCCTCGGGGCGTCCTTGTCGGTACGGGCCAGCAGCAGACACCAGTCCGCGACGTCGGAGTAGCTGGTCCAGATCTTGTGCCCGTGAATGACATAGTCGTCGCCGTCACGGGTCGCGGTCGTGGTCAGCGACGCCAGGTCCGATCCGGCACCGGGCTCGGAGAAACCCTGACACCAGCGCTGCGTGCCGTCGATCATCCCGGGCAGGAATCGTTGCTGCAGTTCTTTGCCGGCGTGGCGGCCCAGACCCACGACCAGATAGCCCAGGCTCGGCCGCGGCGGGGCACCGGCGGCCGCCAGCTCCTCGTCGACGATCACGTCATAAACCGGCGGCAGCTCTTGGCCGCCGTATTCGCGCGGCCAGGACACCCCGAAGAATCCGGCGCCGTAGAGGGCCTGATGCCATTCCCCCTGCTTCGCCCAGTACTCGTCGCCGCCGGCGGCGGGGAAGCTGCCGGCCCGCTCGGTCAGCCAGGCCCGAAGCCGGCCGCGGAAGTCGGCTTCGGCGGGTGAATCACGAAAGTCCATCAGCGATCTCCCTGATCGTCACGGGCCACAGGCCGGTCGAGGTCAGTGCACGGCGCAGGTACACGTGCGCCAGGCATTCCCAGGTGTTGCCGATACCGCCGTGCACTTGGATCGCGGTCTCGCAGACCGTGCGGGCGGTGCGGGCGCAATAGATCTTGGCGATGCGAGCGGCGCGCACCGCGTCGGCCGCCCCGGCTTCGTCCACCGCCCAGGCGGAGTGCCGCAACACGCTCACCGAGCCCTCGATCAGCGCCAATCCCTCGGCGAGCAGATGGGCGATGGCCTGATGGCTGCCGATGGGTTTGCCGTACTGCTCCCGGATCTTGGCGTAGTCGCACGCCAATGCGTGTGCCCCGCGTGCGGTGCCGACCAGATCGGCGGAGGTCGCCGCCAGCGTCAACGCCTGCCAGCGCTGAGCGCTCTCGGCGCCGAGCTCGCCGGCCTGCTGCAGCGCGCCGGCCAGCTCGGCTCCGGTTCGGGTCAGGTCGGCGCCGTCGCGCACCGCCCCGACCGGGGCGGTCAGCACCGCGCCTTCGCGCACCGTCGCGGCCAGCGCGGCGCCGCGGGCGTCGATCGCGATCTCGTTGAACGCGACCGTGGCCGGTCCAGCGCCAAGCGCCACGTGCCGGCCCAGATCGTCGGCGAGCACCGGCCCCAGGAATGGCACGTCGACCAGGCCGCGCCCGAACTCCTCGGCAACGATCGCCACCTCCACCCCCGACGCCCCGTCCGAGCGCAGCGAGCGCCAACCGGTTTGGGCGACAGTCTTTTCCAGGCGGGCCACCCGATCGGCATCGTCGAGTTCGGCGACCGAGCCCGGCCCCAGGTCGTCGGCGAGCTTGGCTGCGGCATCCCGCAGTTGTCGCTGCTCGGCATTCAGCCGGACATCCATAGGCGCTCCTTCAGTAGTCGACGCAACAGCTTTCCGGACGGCAGCCGGGGAATCTCGGGGACGACCACCACCCGGCTGAGTCGCTTGTAGGACGCGAGCCGATCACCCACCAGCGCCGTGAGCTCGGCCTCCTCGACCGGTGCGCGCAATGCGACGGCCGCGACGACGGCCTCCCCGTCGTTGGCGTCGGGTACCCCGAACACTCCGCAGTCCGCGACGGCCGGATGCTCGTGCAGTACCGCCTCGATCTCGGCGGGGGCGACCTGGAAGCCGCGCACCTTGATCATCTCCTTGCAGCGGTCGGTGATCCGTAGCCGCCCGTCGGCATCGAGGACGCCGACGTCGCCGGTGTGAAACCATCCGTCGCGCAGCACTTCTGACGTCGCCTCAGCCGGCAGGTAGCCGGCCATCAGCGAGTCGGAACGGGCGCGGATCTCACCGGGAACGCCGGGCGGCAGCGGCGCGCCGGTCTCCATGTCGACCACCTGCAGCTCGACCCCGGGCACCGGCCGCCCGACGGTGTGCAGAACCGAGCCGTCCAGGCCGGCACGGTCGGTCGGACTGCAGGCGAGCACCGGAAGTTCGCTGGTGCCGTAGGCCGGTACCCATCGGATTCCGGTGCGCCGGGTGACCTCCGCGGCGACGGCTGCGGTGACGGGCGTCGCGCCCCACATGATGAAACGCAGCGACGACAGATCGAACGACTCCAGGTCCGGATGCCCGGCGATGGCCAGCGCGATCGGCGCCACCGCCATCTCCACGGTGATCCGGTCCTCGGCGATCGTTGCCAGCATCACCTCGATGTCGAACCGACGATGCAGGCGCACCCGCGCCCCGACGCTCAGCGCGGTCAGGATGTTGAGCAGGCCGAGGATGTGTGACGGCGGGGTCACGACCTGGATCCGGTCGTCGGCGGTCAAACCCAGCGCATCCCGCCAGTGCCGCACCCCGGCGGCCAGCGAGGCGTGCGTGTGCCGCACCGCCTTGGGCAAGCCGGTGGTGCCGGAGCTGAACACCAGCAGTGCGTCGGCTTCGACAGCTGCCGCTCCGGCCGGCGGGGCACCGACCGGCGCGCCGGGGGGTACCGGCTCATCCAGGTGCCGCATCGGCATCAGCTCGGCCAGCACCGGATGGTCGCCGAGCGCGTATCGGGGTGCGGACAGCGCCAGCGCGTGCGCCACCTCATCGCGCTTCCAGGCCGGGCTGAGCAGGGCGACCACGGCCCCGAGTCGCCATATGGCGTACACCGCGACAACGAACTCCGGCCGGTTCGACGCCATCAGCGCCACCCGATCGCCGGCAGTCACACCGTCGGCGGCCAGGGCGGCTGCCAGCGCGTCCGCCCGCTCGGCGAGTTCCGGCAGCGGCAACTGCCGGTCCTCGAACGCGAGCACCGCGGTGGATGACCCAGGCGATCCAGAGAACATTTGAGAAGATCCTATCGGTTTGAGAGAATAGTATTCTCTGTAACGAAGAACGCAAACCGGAAGGGGTGGTCGTGGCGGTCACTCACGTATTCCAGCGGGCGACCGTGACCCGCATCGTCAAGGAGACTGCCGACGCGTACACATTCGTGCTCGCGCCGCATGAGGGAGCCTTTCCCTACCGGGCCGGTCAGTACTCGACGTTCCAGGTGACGGTGGACGGCGAGGAGCTGTACCGGTCCTACTCCATGTCGAGCGCCCCGGAGACCGACACCGAGCTGATGACCACGGTCAAGCGTGTTCCCGGCGGGAAGGTGTCGAATTGGTTGCTGGACAACCTCGCCGAAGGCGATGAGTTGACCATGACCCGCGCGGCGGGGACCTTCTGCCTGGACGCTTCGGACGCACCGCTGCTGGGCTTCTCCGGCGGCAGTGGGATCACGCCCATCCTGTCGCTGGCCAAGAGCGCGCTGGCCACCACCGACCGCACCGTGCGACTGCTCTGCGCCGACCGGGACGCCGCGGCGGCGATCTTCGACGACGCGCTGGCCGACCTCGCCGCCCGGTATCCCGGCCGGCTGTCGGTGCAGCGGCATCGCGATGCCACCGACGGCCTCCTCGACGCGGCCGCCGTCACCGCGTTCGTCGGCGCGGACACCGGGGCCGACTGCTACCTGTGCGGTCCGGTGGGATTCATGGCGGTCGTTCGCACGGCCTGGCCCGGCCCGGGCCGGCTGTTCGTCGAGGACTTCGACGCGGCGGGCACCGCTGCCGAGACACCGAAACCCCAGCCGGCTGCGGCCGCCACGGCCGAGGTGAGCGGGACGGTCACGATTCACCTCGGGCGCAAGAAGGCGGCGGTGCCGCGGGTCGCCGGGGAGACCCTGCTGGACAGCGCCCGCCGGGCCGGATTGGCACCGCCGTTCTCCTGCGAGGCCGGCAACTGCGGAACCTGCATCGCGCACGTCAGCGAGGGTTGCGCGACGATGATCGTCAACAAGGCCCTGGAGGACGACGAGGTCGCCGACGGCTACATCCTGACCTGCCAGGCTGTGCCGGAAGGCGGTTCGATCACCGTGCACTATGAATAGTCACGCGTAATCGGGCATGACCACCCCACCCCGCCCTCAGCCGGCGGCCCCGTACCCCAACGTGCTCTTGGTCTCGAGGTACTCGTGGAATCCCGCGTCGCTCCACTCACGCCCGTTGCCGCTGCGCTTGTAACCGCCGAACGGTGCGTTCATGTCGAAGGCGTGGTTGATCGCCACCCAGCCGGCCCGGATACGGCGGGCGATTCCCCGCGCGACGTCCAGGTCGGCGCCCGAGACATAACCGGCCAGACCGTAATCGGTGTCGTTGGCGATCTCGACGGCCTCGTCGAGGTCGTCGTAGCCCAGGATGCACAGCACCGGGCCGAAGATCTCCTCCCGCGCGATCGTCATCTTGTTGTCGACGCGGGCGAAGACCGTCGGCTTGACGTAGTACCCGGTGTCCAGCCCGGCCGGCCGGCCGGCGCCGCCGGCCGCGACCGTCGCGCCCTCGGCGATGCCCTGCTCGATCAGGCCCTGCACCTTGGTGAACTGCGCCCCCGACGCCACCGGGCCGATGGCTTTCGCATCGGTGGTGTCACCCACCTTGACCTGCTCGGCTACCGCATGCGCGATGGCGATGGCCTCGTCCATCCGCGAGTTCGGCACCAGCATCCGTGACGGCGCGTTACAGCTCTGCCCGGAGTTGACCATCATGGTCGACACCCCGGCGGTGACACTGTCGACGAACGCGTCGTCGTCGAGCACGATGTTGGCGCTCTTGCCGCCGAGTTCCTGGGTCACCCGCTTCACGGTCGGAGCGGCGTTCTCGGCTACCGCGACGCCGGCGCGGGTGGAACCGGTGAACGACACCATGTCGACGCCCGCATGCTGGGACAGCGCCACCCCCACCCCGGGGCCGTCGCCGTTGACCATGTTGTAGACGCCGGCCGGAACGCCTGCGGCAGCCATGATCTCGGTGAAGATGTAGGCCGAGAAAGGCGCGACCTCGGATGGTTTCAAGACCATGGTGCAGCCGGTCGCCAACGCCGGGTAGACCTTCACCGCGATCTGGTTCAGCGGCCAGTTCCACGGCGTGATCAGACCGCAGACCCCGATCGGCTCGCGCACCACCAGGGTGTCGCCGCGTTGCTCTTCGAACGGGAAGTTCTTCAGTGCGTCGATCGCAGTCAGCATATGGCCGATGCCCAGCTGCACCTGCGCCCCGGCAGCCAGCGCCGGCGGAGCTCCGATCTCGTCGCTGACCGCGTCAGCCAGATCGCCACTACGCCGCTGGTATTCGGCGAGAATCGACTGCAGCAGATCCAGCCGTTCGGCGCGGCTGCTCTGCGACCAGCCGGCGAACGCTCGCCGGGCCGCGGCGACGGCGTGATCGACATCAGCCGCCGAGCCGAGCGCGATTTTCCCGGCGACCTGCTCGGTGGCCGGGTTCTCGACGTCAAGTGTCCTGAGCTCAACGGGATCCACCCATCGGCCGTCGATGTAGAACTGGGTGTATTCGCGCATCACAACACTCCTTGGACTAGGTGGGGACTACTGGGTTCTGTCTGTCTGGGTCATCCCGAAGCTGTATCGGATGTGGTCGGCATGACCGTCCGGCACCACCGAGAAGACCACCGGTGCCCGGATATCCCGGATCTCCCCGATCCGTTCGCCGACCTCGTCGATGGTCCACGACGGCTGGTAGACGCCGGGGCTTTCGGCCACCACCGCCCGGGCCACCCGGCCCGCCAGCGCGATCAGCACATCGCCGGTGACCGAACAGGATTCGTGCGCCAGCCAACCCACCACGGGCGCTACAAGTTCCGGTTCCATCGGCGGATAGCCCGAGGTGTCGATACCCTCGGCCATCCTGGTCACCGCGGCAGGCACGACGACATTGCACATCACACCGGCAGGTGCGCCCTCCAGTGCCGCGACGTTGCTCAGCCCGATCACGCCCGCCTTGGCAGCCGCATAGTTGGCCACACCGGAGTTGCCGTACAGGCCGCCGATCGACGAGGTCAACACAATGCGACCGTAGCCCGCATCGCACATGACCGGGAAGGCAGCCCGCACGACATGGAAAGCTCCGCGCAGGTGTACGTCCAGCACCGCATCGAAATCCGCCGGAGTCATGTCCCGCAGCGAGGCGCGCCGGACGTTTCCGGCGTTGTGGATCACGATGTCGAGCCGGCCGTAGCGCTCGAGCGCGGCGGCGATGATGTCCTGCCCGCCCTGCGGTGTCGCGACCGACGCGGTGCAGGCGACCGCGTCGCCGCCGGCCGCCCGGATCGCCTCGGCCACCTGCTCGGCCGCCTCGACCCGCACGCCGTCGCCGGTGAGGTCGGCCCCGGTGTCGTTGACCACGACGCTGGCCCCCCGCGCCGCGAGCAGGTGCGCATAGGCGCGCCCCAATCCGCGCCCGGCACCGGTCACGACGGCGACCCGGCCGTCGAACCTGAGCTCGCGAGGTCTGCTCAAGCGAAGGGTTCCTCACCGGCGAGCTTGGTCCGGTGGAGCATCCGGCCGGAAGCCGGATCGTACGGGCGGGCCCGGTGCATCGTGCCGGTGTTGTCCCACATCACCAGGTCACCGACGGACCACTGGTGCCGGTAGACGAACTGCGGTTGGGTGGCCCAGTCGCGCAGTCGCACCAGGGTTTCGGTGCTCTGGGAGTATTCCATCCCGAGAATGTGGCTGGCGGTGCAGCCGAGGATCAGCGATTTGCGCCCGGAACGGTGCGTCCAGACCAGCGGCAGCTCGCACTGGCCGATCGCCATCATCTGTTGCAGCGTAGCCGCTTCCGGCTCCGGGTCGTAGTACAACAGCGAGTTCCACGCCGAGTGCATCGCCCGCAGCGAATCCAGCTGCTGCTTGTCGTGTTCGGACAGCTCGTCGTAGGCGGCATAGGTGTTGCAGAACTCGGTGTCACCGCCGCCGCCGGCCGGCAGCACCTTGCTGGACAGCAGCGACGCGAGGATCGGCACCTGGTTCATCGTGCCGTCCAGGTGCCAGTAGAAGGAGCCTTTGAGGTAATCGGCCTGCTTGTTGACGCTGGTGTCCAGTGTGACGTCATAGACGGCAGCGCCGTCACGCTCGGGCGCCAGCGTGCCCAGCGTTTCGGTGAAGGCGACCTGTTCGGCCTCGGTGAACCCTATCTGCGGGAACACCAGAACCCCGCGCTGCTCCAGCAGCCCCCTGATGGCGCCGGCGTGGGCACCGGACAGCAGCGCCCCCTTATCGGCGAGGATCTCGGTTCCGATGCGCTCGGTGAGGTCCCGGGTCGGCAACGTGACTCTCGTCGTCGATGTCACTGCAGCTCCATACCTTTGAGGTCGCCCGCCTCGCGCCACTGCTTCAACAGATCATCGAAGGCGTAGAAGCCCGGGGAGTACACCTCGCCCAGGAACGAGCGGCTGGCGTCGCCGAATCCACGGCCCTCGTTGTTGTAATAGCCGGGTGTGCAAGACAAGTCGAACGCCGAATTGTCGAATGCCAACTCCCGGATGGTGTTGACCCAGGCGTCCTGACCCTCCTGACTGGGCTCGACGACCGATGCTCCCCGTTTGAGAGCCTCGGCGATGATGTAGGCGATGTGCTCGGCCTGCTGCTCGAACATCGCGGTGGTGTTGGCAGACACGCCGCCCTGGATGAAACCGGTGTGGAACTGGTTGGGGAACCCGCGGCTGGTCATCCCATGCAGGGTTTGGAACCCGTCGCGCCAGTGGTCGAACAGCGATACCCCGTCGCGTCCCTCGATGACATCGATCGCGTACCGACGGCTGATCTCCGTGGAGATCTCGAAACCACTGGCGAAGATCACGCAGTCGACCTCGTACTCGACGCCGCCCGCGACAACGCCTTTCGCGGTGAGCTTTTCAACACCCTTGGATTCGGCCACATCGACCAGGGTGACGTTGGGCCGATTGAATGCGGGCAGGTAGGTGTCGCTGGAGGTCGGGCGCTTGCACATGAACCGGTAGTACGGCTTGAGCGCCTCGGCGGTCTGCGGATCCTCGACGATGTCGTCGATGCGGCGGCGCAGCCGCTCCATGATCTTGTAGTCCTCTTCCTCCCGCATCGCCATGATCTCCTCGACGCCCAGGGCCGTCGGGTCGGGACTGGCGCCGATGCGGGCGGTCAGGTTGCGACCCAACTCGGTCCAGAAGTCGCACACCATGTCGGGGGCGTCGAAGACCACGCCTTCGAACGGTGACCAGCGATGAAAGTTGCGCTTGCGTTCGGCCTGCCACCCCGGCTGCAGCGACGCGGCCCATTGCGGGTCGGTGGGCTCGTTGCCGCGGAAGTCCACCGAGGACGGCGTGCGCTGGAAAACGTAGAGCGCCTCGGCATCCCGACCCAGGTGCGGGACCAGCTGCACACCGGTCGCCCCGGTGCCGACCAGCGCCACGCGCTTGTCGGCCAGCTTGTCCAAGCCACCGTTGGCGTCGCCGCCGGTGTAGTCGTAATCCCAGCGGGCCGAGTGGAAGACGTGGCCGCCCGCGTTCATGAAGTCCTTGATGCCCGCGATGCCGGGCAGCTTGGGCCGGTTGTAGGAGCCCTGCGCCATCACCACGAAACGCGCCCGCAAGTCGTCGCCCCGGTTCGTCGTCAGCCGCCAGCGGTTGATCTCCTCGTCCCAGCGGACACTGCGCACCTGGGTCGAGAAGATCGCCCCGTCGTAAAGACCGAAGTGCTTCCCAATGTTCTGGCAATGCTGGAATATCTCGGCGCCGTCGGCGAACTTCTTGGACGGGATGAAATCGAGCTCTTCGAGCATCGGGATATAGCAGTAGGCGTCGTTGTCGCACTGGATTCCGGGGAAGCGGTTCCAGTACCAGACGCCGCCGAAGTCGCCGGCCATCTCGATGACCCGCACATCGGCCACGCCGGCCTTCTTCAGGTAGGCGCCGGCCAGCAGACCGGCGATGCCTCCGCCGAGGACCACGACTTCGATGTCGGCGTCGATGGGTTCCCGCGGAGTCACCGCGGTCTGCGGGTCAACCTCGGCGAACTCCACGAAGTCATCCTTGAGTTCGAGGTACTGCCCGGAGCCGTCGGCGCGGACGCGTTTGGCCCGCTCGGCGGCGTACTTCTCCCGCAGCGCTTCGATGTCAAAGTCGTCGGGGGTCTGGGTGGGCAGGCAGTCCGTCATCGCTCGCTTCCTGTCGGGATCTGCTCGGGTGCGCCGTCGCCCATGTACTTCGCCAGCTGGTTGTGCAGGTTGACGATGGCTCGCTCCCGGTAGGGGTTGGGCCTTGCGCCTTGGTAGCCAAGGGATTTCATCCCCTGCTGGACCGCGGCCATGTTGGAGAAATCCTGCGGCAGAACCGAGCGCCAACCCGGATCGCCCACCGGGGTGTACTCCCACTGCGTCTGCGGCTCTTCGCCTTTTCCGAAGAGCTCGAACACCGAGACCTCGAAGATGCACTTGTCGGGGTTGTAGCTGGGATGCGGCCGGGCGCTGTAGCACAGCGCACTGGTCAGCCCCTGGCCGATCTGGAAGTTCGGGAAGATCTGCCATGCGGTGCCGGCCTGGCCGAGCACGTCGGCCGGGATCGTCGGCCAGATGACGCCGCGGGCTTCGTCGTCGCGGCGCGCCGAGGCCAGCCAGTGTTCGAGGACCTTGTCGGCCGGGGTGCCCTCGGGAAGCTCGTCGACCAGCCGCTTGGCGGCGTTCACCAGGGTCATCGTGGTGGTGGCGTTGGTCTCCTCCATGGTGTAGATCTGCATCTCCGCGGTCGACACCCGGGGGTCGTCGCCGATTCCCAGCCGGATCTTGGACTTGGTCGTCTCCAGATCCTCGGGAGCGTCGTAGCCGATGTTGCTGTGTTTGCCCTGGACTTTGGCCCAGCCCTTGAATTCACCGAACTTGTTGAACTCCGGGTGGGTCGTATAGACGTGGTAGGTCTCGTTGAAGGCCTCCATGGCGACCTTCCAGTTGCAGTCGAATTCCAGCCACCGGCGCCACTTGTAGCGCATGTTCTCCAGGCCGAACGGTTCGAGGATCTTGGCTGCGGGAAACAGGTAGTCGGCCAGCGGTTCGCAGTCCGGGTCCATGTTGATCCAGACCCAGCCGCCCCAGGTGTCGACGCGCACCGGCCGCAGGTGGGTGTTCTCGGGTGTCAGCGCGCCCTGCCAGTCGTCCTGTTCGCGAATGTGGGTGCAGGCCCCGTCCAACCCGTAGGTCCAGCCGTGGAAGCCGCAGACGAACGACTTGCGGGTGCGCGCGCAGGCGTTCTTCGCCCCGGCGGGTGTGTCGACCAGTCGGCGGCCGCGGTGCATGCAGACGTTGTGGTGGGCATGAAAGGCGTCCGGTCCGGTGCGGACGACGATGATCGAGTCGTCGAGGATGTCGTAGGTGAGGTAACTGCCCACCTCCGGCAGGTCCTCGACCCGGCCGGCCTGCTGCCACACCTTGCGCCACAGCTTGTCTCGTTCGGCACGGGCGTACTCCGGGCAGGTGTAGGCCTCGACGCCGATCGTCATCGGCTGCGACAGTTCTTCGGCCGTATCCGCGTTCTGGACCGGATCGGTCATCACATCCTCCTGATTGCCGCGCGGAAGGTTTCGTCCTTGAGGAACAGTGAGGTGTTGTCGTCGGCGAGGTGGCTCCACTTCAGGTTGAGCCCGCCGTCGACCAGCAGTGTCTGGCCGGTGATGTAGCTGGAGAGATCGGACAGCAGAAACAGGATCGGCCCGGCCTGCTCCTCGGGCCGTCCCCGGCGCCCCATCGCGATCGCCCGCCGGTCGCGATCGGGGTCCGCCTCGACGTAGGCGCCGGACGCCGCCGTCTCGGTGACGCCCGGGGCCACCGCGTTGACCCGGATCCCGACCGCCGCCAACTCGAGCGCCATGGTGCGGGTCATCGCGACGACGGCGCCCTTGGCGGTGCCGTAGGCGATGTGGAACGGCGCGGTGTTGATCCCACTGATCGAGGAGATCGACACGATCGAGCCCGGGCGCTGCTGGGTCACCAGTTCGGCGGCGACCGCTCGGCTCATGAAGAACGCGGTCTCCAGGTTGTGCGCGAAGATCTCCCGCCAGTCGGAGCGGGCCACCCGGGTAGCGGGCATCCATGTCGACGGCGCGGCTCCGCCGGCGACATTGACCAGCCCGTAGAGCTGTCCGTCGGCGTGGCGCGCCGCATCGAGCACGGCGGCTACGCCCTCGTCGGTGGCGGCGTCGGCGACCACCGGCAACACCGACAGGCCCTCGGCGGCCAGTGGCGCGATGTGCTCATCGAGGTTCTGGACCGAGCGGCTCACCGCGATCACGGTGGCTCCGGCGCGTGCGGCCATCGCGGTGATCGTCGTACCGATACCGCCACCGCCGGCGCCCGACACCACGATGACACGGCCTTCAAGGCCCAAGAGGTCCACGTGGCTCAGGAGGCTGGAGTGATCCGCCATGACCCGCTTTCTCCTGGCACAGGCAGCAGATCCGCAGCTCCCAGGAAGCCTTCGACACCGGGTATGCGGATTTGTCCGGACAACATACGGCATTCTTCGTTCTGAAGAACACTATTCCGCAGCACGGTGGACCCAGTCAAGGGCACGACCCGCCGGCCCGGCGGTTTTATTGTCTGGACTAACCCGTCGAGCCGTCCCCGTGCCGGGCCCCGCAGGTCGCCCCGGCTGCGGCACCAGGCGGGCACCCGCAGGTCGTCAGGCCCGGCAGCGGCGGCAACACCGCGCACCGGGAGGTGGACCGGCGTTACGATCGGTGTCAAATTGGACCCTTAGGAGATTGAAGTGCCGTCCGGTCAACGCCGGGGCCGTTGGTCCGGGGTCCCACTGGAAGATCGTCAGGCCCTGCGTCGAGACGAATTCATCGCCGCCGGCGTACAACTGCTCGGCGACGAAAACGGACCCACGCTGACCATCCGGTCGGTCTGCCGCGCGGCTGCGCTGACGGAACGCTATTTCTACGAAAGCTTCACCGACCGTGACGAATTCGTGCGCGCCGTATATGACGACGTGTGCACGCGCGCCATGGCGGCACTGCTGTCGGCCCATACGCCGCGAGAAGCCGTGGAAGGCTTCGTCGCTTTGATGGTCGACGACCCGGTGCGCGGGCGGGTGCTGCTGCTGGCCCCGGGGACCGAGCCGGTCCTGACCCACTCCGGTGCGCAATGGATGCCGAACTTCATCGAGATGCTCCAGCGCAAGCTGACCCGAATCGGCGACCCGGTGCTCCAGAACATGGTGGCAACCGGGTTGATCGGGGCGCTCACCGCCCTGTTCAGCGCCTATCTCAACGGGCGGCTCGCGGCCAGCCGGACGCAATTTATCGACTTCTGCGTCGACATGCTGCTCAACACCGGCCGGGCCGAAAAGATGTAGCACAACACGGCCCGGCTAACTTGCTGCTACCGACATACACAGATATATTGCCTGCAACTAGCGGACACAGATACCCAGGAGCTGTTATGACGCGTGAGTGGACCGACCTGGAGTTGCTGCACGAACTCGAGCCGGTCGTCGAGAACGCGGTCAACCGCCACTTCTCCATGACCAAGGACTGGAATCCCCACGACTACGTCCCGTGGTCGGAGGGCAAGAACTACTACGCCCTCGGCGGCCAGGACTGGGACCCCGAGCAGTCAAAGCTGTCCGAGGTCGCCCGCACCGCGATGATCCAGAACCTGCTGACCGAGGACAACCTGCCCTCGTATCACCGCGAGATCGCGATGAACTTCACCATGGACGCCCCCTGGGGCACCTGGGTGAACCGGTGGACCGCCGAGGAGAACCGGCACGGCATCGCCCTGCGCGACTACCTCGTCGTCACCCGCAACTGCGACCCGATCGAGCTGGAGACCCTGCGGATGGAGACCGTCAACCGCGGCTTCAGCCCCGGGCAGAATCACCAGGTCTCCGGCGACTTGTTCGCCCAGAGCCTGTTCGACTCGGTCGTCTACGTGACCTTCCAAGAGCTGGCCACCCGGATCTCACACCGCAACACCGGCCGCGCCTGCAACGACCCGGTCGCCGATCAGCTGCTGGCCCGCGTCTCGGCCGACGAGAACCTGCACATGATCTTCTACCGCGACATCAGCGCGGCCGGGTTCGACATCGCGCCGGAACAGGCGATGTACTCCCTGCACCGGGTGTTGGCCAACTTCCAGATGCCCGGCTACGTGGTGCCCGAATTCCGCCGCAAGGCGGTGATCATCGCCGTCGGCGGCGTCTACGACCCGCGCATCCACCTCGACGACGTGGTGATGCCGGTGCTGAAGAAGTGGCGCATCCTCGAACGGGACTTCAGCGGCGAAGCGGCCCGCTACCAGGAAGAGGTCGGCAAGATCGTCGCCGACCTGGAAGAGACGTGCGAGAAGTTCGAGGTGGCCAAGCAGCGCCGGCTCGAGCGGGAGGCCAAGGTGGCCGAGAAGCGCGCCGCCAAGAAGGTGCTGGAGCCATCGGCGCCGTAGGCCACGGCGGCAGCCTGCTGGCCGCCGGCACCGACGTTCAGCGCGCATTGCGCATCGGTTCACTGCCGCTCGCCAGCCCTGTGGTGCTGGCCCCGATGGCAGGTGTGACCAACGTCGCATTCCGCACGCTCTGTCGCGAGCTGGAACGGTCTCGGACCGGAACGGTCAGCGGGCTCTACGTGTGCGAGATGGTGACCGCCCGCGCGCTCGTCGAGCGCCACCCGGCCACCCTGCACATGACGACGTTCGCCCCGGACGAGTCCCCGCGCTCGCTGCAGCTCTACACCGTCGACCCCGACACCACCTACACCGCGGCCAAGATGATCGCCGACGAAGGCCTGGCCGATCACATCGACATGAACTTCGGCTGCCCGGTGCCCAAGGTGACCCGCCTCGGCGGCGGATCGGCGCTGCCCTACAAGCGCCGGCTGTTCGGCAACATTGTCGCGGCGGCGGTAAGAGGAGCTGGCAACTCGGGTATCCCGGTGACCGTGAAATTCCGGATCGGGATCGACGAGGCCACCCACACCCACCTCGACGCCGGGCGTATCGCCGAGTCCGAGGGCGCCGCCGCGGTGGCCCTGCACGCCCGAACCGCGGCACAGCGCTACTCCGGCACAGCCGATTGGGAGCAGATCGCCCAGCTCAAAGCCCAGGTGCGCTCGATTCCGGTACTCGGCAACGGTGACATCTTCGAAGCCGGTGACGCCCTGGCCATGATGGCTGCCACCGGCTGCGATGGCGTCGTCATCGGCCGGGGCTGCCTGGGGCGCCCCTGGCTGTTCGCCGAGTTGTCGGCGGCCTTCGCCGGCCGCCCGGCGCCCACCCCGCCCACCCTGGGCGAAGTCGCCGACATCATCCGCCGCCACGGCGAGCTGCTGGCGTCGCATTTCGGTGAGGAAAAGGGCATGCGGGAGATCCGCAAGCATGTCGCCTGGTACCTGCATGGTTTCCCCGCCGGTTCGCAGTTGCGGCGGGAGCTGGCCATGGTCACGACGCTGTCCGAACTCGACACGCTGCTGGAGCAGCTCGACGGGTCGATCCCGTTCCCGGCGGCCGCGACCGGGCCGCGCGGCCGGCAGGGCTCACCGGCCAAGGTCACTCTCCCGGAGGGGTGGCTGGCCGATCCGGATGACTGTGCGGTGCCGGTCGGGGCTGACATTATGCACTCGGGTGGCTGAAATGAGACGTTCTCGACATCGCGTGTCTGGAAACTTCTCAGTAGACTAAGTAACTTATTGCCCCAGGTGGGGTTGTCCCTGCGGGGGCGGAACAGGTACGGAGCATCAACGGTGATCATCCGTGCCGCGCTGACCGGCGATCGACGCCCGTCAGTCCCGAAGACTCGGAGGCCCGTGAGGACATGAGTGACGGCGACAACGCCACTCCTGGCCGCTGGCCCGGACAGGGCCGGGATGACGGTGACCATCAGTTGATGACGATGACGCCGCCCGGACCCGCGCCATGGGAGCGTTGGCAGACCCCCGCTCCGACTCCCCGCCGTTCGGCTCCGTCTCGCCGCCGCAACGGCGGTGACGGTTCGGTGACCGTCGCCGACCTGATCGCCAAGGTCAACGGCGGCGTTCCCCCCTCCGGCGGCCGCAGGCGGCGCCGCGCCGCCCCGGAGCCCGTAGGTGCCCCGGAGCCCGTAGGTGCCCCGGAGGCGGCCGCCGAAACCATAGCGGCGATAGAGCCCGTACCCACGCCCGAGCCACAGGCCGAATCCTCGCCGGACTTCGAAGTCGTGGACCCACCGGCCTTCGAAGCCTTCGAGGCCACCGACGCGGCGGGCTTCAGCGCCGACATAGCGGAGGTGGCCTACCCGTCGGAACTGCCCGACCTCGACCTGATTCACGGCACGCAGCCCACCCGCGCCGACGAGCCCGACTGGGCCGACTGGGTCGGGTTCGAGCCCACCACCGAACTTCCGGACGTGGCGCGCGAGATACCGCCGGTACGCATCGACCCCCCGGGGCAGACCGACGACGCAACCCACGAGCCGCACCCGCACAGGAGCCACCGCGGGGCGATGGTGGCCGGCCGGATGGTGGCGGCCATGATGGCCGTCCTGGCCCTGGTGCTGACCGGTTCGGCCTGGCAGTGGAGCGCGACGAAGAACCGTAGCCTCAACCATGTCAGCGCGCTGGACCCCGACTCGCACGACATCCTCGACGCGGCCGGCCAGTACGGCGATGAGAACTTCCTGATCGTGGGCGCGGACACCCGCGCCGGGGCCAACAGCCAGATCGGCGCCGGAAGCACCGAGGACGCCGAGGGCGCTCGATCCGACACCATCATGCTGGTCAACATCCCGGCCAACCGTAAACGCGTGGTGGTGGTGTCGTTCCCGCGCGATCTGGCGATCACGCCGATTCAGTGTGAGGTCTGGAATGCCGCGACCGGCGCCTACGGCCCGATCTACGACGCGGACTCCGGCAGCTACAGCGATGAGACCGTCTACACCGAGACGAAGCTGAACTCGACGTATGCCTTCGGCGGGCCGAAGTGTCTGGTCAAGGAGATCCAGAAGCTCTCCGGGCTGGCGGTCAACCGGTTCATGGCCGTCGACTTCGTCGGTTTCGGCAAGATGGTTGACGCCCTGGGCGGCGTCGAGGTGTGCACCACCAGCCCGCTCTACGACCTCGAACTGGGCAGCGTGCTGGCCAACAGCGGCCGGCAGCGGGTCAACGGTGCGACCGCGTTGAACTATGTGCGGGCCCGCAATGTCACCACCGAGGACAACGGCGACTACGGCCGGATCAAACGCCAGCAGTTGTTCCTGTCGTCCCTGTTGCGCTCGCTGATCTCCACGAACACCTTCTTCTCGCCGACCAAGCTCAACAACGTGGTCAACATGTTCATCGGCGACAGCTACGTGGACAACGTCAAGACCAAGGATCTGGTGAACCTCGGGCAGTCGCTGCAGAAGGTGGCCGCCGGACACATCACCTTCGTGACCGTTCCGACCAGTGAGACCGACGAGAACGGCGACGAGGTCCCGCGGATGGATGACATGCGGGCACTGTTCGACGCCATCATCAACGACGATCCGCTGCCCGGCGAGAACGACCACAACGCCACGTCGGTCTCGACCACCAGCCCCACCACCCAGCCCGCCCAGGCGTCGGCGACTCCGGTCGGCCCGGCCCCCAAGCCGAGCATCGAGCAGGTGCGGGCGGTCACCACCTCCCCCGTCGACGTCAACGTGCGGGTCTCGAATGCCACCGAGGTGTCCGGTCTGGCCGCCTCCACCTCCGAAGAGCTGCAGCACTGGGGCTTCGACGTCGACAGCGCCGACGACTATCCGGGTACGGTCAAGGCCACCAAGGTGCTGTTCTCCCCCGGCAACGAGCAGGCCGCCGCCACCGTGTCCTCGGCACTGTCGGGCGCGCCGATCGAGCGGGTCACCGGGTTGGGCAGCATCGTGCGCGTCGTGCTGGGCTCCGATTTCCGAAGCGTCACCAGGCCGGCCGCCAGCGGCTCCCAGGTCAACGTCCAGCTCAACCGCGGCGCCAGCGTCGAGCCGACCGAGCTGCCCGCCGACCTGACGGTCACCAACGCGGCCGACACCACCTGCGAGTAATCGCCGGGGCAGTCGCCGTCGCGCGGTCATCGAGCACCCCCCGGGTTAGTCTTGAGGGCATGCGAACCGCCTATCACGAGCAACTCTCGGACTTGGCCGAACAGCTCGGCACGATGTGCGGCCTGGCCGGGATCGCCATGGAACGTGCCACTCAGGCCCTGCTGCAGGCCGACCTGGTGGTGGCCGAGCGGGTGATCACCGACCACGAGAAGATCGCCTCGATGAGCGCCCGCGCCGAGGAGAGCGCCTTCGTGCTGCTGGCGTTGCAGGCGCCGGTCGCCGGGGACCTGCGGGCCATCGTCAGCTCCATCCAGATGGTCGCCGACATCGACCGGATGGGCGCGCTGGCGCTGCACGTCGCCAAGATCGCCCGCCGCAGGCATCCGCAACACGCACTCCCCGAAGAGGTCAATGGATACTTCGCCGAGATGGGCCGGGTGGCTGTTGATCTGGGCAACAGCGCGCAGGAGGTGCTGCTGTCGCGCGACCCGGAGAAGGCCGCCCGGATTCGCGAGGAAGACGACGCGATGGACGACCTGCACCGGCATCTGTTCTCGGTGATGATGGACAAGGAATGGCGGCACGGAGTCGCGGCGGCCGTCGACGTCACGTTGCTCGGCCGGTTCTACGAGCGGTTCGCCGACCACGCCGTGGAGGTGGCGCGTCGGGTGATCTTCCAGGCCACCGGCAAGTTCCCGGACGAGAACACGCTGCCTCCGCCCGGATAGGGTGCGCCCACTGTGACGACCGGCTAGCCGAAGCGCCCGGAGATGTAGTCCTCGGTCTCCTTGCGGCTCGGGTTGGAGAAGATCTTCTCGGTGCCGTCGATCTCGATCAGCCGGCCCGGCTTGCCGACGTCGGCCAGGTTGAAGAACGCCGTCTGATCACTGACCCGCGCCGCCTGCTGCATGTTATGGGTGACGATGACGATGGTGTATTCCTGCTTGAGCTGAGCTATCAGCTCTTCGATGGCCATCGTCGAGATCGGGTCCAGAGCCGAACACGGCTCGTCCATCAACAGCACGTCGGGTTGCACCGCGATGGCGCGGGCGATGCACAGTCGCTGCTGCTGGCCGCCGGACAGGCCGCCGCCGGGCCTGTCCAGCCGGTCTTTGACCTCGTTCCACAGGTTGGCGCCGCGCAGCGAGAACTCGGCGGTCTCGTCGAGCGTCCGGCGGTTGCGGATGCCCTGAAGTTTCAGCCCGGCCACCACGTTGTCGCGAATCGACATGGTGGGGAACGGATTCGGACGCTGAAACACCATACCGACGGCCTTTCGCACGCCCACCGGGTCGATTCCGGGCCGGTAGATGTTCTCACCGTCGAGCAGCACCGAACCCTCGATGCGGGCCCCCGGGGTGATCTCGTGCATCCGGTTGAGGGTGCGCAGCACCGTCGACTTGCCGCATCCGGACGGACCGATGAAGGCGGTCACACTGCGCGGCGCGACCGAGAGCGTCACGTCGGCAACAGCGTGGAACGACCCGTAATAGATGTTGAGGTCGGTCAGGTCCAACCTTTTCGCCACCGTGCAGCTCTCCTAAATCTCATTGAAACCTCACGCCCACCGCTCGCGCGCCGGTGTGCCGACAGACTAGAACTTCTTGGGCGCGAAGAGGCGCGCTCCGAACCTGGCCGCGATGTTGAGCACCGCGATCAGGATGATGAGCGTCAGCGCGGCACCCCAGAGCCGGTCGGTGGGAACGGCGCTGGTGCCCGCGCCCGCCGATGTCTGGTCGTACATCATTCCCGGCAACGACCCCATGAAGCCGTGGAACATGTCGAAGTTCATCGCCTGCGAATAGCCGACCAGGATCAGCAGCGGCGCCGTCTCGCCCATCACCCGCGCCAGCGCCAGCAGAATCCCGGTGACGATCCCCGACAGCGCGGTCGGGATCACGATGCTGGTGATGGTCTTCCACTTCGGCGCGCCCAGCGCGTAGCTGGCCTCACGCAGGTCCACCGGAATGATCCGGAGCATCTCCTCGGTCGCCCGCACGATCACCGGCACCATCAGCAGTACCAACGACAACGACACCGCAAAACCGGAGCGGTGAAATCCGAGGGTGGCCACCCACAGGGCGTAGATGAACAACGCTGCCACGATCGACGGCACCCCGGTCAAGATGTCGACCATGAAGGTCGCGAGCTTGCCGAGCCGGGTCCCGGCACCGTATTCGACGAGGTAGATCGCCACGAAGATGCCGAGCGGGATCGAGAGCGCCGCGCACACCAGCCCCTGCAGCAGCGTCCCGACGATCGCGTGGTAGGCCCCGCCCCCGGCGGCGAACGCCGTCATGCCGGCCTGCGAGTGCGTCCACCACCCGCTGGAGCTGATCGCGGCGAACCCGTGTTCGATCACCGAGTACATCACCCACACCAGCGGGACCAGCGCCACTCCCATCGCGACGGTGACCAGCACCGTCGCGATGGCGTTGGCCACCCGGCGCCGCAGGCCGACCGTCGCGAACGTGCGCTCCTTGACCGGTCGGTCCAGCAGGGCGGTCATCAGTGCACCTTCTTCGTGATGGCCGCGCGCGCCAGCGCGTTGACCACCAGCGTCAGCACGAACAGCACCAGCCCGGCCGCGATGTAGGCGCCGGCCTTGTACTGGTCGTTGAACTCCGATGCGGTGGCAGCGATTTTGGTGGCGAACGTGGACCCGCCGTCGAACAATGACCAGTTGAACGCCTTCTGGGTGGCCCGCAGGATGATCAGCAACGCCACCGTCTCACCGAGTGCACGCCCCAGGCCCAGCATCGCCGCGCTGATGTATCCGGACCGCCCGAACGGCAGCATCACTGTCTTGACCACTTCCCACCGGGTCGCTCCCAGCGCCAGCGCTGCCTCGATCTGGCCGCGCGGCGTCTGGGCCAGCACCTCGCGCGTGACCGCGGTGATGATCGGCAGGATCATCACCGCCAGCACGATCCCGCCGGTGAAGATGGTGCCGCCGCCGGCTACCGATGCGTTGCCGGTCGCGAACAGGAAGAACCCGCCGAGATTCTCGTTGAGCCACTCCGCGGCGGTCCGCAGCTGCGGAGCCAGCACGTACAACCCCCACGCCCCGTAGATGATCGACGGCACGGCGGCAAGGAGTTCGACCATGTAGGCGAGAGGTCCGACGAGCCGTCGGGGGGCGTATTCGGCGAGGTAGACGGCGACCCCCAGTGCCACCGGCATGGCGATCAGCAGGGCGAACACCGAGACGAACACCGTCACCCGCAGCATCTCGGCGATGCCGAAGTGCATGGCCGAGGTGTCAGTGGTGACCCAGTTACCGGCGTAGGTGAAGAAGTTCTCCCGATTGCGCCGCAACGCCGGTATCGCCCGCAGCAGCAGGAATCCGCCGACGGCCGTGATCAACGCGATGATCAACACACCGGAGCCCTGGGCGACCAAGCGGAACACCTGGTCGGGGATGCGACTTCCGGCGGAACGCGTCGCCGCCGGGATCACCGGTTGTCCGGATGAGCCGGAAGGCTTGGCCGACCCCGACGACGTGGTAGGAAACGGTTCGGCGACGCTAGACACCTCCCCTCGAGTGCGGCACGGCGGCTACTGAATCGCGTCGATCGCAGCGCTCAGACGCCGCTGGAACTGATCCGGCAGCCGAACGTATCCCGCACCGGACAAGTCGTCCTGGCCGCTGGTCGACGCCGTCTTCAGGAAGGATTTCACGGCCGCCGACGTGTCCGGGTCGTAGCCTTTGGAGCAGACGATCTCATAGGTCACCAAGACTAGCGGGTAGGCGGCCGGTTGCCTGGTGCCGTAGAGGGACTTCAGGTCCAGCCGCATATCGTTGCCCTCTTCGGAGACGAAGCCGGCCGATTGGATGGCGACACCGGCCGCCTCGTCGGTCGCGGCGACCACTCCGGCGCCGGAGTCGATCATCGCGGACCGAAGGTTCGCCTGGTCGGCGAAGCCCTTCTCGACGTAGCCGATCGCGCCGGGTGTGCTCTGTACCGCCTGTACCACCCCGGCGGACTTCTGCGCGCCCTCACCGACACCGCCCTGGAATTCGCTGCCCTCGCCCTTGGTCCAGCTCTGCGGGGCGGCGGCACTGAGGTACTTCTGGAAGTTGTCGGTGGTGCCTGAGGAGTCCGACCGGTAGATCGGCGTGATGGCCGTCGCCGGCAGTTCCACTCCCGGGTTCAGAGCGACCAGGGCGGGGTCGTTCCAGCTGGTGATCGTTCCGGTGAAGATCCGCGCCAGTACGTCGGCGTTGAGCACCAGGTGCTCGACTCCGTCGAGGTGGTAGGCCATGCTGACCGGGCCGAAGACCAGCGGCAGGTGCCACGCCGGGTTGCCGCCGCCGCACCGGTCCGCCGCCTGGGCGACCTGGGCCTCGCTCAGCGGCGAATCGGATCCGGCGAAATCGACGTGTCCGGCGATGAACTGTTCGCGGCCCGCACCGGATCCGGTCGGGTTGTAGGACAGGTTCTTGCCCGGGCACTGGTTGCCCCACACCTGGTTGAACACCGCGATCGCGTTCTGCTGCGCCGTGGACCCCTCGGCGGTCAGGGTGTTCTTCCCGGCGCACTCGGCGGACCCTGCAGGCCCCGCGGCGGCGCCGGTCGATCCGCCGGTGTTGTCGTCGCTACCGCACCCGCTCAGCGCCAGACCCAAGGTCGTCGCCAGCAGTGCAATGCCCGCCGTTCTGGGCTTCATTGTTTCTCGCTTTCCGCTCACGTTCGGTTCGAATCCCCCGGAACGTATGTGGCGCTCATGGATGGCAACCGCATGGCAGGTGAACGCGCGGTGAATAGATCGAGCGACGGTCAACCACGGTCTACCGCGGCGTAGGCGGTGTCGACGCTGTGCACCGTGAAACCCAGCTGTTCATAGGTCCGCAACGCCGCGGTGTTGTCCGCTTCGACGTAGAGCAGCACGGTCGGCGAGTCGACATCGGCGAGCCGATCGGCCAGGTGGGCCAGGCCCACTTCGGTCAGCGCCCGGCCCAGGCCACGTCCCTGGGCGGCGGGATCGACCCCGACGACATACACCTCCCCGGCGAGCTCGGCGCCGGGCTTGTCGCGGTGGATCTTGGTCCAGTGGAATCCCAACAGGGTCTGCTCGTCGGTCGCGTCGAACGCCAGGAACAGCCCGCGCGGATCGAACCATCCCTCGGCACGTCGTTCGGCCACGTCCGCCGCCGTCCAGCCGCTCTGCTCCGGATGCCAGGCGAAGGCCGCGTTGTTGACACGCAACAACTCGGCGTCGTCGGCCTCCCCCGCATAGCTGCGAATCGACACCCCGACCGGCAGCGACGGCTTCGGCACCCCGCGCAACGACCGGCGCATCTGCAGCAGCTCGCGCACCGCGGCCAGATCCAGCGCCGCGGCGGTGGCCCGGGCTCCGGGCAGCGTGCCGTGCGCCCAGAACCGGTTGCGTCCTTGGCTTTTCGTCAACGCGGCGCGGGCCATCGCGGATCCGATGCCGCGCCGCCGGGCCGGTGGCGCTACCACCAGTTCGGCCATAGGCGCGGCGTCATCCGACGGCGCGCTCAGATTCAGATAGCCCACTACCGCGCCGCCGTCATCGGCGACCAGGTGTCCGGCACGGTCGCCGGCGAGCTCGCGCAGCACCTGTTCACCGACCGGGGCGACGCCGTCGTGGTCTCCGGCGGCGGCGATCAGCTCCCGAACCTGCCGCTGCTCGTCGTCGGTGAGCGCGGCGCGCCATTGCGGAAGGATCACTGACTGGCCAGCGACTCGGGCGCACCGCCGTCCGCGCCGTCGAGGTCGTCGACCGCCTCATCCCCCTCGTCCTCGTCGTCGGACGCGCCCGCGGGTTTGCCCCGAACCGGCCGGACCGCCTTGTAGCCGACGTTGCGGACCGTGCCGATCAGCGACTCGTATTCCGGGCCGAGCTTGGCCCGAAGCCGCCGGACGTGCACGTCGACGGTGCGGGTGCCGCCGAAGAAGTCGTATCCCCACACCTCCTGCAGCAACTGCGCGCGGGTGAAGACCCGGCCGACGTGCTGGGTGAGATATTTGAGGAGCTCGAATTCCTTGTACGTCAGGTCCAGCGGCCGGCCACGCAGCCGCGCCGTGTAGGTGCCTTCGTCGATCACCAGCTCGCCCAGCTTGGTCTGGCCCGAGGTCTGTTCGGCGGTCGGGGCGCCCCGGCGGCCGGTCAACAGCCGCAACCGGGCGTCGGTCTCGGCCGGCCCGGTCCCCGGCAGCAGGATCTCGTCGACTCCCCACTCGGCATTGACGGCGACCAACCCGCCCTCCGTCACCACCGCTACCACTGGCACCGAGCCCGCGGTCGTGCTGAGCAGCCGGCACAGCCCACGGGCCCCGGCCAGATCGGTGCGCGCGTCGACGATCACCACCTCCGCCGAACCGGCCTCGAGCAGCGCAGAAACCTCCGGCGGCGCTGTCCGCACGGTGTGTGCCAGCAGCGACAGCGACGGCAGCACCGCATCGGGGTGCAAGTCAGCAGTCAACAGCAGTAGCTCCAACGAGGTCCTCCAGCGTCCCAGGTGATCTAACGATAGCGTGCGACCTGCCAGAATGGCCGGGTGCGCAGGGTGCTTATCGGGATGTCGGCCGTGATCGCGGCTCTGGTCGTCGCAGTCGGCGGGGTCGATTTCGGGATCAGCGTCTACGCCGAATACCAACTGTCGCGGGCGGTTCGGCGGGCCACCGACCTCGGATCGGACCCCTTCGTGGCGATTCTCGGGTTCCCGTTCATCCCGCAGGCGCGGCGGGATCACTACGACGAAGTGGAGATCAAGGCCCCTGCCGTCGAGCAGCCGATGATCGGCAAGGCGATGCTAGAGGCCACCATGCATTCGGTCGACCTGAGCGAGGCGACCTGGCGGTTCCGCCCCGGCGCGCAGATCCCGGTCGCCAAGCTGGAGAGCCGGATCATCATCGGTTCGGTGTATCTGGGCCGCTACCTGGGGATCCGCGACCTGATGGTGGAGGCCCCACCGAGTGAGACGAACGACGCCACCGGCGGCACCACCGAGTCGGGGATCTCCAGCAGTCACGGCCTGGTGTTCACCGGCACGCCGGCCGGGTACGGCAAGCGGGTCAGCGTTGCGGTGGACCTGTCGATCGCCGGCGCCGACCACACCACCCTGGTGATCACCCCGACCGGGGTCCTCACCGGCCCGGACACCGCCAACCAGCACGTTCCCGACGAGCAGCGGGCCGCGGTCCTGGCGGCCTTCCGCGGCAGCCTGCCGCAGCAACGGTTGCCGTTCGGGCTGGTGCCCACCAGCCAGGGCGCCCGCGGCTCCGATGTGATCATCGAGGGCATCGCCGCGGACATGACCGTCACCCTGCCGGAGTTCCGCCAGCGATGAGCGTGATCGCGATCGTGGCCGGCCTGGCGCTCGCAGGCGTGATCGGCTGGTGGGTGAACCGTCGGGCCGGGGTGATCAGGCCGGTAGAGGTCACCGACTCCGGGTCCGGCGCCGACGATGACGGCGCGGCCGCGTTTCTGGGGCTGGAGCGCGGCGGCCCAACGGTGGTGCACTTCTCCGCACCGTGGTGTGGACCTTGCGCCGGGGTGCGCCGGGTGGTCGAAAAAGTCTGCGACGATCTCGGCGGCCCGGAGAAGGTGATGCACCGCGAGATCGACATCGACGCAGATCCCGCTGCGGCACGCAGGTTTTCGGTGCTGTCACTGCCCACCACCCTGATCTTCGACGCCGACGGCCGGCAGCGCTACCGGGCGGCCGGCGTCCCGACGGCCGCTGCACTGCGGTCCGCGCTGGAGCCTTTATTGGCTTGAACGCCCCCGCATTGGGTAGGCTGTCTGGCGTGTTCGCCCGCATTGAGCTTGTGCTCACCAAGCGCCGCACAGTCGACCTGTGCCGCACCGCGGGCTGCTGCTGTTGTCGCTGTCGCTGAGTCGCCGCGTTATCGCGTCGCTCTCGGAGCAGCCCGCGATTCCGTGGCATGTCTCCACCAGCCATTCGCCACGACAGCCAGGGAGCAGCAAAGATGCCGAACACCGAACCCGATACCAGCCAGGTAGACGTTCGGGGTCCCCGGTTCACCGCCTGGGTCACCTCGGCGGTCCTGGTGGCCGTCCTGCTCATCTTCGAGTTCAGTCCGGCCGCCGCCACCGTCGTGCTGGCCGGCCAGGCAGTCGTGTTCGCGATCGGCGCGGCGTCTGGTCCCCGCCGCCACCCCTACGGGGTGCTCTATGCGCGTCTGGTGGCGCCGCGGCTGGGTCCGGTGACCGAGCGTGAGCCGGTGGCGCCGCTGCGCTTCGCTCAGCTCGTCGGCCTGGTGTTCGCCGTGCTCGGAATCGCCGGTTTCACCGTCGCGCCGGCGGTGGGCCTGACCGCGACGGCCTTCGCGCTGGCGGCGGCCTTCCTCAACGCGGCCTTCGGCATCTGCCTGGGCTGTCAGCTCTACCCGCTCGTTGTGCGCCTGCGCCCGACACCGGTGTGACCGCCGGGTTCCCCACGAACTCGTCCGCCCCGAAGTAACCGAAAGGACCCCCGCCATGGCCCGCTCCGACGTCCTGGTCTCCACTGACTGGGCCCAGAGCAATCTCGACGCACCCGACACCGTCTTCGTCGAAGTCGACGAGGACACCAGCGTCTATGACACCAATCACATTCCGGGCGCGATCCGGTTGGACTGGCGCAAGGACCTGCAGGACTCGGTTCGGCGCGACGTCATCGACGCCGCCGCGTTCTCCAAGCTGCTCTCTGAGCGCGGTATCGCCAACGACGACACCGTGATCCTCTACGGCGGCAACAACAACTGGTTCGCCGCGTTCGCCTACTGGTACTTCAAGCTCTACGGACACCAGAACGTCAAGCTGCTCGACGGCGGTCGCAAGAAGTGGGAGCTCGACGGTCGCCCGTTGACCGGCGAGACGGTCACCCGGCCGGCCACCTCGTACTCCGCCAAGCCGCTGGACGAGTCGCTGCGGGCACGGCGCGACGAGGTGATCGCCGCGATCAACACCAAGAACCTCGTCGACGTGCGCTCTCCCGAGGAGTTCTCCGGCAAGATCCTGGCGCCGGCGCACCTGCCCCAGGAGCAGAGCCAGCAGCGCGGACACGTGCCCAGCGCGATCAACGTGCCCTGGAGCCGCGCCGCCAACGAGGACGGCACCTTCAAGTCCGACGAGGAACTGGCCGAGCTGTACGCCGGCGCCGGCCTGGACGGGGAGAAGGAGACCATCGCGTACTGCCGGATCGGTGAGCGCTCGTCGCACACCTGGTTCGTGCTTCGCGAGCTGCTCGGACACCGCAACGTCAAGAACTACGACGGCAGTTGGATGGAATACGGCTCCCTGGTGGGTGCCCCGATCGAATTGGGAAGCTGATATGTGCTCTGGACCGAAACAAGGACTCGCCTTGCCGGCCAACGTCGACCTGGAGAAGGAGACGGTGATCACCGGCCGCGTGGTGGACAGCTCCGGCCAGACCGTCGGCGGCGCGTTCGTGCGGCTGCTGGACTCCTCCGAGGAGTTCACCGCGGAGGTCGTCGCCTCGGCAACCGGTGACTTCCGGTTCTTCGCCGCGCCGGGCGCGTGGACGGTGCGGGCATTGTCCACGGCCGGCAACGGTGATGCCGTGGTGACGCCGTCGGGGGCGGGCCTCCACGAGGTCGACATCAAAGTCGCCTGACAGCTCGGGATAGACTGCCCCCGTGGTGCTTTTCTTCGAGTTGATGCTGGTGGCGGCTACGGGCCTGATCACCTGGTTCGCGCTGTACACGCTGTATCGGCTGATCACCGACGAGATGTGAGTGCCTCCGACGCCGGCGCGCAGGACGGCGGCGACCGTCCGGTCGTCCCGGGCTCCGGTGACCGCGCGGTAGCCGCGGCCGCGGAGCGGGCCAAGCAGACCGCGGCGCGCAACATCCCGGTGTTCCCGGTCTCAGCGGACCTGCCGGTCCGCGACACGGCCAACCTGCGCGAAGGCCCGAACCTGCACGACGCCCTGTTGGCGCTGCTGCCGTTGGTCGGGGTGTGGCGAGGTGAAGGGGTGGGCCACCGCGCACACGGCGATTACCGGTTCGGCCAGCAGATCGTGGTGTCCCACGACGGCGGCGACTACCTGAACTGGGAAGCCCGCTCCTGGCCGCTCGACGCGGCCGCCGAGCCCACCGGCCCCGCTCTGCGGGAAACCGGCTTCTGGCGGTTCGTCAGTGATCCTGGCGACCCCGACGAATCACAGGCCATCGAGCTGCTGCTGTCGCACGCGAGCGGCTACGTGGAGCTGTTCTACGGGCGCCCACACGGCCCGGCATCCTGGGAGCTGGTCACCGACGCCCTGGCGCGCAGCAAGTCGGTGGGCTCGATCGGCCTGATGGGCGCCGCCAAGCGGCTGTACGGGATCGTCGAGGACGGCGACCTGGCCTACGTGGAGGAGCGGGTGGACGCCGACGGCGAACTGGTGCCGCACCTCTCGGCCCGGTTGACCCGCTTCGTCGGCTGACCCCCTTGCATTGACTCTGCGCTGAGGGCGCAGGCTACTCGCACTTTTGCGCCATAGCCGCAGAGTCAACGCCTTCGGTGGGCCATCGGTGGGACTTCAGTGGCCGATGGCCGCGTCCACCAGGGCGGCGACCTCGGCGGCGGGCACCCGCGGGTTGAGCACCCGGCCGTCCAGAGTGTGCACCCGTGCGGCCAGGGTGATACTGGAGACCAACCAGATATCTTGCGCAGCAAGAAGATCCGCCTGGCGCAGCGGCGCATACTCGCACCGGTAGCCGGCGCCGCGAGCCACCTCGAACAGTGCCTCGGCGGTGGTGCCGCGCAGGATCGGCTGCGACGACGGCGGTGTGACCATGCGCCCCGGCTCCACCAGGACCACCGTGGAGCGCGGGCCCTCCAGGACATAGCCGTCGGAGCTGATGAAGATCACGTCGTCCGCGCCCTGCTTGGCGGCGTGGCGCAGCGCCGCCATGTTGACCGCATACGACAGGGTCTTGGCCCCGGCCAGCAGCCACGGCATCGCCGGCCCCTGCGCCGGCACGCCGCGGTCCAGGCTCACCACCGCCACGCCCCGCCGGCGTGCTTCGGCGATGCGACCCGACAGCGGTGTGATCATCACGTATGCCGTTGGACCGGAACCGCATTCCCGGCCGCGGCTGTAGATCATCCGCAGTGCGCCCTCAACGGACGCCGGCCAGCGGCGCACCGCGGTGTCCACGGCGCGCCGCCACCCGTCCAGATCGGGGGCCGGCAGATCCATCAGCTCGGCCGAGCGGGCCAGTCGCTGCAGGTGGGCGTCGAGCAGACAGGCCGCACCGTCGCGCACCAGCAGGGTTTCGAAGATGCCGTCGCCGCGCAATACCGCCAGGTCATCTGCGTGCAGCAGCGGGGAATCGTCGACAAGCCCGCCGCCCAGGGTGACGATCGTCACGGCGTGATCGGCGGGCATGGACCCTGAGCGTAGCGGCTCCGTAGAGTTGACATGTGTCCGCCGTACCCGCCCCCGATCCCGGTCCCGACGCCGGCGCCATCTGGCACTACGGCGATCCGTTCGGCGAACAGCGAAGCGCGCAAACCGAAGCCGTGCTGATCGACCGATCCCATCGGGCGGTGCTCGCCGTGGGCGGCCCGGAACGCAAGACGTGGCTGCACACCCTGTGCACCCAGCACGTGGCCGAACTGCCCACCGGCGCCAGCACCGAGAACCTGATCCTGGACGCCCACGGTCACATCACCGATCACTGGGTCCAGACCGAACTGGACGACACCACCTATCTCGACACCGAGCCATGGCGCGGCGATCACTTGACCGAGCATCTCCGCAAGATGGTGTTCTGGGCCGATGTGACGATCCAGCCGGCCGATCTCGCGGTGCTTTCGCTGCTGGGTCCCCGCCTCGACGATCCGGCGGTGCGCGACGCGCTGGGCGTGACCGCGCTGCCCGGCGCCGATGCGGTGGTGATCGGCGAGTCGGGCGCGTTCGTGCGGCGGGGCCCGGACCAGCACGCGCTGGAGCTGCTGGTGCCGCGCGCCGAGAAGGGCGACTGGCAGCGCCGGCTGGCGCATGCCGGGGTAAAGCCGGCCGGGATCTGGGCCTACGAGGCCGAGCGGGTGGCGGCGCGACGGCCGCGGCTGGGTCTGGACACCGATGAGCGCAGCATCCCCCACGAGTTGGACTGGATCGGCGAACCGGGCGTGGGTGCGGTGCACCTGGACAAGGGGTGCTACAGCGGGCAGGAGACCGTGGCCCGGGTGCACAACCTGGGAAAGCCGCCCCGGATGCTGGTGCTGCTGCACCTGGACGGATCGGTCGACCGGCCCTCGACCGGCGATCCGATCACCTCCGGCGGGCGCCCGGTGGGCCGGCTGGGCACCGTGGTCGACCACTTCGAACTGGGCCCGATCGCACTGGCGCTGCTCAAACGCGGGCTGCCGGCCGATACCCCCCTGTCGACCGGCCCCGGTGGGGAGGTCAGCGCGGTGATCGACGCCGAATCGATTCCGGCGCCGGACGTGCGGGGTGCCGGGCGGGTCGCCATCGACCGGCTGCGCGGCCGGGTTTGATCTCGCACCGGCACAGGCCAGCTCGGCACCCGCGCGAGCGGCACGGTAAGCTGTCGGCAGGACAATACACACACTCAGATCGGAGCCGCCTGCTCGTGGGGCCGCTCCGTTATTGCGCGAGGGGGTCCCCCCATGGGCCGCGGCCGGGCTAAGGCGAAGCAGACCAAGGTTGCTCGAGAGCTCAAGTACAGCTCACCGTCGACCGATTTCACTCAGCTCCAACGTGAGCTGGCTGGTGCTGAGGTCAACGACTCCGACGGTGACGACTCGTGGAACGGCGACGACGATTGGCGTCGCTGAGCGCTGAGGCCTGACGCGCCGGTTCACGCGGCGGCTCCGACTTCGCCTCCGGTGTCAGAACCTCGGGTGCTGCCCGACGAGCTTGGCGCCCGCGCCGGCAGTGCCTTCCCGGACGTTCTTCCCGGCCTTGGCCACCGTGCCGAGCGGCCAGCAGTCGACATGGCGGGCGGTGAGGATCGCCAGTGCACGGTCGGTGTCCTCCGGCGCGACAACCGCGACCATCCCGACACCGAGGTTGAACGTCTTCTCCATCTCGGCCCGACTCACCCGTCCGCGCTGTGCGATCATCGCGAACACCGGAGCCGGAGTCCAGGTACCGCGGTCCACCTCGGCGACCAACCCGTCCGGGATGACCCGGGCCAGGTTGCCGGCCAGGCCACCGCCGGTGACATGGCAGAAGGTCCGCACCTGCGTTTCGGCGGCCAGCGCCAGGCAGTCCTTGGAGTAGATGCGGGTCGGCTCCAGCAGCTCCTCCCCCAGCGTGCGGCCGAACTCCTCGACGTGGCCGGCCAGGTTCATCCGGTCGATGTCGAGCAGCACCGCCCGGGCCAGCGAGTAGCCGTTGGAGTGCAGGCCCGAGGAGCCCATCGCGATCAGTACGTCGCCGGGGCGAACGCGGTCGGGCCCCAGCACATCGTCGGCTTCCACCACGCCGACGCCGGTCGCGGAGATGTCGTAGTGGTCCGGTTCCATCAGGCCCGGGTGTTCGGCGGTCTCCCCGCCGAGCAGCGCACAGCCGGCCTGCACGCACCCCTCGGCGATGCCGGAGACGATCGCGCTGACCCGTTCGGGCACCGTGCGGCCGACGGCGATGTAGTCCTGCAGGAACAACGGCTCGGCGCCGCACACCACCAGGTCGTCGACCACCATCGCGACCAGGTCGATACCCACGGTGTCGTGCTTGTCCATCGCCTGGGCGATCGCCAGCTTGGTGCCCACCCCGTCGGTGGAGGACGCCAGCAACGGCTCGCGATAGTCGTTGCGCAGGGCGAACAGCCCGGCGAACCCGCCCAGGCCGCCCCGCACCTCCGGCCGCGTGGCCCTGGCGGCCAGCGGTTTGATCAGTTCGACGGCCCGGTCACCGGCGTCGATGTCCACACCTGCAGAAGCGTAGGTAACGCCGTGGGCGCTCGAGTGTGCTACGGGATCCGTCATCGCGGTAAAGGCTACCGTGCTCAAGGCCGACGCGGTCAGGCCCTGTTGTGTCGGACCTGGTTGAACGGGACACCCCGGTCGGCGGCGTACTCGCGGGGCAGGCCGAGGACGCGCTCAGCGATGACGTTGCGGGCCATCTCGTTGCTGCCGCCCCCGAGTGCCACCGTCTGGCGGGACAGATACCGTTTGCCGACTTTGAGCAGCTGCTCCTCGCTGTCGACGACGCCGAGCGGCCCGGCGACCTCGGTGGCGGTGTCGACCTCCAGGAAGGTCACGTCGGAATGGAACAGCCGGATGAGTGAGCCGGCGGCCGGCGGCAGCGCCCCGCTGCGCATGGCGCGCCCGACATGGTCGACGAGACAATCGCGCACCATCCGGCGGGCGAGCACCCTGCCGATCTTGTCCTGGGTCAACGGGTCCTCGGCGGTGCCGGCGGCGACGGCCAGGGCGAGGAAGTCCCCGGCGGCCATTTCGGTGCGCTCGGGGCCGCGCCCGCTGGCGAACTCCGAGCCCTGACCGACGGCGCGGCGCTCGTGGAACAGCAGCCGGGAAGCGATGTCCCAGCCCTTGTTCACCTCGCCGACGACCGCGTCGTCGCCGAGGCGCAGGCCGTCGAAGAACTCCTCGCAGAACTCGTTGGAGCCGTCAACTTGCTCGATACGCCGCAGCGTCACCCCGGGCGCGTCGATCGGCATCAGAAACATCGTCAGGCCGTCGTGTTTGGGCACCGTCGAGTCGGTGCGGGCCAGCAGCAGCCCGTAGTCGGCGGCGAAGGCACTGGTGCTCCAGGTCTTGGCCCCACTGATCACCCAGCTGTCCCCGTCACGGTCGGCACGGGTGATCAGCCCGGCCAGGTCGGATCCCCCGCTGGGCTCCGAGAGCAGCTGGACGAGCACCTCCTCACCGCGCAGCGCGGCATGGATGTGCCGGCGCTTCTGCTCCTCACTTCCGGTGTCGAGCAGCGTCGCGCAGCAGATGGTGAAGGTCGGGGTGTTGAGGATCAACGGCATCTCGTAGCCGTCGGTTTCGACGTCGAAGGCCTTCTGATAGCGGATGTCCAGGCCGAGGCCACCGTATTCGCGGGGGAAGCAGATTCCGGCGAATCCGCCGTCGTAGAGGCGCCGCTGCAGTTCACGAGCGCGCTGCCAGGCGCCCTCGTCGTCGCGCCCGTTGCGGGGCGGGTGCTGCGGGTCGAGTCGCGGCATGTTGGCGGTCAGCCAGCTGCGTGCCCGGGCGGCGAACTCCTCGACGGTGAACTCGGTGGCGACGGTCTGGCTCATGCGGCCGGCTCCGTTGCGTTCGCGGCCCGGACGATGGCCTGATGGTGTTCGGCGGATGTGCCGAACAGGCCGGCATACAAGGTGATCCGCCGCAGGTATACGTGCAGGTCGTGCTCCCAGGTGACGCCGATTCCGCCGTGCAGCTGGACGCACTCCTGGACCAGCAGTCCGGCGTGTTCGGACAGATAGGCTTTGGCGGCGCTGACCCACATCGCGGCGTCCGGGGTGCGGGCGGCCACCTTGTCGACGGCGGCGGCGGCGGCGGCACGACCGGCGTGCAGCCACATGGTCATGTCGGCGAGCCGGTGTTTGAGCGCCTGGTAGGACGCCAGCGGCCGGCCGAAGCTGTACCGGTCCCGGCTCCACTCGAGCGTCATGGCCAGCACCGCGTCCAGGATTCCCACGGTTTCGGCGCACGTCACGGCGATGGCGACCTGGGTCTGGCGGTCGATGAGTTGCGGTGTCTGTGCGGAGCCGCCCACGACCGCCGCCGGATCGACCTCGACGTCGTCGAGCTCGATTCGCGCGTACTGCTTCACCAGGTCGATGCAGGCCTGCGGATGCACCGTCACGCCCGGGGCATCGGCGCGGATCAGGAATTGTCGCAGCGTGCCGTCGTCGGCGCGGGCGCCGACGAGTACCAGGTCTGCCTGCGCACCGGCCTCGACCCGATCCTTGACGCCGTTGAGCCGGTAACCGGCACCGTCGGTCTTGGCGGTGACGCCCGGCTGGTGCGGCCGAAAGGCCCGGCCCGGTTCGTCCGCCGCCCAGGTCGCCACCTGCTCGCCGGCGACCAGCGCCGCGATGGTCGCGGCGTGATCAGCACGATTGTCCGCGTCGATCAGACCGGCCAGCACGGTGCTCACCGGGTACAGCGGTCCCGGCCCGACCGTGCGGCCGATCGCTTCGGCGATCGCCGCGAGGTCGTGCAGACCACTGTCGGAGACGCTGCCCCCGCCGAGTTCCTCGGGCACCAGCAGGCCGGCCCAGCCGAGCTCGGCCGCCTGTCGCCACCACTTCGGTTCATAGGACCGACCCTGGGCGTGTAACGCACGTTGCCCGCCCAGCGTCGCTGTCTTGTCGAGGAATGCGCGCGCCGTGGCGACGAACAGCTCGCTCTCCGTGGACAAGTCGCTCATGTGGTCTCCTTCTGGACGCCAAAGGCGTTGACCGCCATGGCCAGTAGGCAGTAGCCGCCGATGGTGAACACCAGGTCCATGCGTTGCTCTTCGGTGAAGTGTTGTCCCAGCTCGTCCCAGACTGCAGCAGAGATGGTGCGACTGTCGACCAGTTCGTCGGCGGCGTGCACCACGGCGGCATCGGATTTCCCGGCCGGCTGCCCAGAGCGGACGGTGTCGATCTCTTCGGCCGTCAGGCCCGCTCGCTCGGCGATCGGAAGGTGATGTGACCACAGATAGTCGCAATCGCTTTTCAGCACCGCCCGCAGCAACGCGATCTCGCGGTCTCGCGGCGAGAGTGTGGAGCCGGTGAGCAGATAGGCGTTGAACGGCAGATAGGCACGGGTCAGCGCGGGATGACGGACCATGGTGGCCAGCACGTTGCCGGCGTCACGCGGGTTGGCCCGTTCCGCGGGCAGCAGCGAACGCAACGCGTCGCGCACCGTGTCGTCCCAACTGTCCGCCGGCAGCGGCTCCAGGCGGGTCACCGGATGGGCTCGTCACCGAGCACCGTGGTGCGCAGCATTTCCCGGGGGGAGTTGGGATCGTAGGGGGCGGCGCGGTGCAGCACGCCCCGGTTGTCCCAGATAACGGTGTCGCCCACCGCCCAGTTGTGGCGATAGACCTTGTCGGGCACCGTGGCGCGCGCGAGCAGCTCGGCCAGCAGCGCGCGGCCCTCGTCGAGATCCATGCCGACGACGTGGTCGGTGGAGGCGCCCAGCACCAGTGACTTTCGGCCGGTGCGATGCGTCCACACCAGGGGATGTTCGTGGGTGGGTCGTGCCCGCCACCTCGCCAGCTCTTCCGGAGTCGGGTCGGGCGTGACCCGGCGCTGGGAGGCTTCCAGCGAGTGCACCACCCGCAGGGAACCGAAGCGCCGCTTCTCGTCGTCGGTGAGCGCGTCGTAGGCGGCGTAGGCGCTGACGAACTCGGTCTCGCCGCCACGCTCGGCCACGTGCACCGCGGAGAGCACAGTGGCCTTCTGCGGGCACTCGTCGCCCATCGGCGTGCAACCGTCGATATGCCAGTCGAAGGTGGCGCGCAGGTAGCTCGCGGCGGAGTTCTTCGCGGTGTTCAAGGTGATCGGATAGATGCCGGCGACCTCGTGGTGGCCGTCCGAGGAGAAGTCGACGCTACCCAGCCGCCCGCAGAACGCAACCTGATCCCGGGGCTCGAGCTGCAGATCGCGGAAGACCAACACCCCGTTGTCCTCCAACGCCTCGAGCACCGCAGCGCCGAGATGATCGTCGTCGACCAGCCGTTCCGGCTCGACGCCGCGGACCTCGGCGCCAACCGAGGAGGTGAGCTTGTTGATGGTGAGCAGACTCATCGGCTGCGTCCTTTCGGGCAATGGGCTTCCGGCCGTCACGGAACCGGCCAGCCGGTGCGGATCATGACGGCGTCGGCGGCGTCGACGGGCGCGGGCTGTCCCATGACCTCCACCGCCATCGCCACCATGACCAGCGAATAGATCAGATGCAGCAGGTTGAGCGCGTCCTCGGGGAGCTCGTCGAGCGCGAACTTGTCGCAGTAGTCGATCGCCTCCTCCAACCGCGGGAAGAACGCGTCGTAGAAGGCCCGCAGTTCCGGGATGGTGCTGGCCAGTCTCTGGTTGAAGCGTTCGGTTTCGGTTGGTAGGCACCAGGTTTCGGCGAACCTCTCCAGTTCGGCGAAGGCGCTCGGCAGCCGCGCGGCGGTCATCGGATTGATCCCGCACCGGTGTGCTCGCGCCGGTAGTCCTCCACCCAGTCACCGACCACCTTGTGCAGGTGTCGGACCAGGATCTCCTGATCGTTGAGGGGAAAGTCGTCGACGATGCCGTACTCCAGCGCGGCTTGGGTCCCGCCGAGCATCCCGGCGTCCTGCAGCGCGAACTCCTTGAGCACCACCGCCGCGACTTCGTGCTCGATGCGCTCGCGCACGCTGCGGGCCGGATGAAAGTAGGTGTGGGCCTCGAACCGGTGGGTGTTATGCGAGGTGGGCCAGTACCGGTACAGCAGATACCAGCCGCCGTAGATGAGGATCTCGGTGTTGGGGAAGATCTGGAAGTTGCTGATCCCCCACGGCTCGATGCCACCCGGGTTCACACCGTCCGGGATGTCGCCGATGTCGGGGGTCCGCCAGGGGCCGACCAGCCCGCTGCGGGTCGCGCGCTCGATCGGGTACATGTATTCCGGGGGCAGCAGCCACCGGCGCCGGCCGGCGGTGGACACCAAGCGGTGCGGGCCGTCGAGCTGGAAATGACCACAGGTGAAGCCGGCGTCGGGAACCCGCACCGCAGCGGGAACCTGCTGCGAATGCAGTGCCGGCACGTGGTAGTACTCCTGGAATGCGTCGGCGAAGATCTTCCAGTTGCTGTTGTTGTGCGCCACCCAGTCGTAGCGTTCGGTGAGTTTCCCGAACGGGTAGTCGTCGAGGGCGGTGATCATCGGGCCGAGGAATTCGCGCAGGGCTTGGCGCGGTTCGGTATCGAAGTTGATGAAGATGAAACCGTTCCAGTCCTCGCAGTGCACTCCGATCAGATCCGGATCTGTGCCGTCGAATCCGTGGCTGCGGCGGCAGCGTTTGCAGGTGAGCTCCTGACTTTGCCCGGCGGTCTCCCGATCCGGGAAGTCGTGCCAGACCAGCTTCGTCCCGCAGCGGGGGCAGACGTTGTGGAAGGCGCGAATCCCCCGGTCCGCGTGGACCAGAATGACCGACGCCGAAGCCGCTTCGATCTCCTTGGTGGCGTAGCTGCCGTGGGCGGGCACTTCCTCGACGCGGCCCACGTTGAGCCAGGCGCGTTTGAACACCGCCTCGCGCTCGTCGGCGTAGAACTCCCGTGACGTGGAATCGGCGAACGAGACCGGGCCGGTGCCGAGCTCCGGGTAGTGCTCGGTCCACGAACCTTCCGCGGGCCTACCGGATCGCGCTGAAATATGCTCTGTCACAACACCGCTCCTCCATTGACTCCGAGCACCTGACCGGTGATGAAGCCGGCTTCCTCCGAACACAGGAACCCGACCGCCGCGGCGATGTCGGCCCCGGTGCCCAGCCGGCCCAGCGGGATGTTGGCGGCTATCTGCTCGTTGGGCGGCAGGTAGCCGGCCGCTTGCGACTGGTGCTGCATGGGTGTCTCGATGCCCGAGGGCGGGATGTTGTTGACCGTGATGCCGTGCACGGCGTACTCGCGCGCCAGCGATTTGGTCAAGGTGATGACCGCGCCTTTGGATGCCGCGTAATGGGCGGCGAACGGCGATCCGCGCTGGGCGCTGGACGAGGAGATCATCACGATGCGGCCCCAACCGGCGTCGACCATGTCCGGCAGCGCGGCCTGACAGCAGTGGAAGGTACCGGTGAGGTTGACGTCGATGATCCGCGCCCAGTCCTGCGGAGTGATCTCGGCGAAGGCGGAGTAGCCGAAGATGCCCGCGCTGGTGACCAGGGCGGCGACCGGCCCCATCTCGCTGCGCACTTTGGCGAAGGCGTCGTCGACGGTGGCCCGATCGGTGACGTCGACGCCGATGCCCAGCGCGGTCGCTCCCTGGCCGCGCAGGTCGTCGGCAACCCGCTGTGCGGCTTGGTCATTGATGTCGAGGACGGCGACCTGATAGCCCCGCCGGCCCAGTTCGTGGCAGGTGGCCTCTCCCATCCCGGATGCGCCACCGGTCACTGCGGCAACCCGGGTCATGACGTCGACTCCGTCACGCTCATCACCAATGTTTCACCCTCACTCGTCGACTGCTCGCCGTGCGCGGCTGGCGGGTAGCGATGAACGGTCCAGTTCTCCGCCGTGTTGCCGTCTGCCGCGCCGCGCCGCCGCAACGCCGGTGGGGCGAAGCCGGAGCGCGGGCTGCATCACGAGCACAATATCAAGTACTTGTCATTACCTCAAGTAGTCGGGGCCGGGGAGGTGGCTGTGATGCTTGGCCGCCGGCCGCGCTGTCGCGGTCAGGGCAGCTTGATGGCTGAAACGTACATCTCCACGACCGGCCGGTAGAGGTCGACATCGTCGAGTTGACTGCCCAGCACGACGGAGTCGCTGGTGGCGATGAGCACCTGGGCGAACGTCAGCGGCGGGATGAGCAGTGTTGCGCCCAGCCGGTCGATGCCTTCCACGATGAACCTGGCCAGCGCTTCGACGACCTCGGACCGCTTGTCGGCCACTCGCTCTCGCGCTTCCGGGTTTCTCAACAGATAGAGGGCGAACTCATGCCCCAGCGCGGCGTGCTCGGCGCCCCGGTCGCAACTCAGCTGGCGCCACCGCTCGGCGATCTCGTCGAGTTCGCGGGCGCCGACCTGCGGTGCGGTCGACATTATCTCGGCGAAATTGTCGAAATAGCGTCGCCAGTACCGGTCGCTCACGGCCAGGAACAGGTCTTCCTTGGTGGCGAAATGCTTGTAGATGGCACCCTTGGTGTATCCGGCAGCATAGGCGATGTCGTCGAGAGTCGCTGTGGTGAAACCTTTTTCGGCGAACACGTCCTCGGCAGCGTCGAGCAGAAGCGACCGGGTGTGCGCCAGGCGTCGCTCTCGTGTCCACCGCTCCGCCATGCCGAGTATTGTGCCATAGGGATCTGAGAATCCTCTTGGTTACTCAGATACTAACTGGTATGTTCGCCGAGTCTCGATGAGTGCTGCACTACGACGATTGAGTAAGGGGACAACGTCATGAGCGGACCGCCGGGCAACAAGAACGCGCCCTCCGTCACGCAGTCGCTGGCCGGAACGGCAACCCTCGGCGCCCAGGTTCAGCCCGCGTCCAAGCCCGTCCGGGTCTGGGCCACCGTGGGCGGTGCGATCCTGGCCTTTCAGCTGTACGTGTGGATCCGGTGGATCACCGGGCCGAATTTCGAGCGGGTCCCGGCGGGGCCCAGCGATCCACCGCTGGCGATGAAGGCGGTCCTGATCACCTGGACCGTCGTGATCATGGCCGGCTTTCCAATCGGCGTCTACTACTTCATCATTCGGCCCTGGCGCCGCGAGCGGCGCATCACGCTGGACGGCATGATGCTGGTGGGCTGCGGTCTGATCTTCTTCCAGGACCCGCTGCTGAACTACTTCAACACCTGGTGCACCTACAACACCTGGATGTGGAACCGCGGCTCGTGGGTGCAGGACGTTCCCGGTTGGGTGGCGTTCGGCGAACCGGGCCGGACGATGGCCGAGCCGCTCCTGATGAACGCGCCGGGCTACGCGACCGGGGTGCTGATGTGCACCATCCTCGGCTGCTGGGTGATGCGCAAGGCCAAGTCGCGCTGGCCGGGCATCAGCAACCGCGGGCTGATCGGCGTGTTGATCGTCTGGACCTTCATCTTCGACTTCTTCATCGAAGGCATGTTCCTGATGCCGATGGGGTTGTTCACCTACCCCGGTGCGATCAAGTCCTGGTCGATCAATGCCGGCACGTACTACCAGTGGCCGCTCTACGAGGGAATCATGTGGGGAGGTGTGCAGGCCGGGTTGTGCGCGCTGCGCTACTTCACCGACGACCGGGGCCGGTCAGTCGTCGAGCGGGGACTCGACCAGATCAAGGGCGGCTTCGCCAAGCAGCAGTTCATCCGGTTCCTGGCGATCTTTGCGGCACTGAGTGCGTCCTTCTTCGTGTTCTACACCATTCCCTCGCAGTGGTTCGCCCTGCACACCGAGTCCTGGCCGGACGACGTCCTGAAGCGTTCGTACTTCATGATGGGCGGCATCTGCGGTTACGGGACCGACCGGCCGTGCCCGGATCCCGCTCTGCCGATGCCGGGCAAGTACTCCGGCTACATCAACACCGACGGCGTACTCGTCCTGCCGCCCGGCGTCGAATTCCCGAAGATAGTCCCCTACGAGCAAGGTAAGTGAATTGCTGACCCACCAGTTAGGAGGCGGACACCATGAGTGATCTGTCGAGCAGGAAGAAGGATCCCGTCGTCACCGAATCAGTGGGCGGCGCAGCCGGACTCGGCACGCAGGCTCAGCTGGCGGTGAAGCCGATCCAGATCTGGGCCGCCATCGGCGCCGTCATCTTGGCTGTCCAGCTGTACGTGTGGTTCCGGTGGGTCACCGGGCCCTTTTTCGAGCGGGTACCCGTCGGGCCGAACGACCCGCCGATGTACATGAAGATCCCCCTCATCGCGAACGCGGCGATTCTCTGGATCACGCTGCCATTGGCCGTGTGGTGGTTCTTCATCAGGCCGTGGCGCCGCGAGCGGCGCATCACGCTGGACGGCATGCTCGTGCTCGCGATGGGCCTGATGTTCTTCCAGGATCCGCTGCTGAATTACCTCAACACCTGGTGCACCTACAACACCTGGCTGTGGAACCGGGGTTCTTGGACGCCGTACATTCCTGGCTGGTTGTCGCCCGAGGAACCAGGCCGCCAGGTCGCCGAGCCGCTGCTGACGAACGCGCCGGGGTACGCCTACGGGGTGCTGGCGATCACCATGGTCGGATGTTGGGTCATGCGAAAGATCAAGGCGCGCTGGCCCAATATCACCAACCTTCGGTTGATCCTGGTGACCTATGCGATCTCCTTCGTCTTCGACTTCGTGATGGAAGGCCTGGTCCTGTTGCCGACCGGGTTGTACACCTACCCCGGTGCCATCCAGTCCGTTTCGATCAATGCCGGCACGTACTACCAGTGGCCCATCTACGAAGGAATCATGTGGGGAGCTGTGCAGGCAGCGCTGTGCTGTCTGCGCTACTTCACCGACGACCGCGGCCGCACGATCGTTGAGCGTGGACTGGACCAGGTTCGGGGCGGGTTCGCCCGGCAGCAGTTCACCCGGTTCCTGGCAATCTTCGCCGGAGTGAGCGCGTGCTTCTTCTTCTTCTACATGGGCCCCGCGCAATGGCTCGGCATGCACGCCGACCCGTGGCCCGAGGATGTCCAGAAGCGCTCCTATTTCAACGGCGGAATCTGCGGGCACGGCACCGACAAGCCATGCCCGAATCCGGTGCTGCCGATGCCGACCAAGCACTCCGGCTACATCAACACCGACGGTGAACTCGTCCTGCCGCCGGGTGCAGAACTTCCCAAGGTCATCCCGTTTGAGGGAGAGGAACCCAGTGCTGGCAAATAGTCACCCCACCATTGCCCCGACCGTGCCGGAATCGCCGTTCTACCGAGGCGTCGGCGATGAAGTGGAGGTCTTCTCCGCGGCGGCCGGTCGCGGGCTGCCGGTGTTGTTGAAGGGCCCCACCGGATGTGGAAAGACCCGCTTCGTCGAAGCGATGGCTCACGCGCTCGGTCGAGATCTGATTACCGTCGCGGGCCACGAGGACATGACATCGGCGGATCTGGTGGGCCGATTCCTGCTCAAAGGTGGCGAAACGGTCTGGGTGGACGGGCCGTTGACTCGCGCCGTACGCGAAGGTGCCATCTTCTATCTCGACGAGGTGGTCGAGGCGCGTCAGGACACCACCGTTGTCATCCATCCGCTCGCTGATCACCGCCGTGAGCTTCCGGTCGATCGACTCGGCATGACATTGCCTGCGGCGCCCGGGTTTCAGCTGGTGATCTCCTACAATCCCGGCTACCAAAGCGTGCTGAAGAATCTCAAGGAGTCGACCCGTCAGCGATTCGTGGCCATCGAACTCGGTTTCCCGCCCGCCGAGATCGAAACGGAGGTGGTTGCTCACGAGGCCGGCATCGATGCGCAGACGGCGAGTGTTCTGGTCAAGCTCGGCAACACCATCCGGAACATCGACAACTCGCCGTTACGCGAAGTGTCCTCGACTCGGATGCTGATCCTGGCCGGCGGCCTCGTCGCCGAAGGGCTCAACCTGCGCAGTGCCGTCCAGTCCGCCATCGTCCAGGCCCTCTCCGACGACGCCGATGTCATCCGCGCACTCGGTGAGCTCGTCGACGCGGTGCTGCCCCGGACGTGACCGCTTCGGATCCCGAGACCCCCGACCGGTTCCGGTACCTCGCCAGCTATCTGGCCGGCAGGTCGGTCGACGTCTTCGAGGCGCCGGCGGGCGAGGCCGCGCATACGAACGGTCACGCCATCTTCGTGTCGGCGGGCACTGGCGTCGACGAGCAGCGCCGCGAGGTGCTGGTCCAAAGCGCTCTGCTCGGTGCGGGAAGCCTCGATCCGCGACTGGTGAAGGCGTTACGGGCACGTCCATCGGTGGCGCGCCGCTACCTGGCACTGGAGGGGCGGCGAGTTCTTGCCGGACTCGCCGATCAGATCTCACTCGCCGCCACGCTGCGCCTCGACGGGGAACCCAGCACCGCCACCGCCGAGGAGTCACTCGAGATAGCCAGGAGCCGAAGAGAAGTCGCCGATGCCCCGGTGTGGTTCGGTGTCATCAGACCCTCCCGGCTGCTGGCGTCGCCAGCCGGGCCCGGCACCCCGGCCACGGACAAGGACCTGCGGCTGGAGTTCGACGTCATCGATCTGCCCGAGGCCGACGAGGACGAGGACGACGAAGAGGCCGACAGCCGGTCCGAAGAAAGCAAGATTCTCAAACTGTTCGAGAATCCACTGTTCAATTCGCGGGCGCTCTCGGACTTCCTCCGCAAGATGCTCGGCAATTCACGGTCGCAGGGCGACGACGCCGCCGGCGGAGAGTTGCAAGTCCGGTCCATCCGGCGAGCATCCGCGGTCGGGCCGAACGCCCGGCCGCTTCCGACACCGATCCGTTTCACCGGTGACGACAAGCCCGGCGCCGCTCTGGGCGTAGGCGGCTCGCTGCATCCGGAGTGGGACGTCTTCAACAATCGCTATCGGCCCGACTGGTGCCGGGTCATCGATTTTCCGCTGACGGCTGCTGCCGACGTCGCCGAGGCCGGCGTTGTGCACGACGACGTGCTTCGGCGACGCTTGTCGCGTGTCGGCCTGGGACCCAAGGTGTTACGCGGTCGCGCCGATGGTGATGAGCTCGACATCGAGTCGCTCATCGACTTGTTCGTCGACTTGCGCTCCGGCTACTCGCCACCCGAACACGTCTACACCGAACGCCGCAAATTGGCGCGCAATCTCGGCGTTCTCATCTTGCTGGATGCGTCCGGCTCCGCCATCGATGCCGATCCCGAGGGCCTGGCCGTACACGACCATCAGCGGCGGGCGGCGGCCACGCTGGCGGTCACGCTCGAAGAGCTCGGTGACCGGGTGGCCGTCTATGCATTCCGCTCTCAGGGCCGACACTCGGTTCAGCTGCCGGCGATCAAAACGTTCGGACAACGTTTCAGCGCCGTCGGGCGAGCCCGGCTCAACGGACTCGCGCCGTCGAGCTACACGCGGCTGGGTGCCGGCATCCGTGGCGCAGGCGAGATTCTCAAGACCGAGGCGGGCACACCCAATCGGTTGCTGATCGTCCTTTCCGACGGCTTCCCCTACGACGAAGGCTACGAAGGCCGTTACGCCGAAGCCGACGCCGCCAAGGCCCTCGAGGAACTGCGGGCAGACGGCGTCGCGTGTCTGTGCCTTTCCATCGGTGCCAACGCCGAGCCCGATCGGCTCGCACGCGTCTTCGGCTCCGCCAGCCATGCCGGCGCCAAGACACTGGCCGAGTTGAGCCCGCAGATGGACGAGTTGTTCGTGGCGGCGCTGGCCGAATTGGCCGCGCCGAAGCCGGCCCGCGGGTGAGCGCTTGCCGGTCAGGGGTCGATGTGGTCGGCGAACAGGGTGTGCCCGGTCCCCTGCTCGACCACGCGGGTCAGCAGCGAGCGCAGCGTCTCCTGCTCGTCCGGGGTCAGTACGCCGAACACCCGGTCGTGCGCGGCGATCGCGTCGGCGACAACCTCCGAGGCAACCGAACGACCCTCGTCGGTGAGGTAGGACCGCAGGATCCGCCCGTGCCGCGGATCCGGCTTACGCTCTACCAGGCCGCGGCCCTCGAGCGCACTCAGCGCCAGCTGCACGCCCTGCGGGGTGATCAGCAGCCGGCGGGCCAACTCGGCGCCGGACAGCCCGGGTTCGCCGGCGAGCTGGCGTAACAACCCGATCTGCGCGGTGCTCACACCGTAATCGCTGATCGCCTCGTTCACGGTTGTCAGGGAATAGTAGAAGGCCTGTTTGAGCAGCCACAGGGTGTTGCGGGTGGGATCCATGTCCTCACTTTTCGGTCAGCTGCGCTTGTAGACTTGGCCGTCTTTCATGACAAACCGCACGTCGCCCGTGGTGCCGATGTCCCGGGTCGGGTCACCCGGCACCGCGATGATATCGGCGCAGTAGCCAGGCGCCAGCCGGCCCAGTTCGTGCTCGGCGTCGATGAGCTCGGCGCTGGTGGTGGTGGCCGCGCGCAGTGCCTGCACCGGCGTCATGCCGCGCTGCACCAGAGCGGCCAGTTCCTTGGCGTTCTGACCGTGCGGGATGGCCGGTGCGTCGGTGCCGCAGGCGATGCGCACGCCGGCCTCAATCGCCCGGGGCAACATGGCTTTGGCCCGCGGGAACACCTCGGCGGCCTTCTTGCGCAGTTCGGGAGCGATCCGCTCGACGGCCATGGCGTCGGTCAGGTAGGTGGTGGAGACCAGGAAGGTACCGTGCTCCACCATCATCTTCAAAGTGGCGTCGGTGGCCAGGAAGCCGTGCTCGATGCAGTCGATGCCGGCGCGGATGCAGGCCCGGATCGCGCTGTCGCCGATGGCGTGCGCGGCTACCCGCCTCCCGGCCCGGTGCGCCTCGTCGGCGATCGCCGCGAGTTCGGCATCGGAGTACTGCTGGGCTCCCGGGGACGTGCTGTGTGACATCACCCCGCCGGAGGCCGACACCTTGATCAGCTTGGCGCCGTGGCGGATCTGGTAGCGCACGCAGGCGGTCACGTCGGGTACGCCGTTGGCGATGCCCTCGGCGACCGAAAGTGGCATGACGCCCGGCGCGAGCCGTTGGAAGACGGTCGGATCCAGATGGCCGCCGTAGGGCGTGACGGCGTGGCCGGCCGGATATATTCGGGGACCGACGTGCCAGCCCTGGTCGATGGCGCGCTGCAGGGCGACATCGAGGAGATAGCCACCCGTCTTGACCATCAGCCCGAGGTTGCGCACCGTGGTGAACCCGGCTTCCAAGGTGGTTCGTGCGTTGACCGCGGCCCGCAGGGTGCGGTAGGCCGGATCATCCTGCACGCCGTGCATCGGCGTGGGAAGTCCTTCCGGGCTGCCCGGCCCGCCGATGAGCAGGTTGAGCTCCATGTCCATCAGGCCCGGCAGTAGCGTGACATCGCCGAGGTCGATCTCCTGGTTGATTTCGGAGGCGGAATCCGCAACCGGCGCTTCGGGATTGATCGCCGTGATGCGGCCGTCCTCGATCACCACGACCGCCGGGGAACGCGCCACCCCGGCATCGATGTCGAGCCATCGGGCAGCCCGCAGGACCGTGGTCCCGGCCGTCGGATGGCTCACGGGAAAGGCTCTGAGACGCACTCGATGACGGCGGCGCCCGAGTCGGGAACTCGTGGCTGTTTCCAGGATTCGGCCGGGAACGCCACCGTGATCATGGAATACAGCAGATGCATCAGGTTCAGCACATCCTCGGGCATGTCATCGAGGCTGAACTTGTCGCAGTAGGCCAGCGCGTCTTCGGCGCGCGCGGTGATGGCGTCGTAGAACGCCTGCATGTCCGCCATGGAACTGTCCATCCGCTTGGCGTAGCGTTCGGGTTCGGAGCCAAGGCACCAGTCGTTGAACGGCTCGAGGTCGGCGAACTCCGTCGGCAGCATAGTGGTCATCGGCACTCAGACCTTCGCGCTCGATTGCTCGTATTCGGCTATCCACGAGGCAGTTTCGTGGTGGAAATGCCGGATCAGCACCTCCTGGTCATTGAGCAGAAAGCGGTCCACCGCGCCCGTGCCGAGCATGGTGTGCGTCGCCTCCAAGGTGCTGGCGTCCTGCAACCCGTACTCCTTGAACGACACCGCCGCGAGTTCCTGGGCGACCCGCTCGCGGGGGGTGCGCGGCTGCGGAAAATACAGGGTGCCTTCGAAAATGTGCGAATCGTGCGACGTCGGCCAGTAGTGGTAGGTCAGATACCAGCCCTGGCCCCAGAACAGGATCGTGAAGTTGGGGAAGATCTGGAATGAATCCAGGCCCCACGGATCGCATTTCGCCGGGTTGAGGCCCTCGGGGACCGGGCCGATGTCCGGCGGATCCCAGGGGCCGAACAATCCGCTCTGGCAGATGTCCTCGATGGGCTTGCGCATCTCTTCCGACATCTCCCAGGCCCGAACTCCCGAGGTGCTCACCAACCGGTGCGGCCCTTCGAGGCGGTAGTGGGGCGCTTCGAATCCGGCCTCTTCGGCCGCCACCCGGTAGGCCGTGGGCGTCTGGTTTCCGTGCAGTATCGGCGCGTGGTAGAACTCCTGAAACGCGTCCAGGAACAGCTTCCAGTTGGAATTGACGGCCGAACGGTATTGCCACCGCGACGTCATCTTGCCGAAGGGGTAACCGTCCAACGCCGTCACCATCGGTCCGAGGAATTCGCGCAGCGATTGCTCGGGGATCGGGGCGAAGTTGACGAAGATGAAGCCCTCCCAGACTTCGCAGTGCACGCCGACCAGGCCGTAGCGGCTCTTGTCCAGGTCGAAGAACTCCTCCTCCTGCTGCACATGGGTCAGATCGCCGTCGAGGTTGTAGCGCCAGCCGTGGTATTTGCAGGTGAACTGGCGGCAGTTCCCGCTGGTCTCCTCCAACGGCATGGTGTCCCACACCAGCTTGTTGCCGCGGTGCCGGCAGACGTTGTGATAAGCCTTGACCTCGTCAGATGTCGTGCGCACCACGATGATCGAGGTGTTGACGACCTTGAGCTCCTTGGTGTAGTAGCTTCCCTTTCGCGGAAGCTGTTCCACCCGGCCGACATTCAGCCAGGCGCGCTTGAAGATCGCCGCCCGCTCCTTCTCGTAGACCTCCGGAGTGATGGAATCCCGGTACGACACCGGTTCGGTACCGAGTTCGGGATAGTGCTGGGTCCAACTGCCCTCGGGCGGCTTGGGGAAACGCGCCACAACCACTCCTGTCCTAGCCGTCTCAGGTCACGAGCCTCGATGGCGCCGACGCTATCGAGTGCCAGATCTAATGTCAAGTAGTTGATACTTAAGTGAGGCGTCGCCGCGAGGGGCTGCGGGAGACCGGTTTTGGTTAGGGCTGGATCAGCGCCGGGTCGTTGCCGCTCTCGGCCTGCAACGCGGTGGTGGCCAGCATCTGCTCGACGACGTTCTTGCCCAGCGCGCTGTCGCTGGGCAGCTCGATGGGATAGTTGCCGTCGAAGCAGGCGCTGCACAGCCGCGACCTGGGCTGCTCGGTCGCGGCGATCATCTCCTCCAGCCCGACGTAGCCCAGGCTGTCCGCACCGATGGTGCGCCGCACCGCCTCGAGCATCTCGTCCTCGTCCTCGACGACGTTGGCGATCAACTCGGCGGGAGAGGCGAAGTCGATGCCGTAGAAGCACGGCCACTTCACCGGCGGAGAGGCGATCCGCACGTGCACCTCGACGGCGCCGGCCTCCCGGAGCATCCGCACCAGAGCCCGTTGGGTGTTGCCCCGCACGATCGAGTCGTCGACGACGATGAGCCGCTTACCGCGGATGATCTCGCGCAGCGGGTTGAGCTTGAGCCGGATGCCGAGCTGGCGGATGGTCTGCGACGGTTGGATGAAGGTCCGCCCGACGTACGCGTTCTTGGTCAGGCCCTGCCCGTAGTCGATACCCGACTCCTGGGCGTAGCCGACCGCCGCGGGGATGCCCGATTCCGGCACCCCGATGACCAGATCGGCGTCGACCGGATGCGCGCGGGCCAGCCGGCGGCCGATCTCGACCCGCGTGGCGTGCACCGACCGGCCGGCGATGGTGCTGTCGGGACGGGCCAGGTAGACGTACTCGAACACACAGCCCTTCGGGGTGGGGTTCGCGAACCGGGTGGAGCGCACCCCGTCGGCGTCGATGGCCAGCAGCTCCCCCGGCTCGATGTCCCGGACGAACGAGGCGCCGACGATATCCAGCGCGGCGGTTTCGGAGGCCACCACCCAGCCGCGGTCGAGCCGGCCCAGCGACAGCGGCCGCACCCCCCACGGATCGCGGGCCGCGTACAGGGTGTTCTCGTCCATGAACGTCAGACAGAAGGCGCCGCGCGCGGTCGGCAGCAGCTCCAGCGCCGACTGCTCCAGGGTGGTGTCGGCGGCCCCGTGCGCCAGCAGCGCTCCCAGGATGTCGGAGTCGGTGGTGGCGACGCCGGGACGACGGGTGTCGATCAGGCCCAGCCGCCGGGCGCGGCCGGCCAGTTCGGTGGTGTTGACCAGGTTGCCGTTGTGGCCCAGTGCCACCCCGGTTCCCGCCGCGGTGTTGCGGAACACCGGCTGCGCGTTCTCCCAGGTGGTGTCGCCGGTGGTGGAGTAGCGGCAGTGTCCGATCGCCACGTGACCCGACATCGCCGCCAGCGTCTGCTCCTCGAACACCTGGCTGACCAGGCCGAGGTCCTTGAACACCAATACCTGGGAGCCGTCGCCGACCGCGATGCCGGCGGCTTCCTGACCGCGGTGCTGCAACGCATACAGGCCGAAATAAGTGAGTTTCGCTACTTCTTCGCCGGGGGCCCATACACCGAATACGCCGCACTCTTCGCGGGGTGCGTTCTCAAGGTCTACTGCCTGCTGGTCCGGCACGTTATAGCTGCTCCAGGGGGACGGGCCTGAGTGACGATGACCAGTCTACGGTCAACACGCGTCAAGTTTCACCAACGGCAGCCATTCGGCGATCTCCGCGGCCCGCGAGCCCGACAACCGCAGCTTCGCGCTGACCGTCGCCTCGGCCGTAGAGAGCAGCCCGGCGGCCAGCAGCAGCCAGCTGCGCGGATCGGTCTCGACGACGTTGGGCGGGGTGCCGCGGGTGTGTCGCGGCCCGGCGATGCACTGCACGGCCACGAACGGCGGCACCCGCAGCTCGACGCTGGCGCCCGGGGCAAGCTCGGCCAGGGTGCGCGCGGTCAGGCGGACCGCGGCGGCCAGCTCGGCGCGGTCCGGGGCGGGCAGGCTCTCATCGCGCAGCCACTCGGCCAGCTCCAGGACGGCGGCGCGGGTCTGCGCCGGGTCGAGGCGTTGACGGGTGGACACGTGTCGAGGGTATCCGCGGGCGCGCAGCGGCCTCAGGACACCGGCCCGTCGGTCCCTCGGGACTCACGCAGCGCGGTCCGCAGCCGCTCGGTGTCGGCCGGCTCCCACCCCTCCGGCGGCAACACCGCCACCCAGCCGTCCAGGATGGTGTCCGCGTAGTTGTGGCCGTGCCCGGTCGGCATCGATTCACCGTGCGCCAGGTCGGCGCTGACCTGCCAGAACGTCACCACGGGATACCAGCGCATGGACGCGGTGCGATCGGGTCCGGGCGGCTCGGTCAGCCAGTCCGGCCGGGCGAACAGCAGATCCGGGGACCACCAGACCACCGGGTCGGAGGCGTGCTGCAGGAACAGCACCCGGGGGCCGAGCCACGGCGGAGCGGCGATCGCCGCGATCTCGGCCGGCTTTGTGCCCTGGGCGAAGCGCACGGTTCGGCCGTTGTCGTAGCGCGGCAGCGCCGCCGGGGTACCCGGGTCGCGCCGCACCAGCAGCGCGTGCCACAGCGGGCTGGCCTGCGGGGGGCCCACCCACAGCACCGCGTCGAACCCGAGCTCGGCGATGTCGGGCAGCCAGTCGAAGGCAGCCTGACCGGCCATCGCCCCCAGACTTTCGCCGTAGAGCACCAGCTTGGGCCGCCGGTCGGCCGGCAGGCGTTGCCAGCGGTCGGCGATGGTGTGCACCAGCAGCCGGCCGGAGTCCATTGATTTGCGCTGGTCGGCCAGGAACGAGATCCAGCTCGGCAGGTAGGAGTACTGCACGGCGACGATCGCGGTGTCGCCGTTGTAGAGCAACTCCAGCGCGTCGGCCGCGGCCGGATTGACCCAGCCGGTGCCGGTGGTCGGTACCACGACCAGCAGCTGACGGTCGAAGGCGTGCGTGCGTTCCAGTTCGTCGACCAGCAGCTCCATCCGGGCCTGGTCGTCTCCGGCGCTGTGCAGGCCGGCGTAGACGCGGATGGGTTCGCGGGCGGTCCGGCCGTTGATCCGGCTCAGCTCGGCGGCGTGCGCTCCGCCGGCGACGAAGCTGCGCCCCTGGCTGCCCAGGGTGTCCCAGGGCGCCAAAGACGCCGGGCTGCCGGAGCGCTCCGGTTGCTGGGGCTGCACGGCCCAGGGTTTGGTGGCGCTGTTCTCGGGCTGGAACACCGCGCTGGCGCCGGCGAAGAACCCGCGGATCAGCACCCCGTTGATCAAGGTGACCAGCACGACGACGACGATCGCGGTGCCGATGAACAGGGCGACTTCACTGTTCAGGTGCCAGCGCCGGATCAACGCCCGCGCCACCAGCCGAGTGGTGTCGATCAGCGTCCGCACCGTCGCCACCAGCGCGGCGGCCACACCGATCGCGACGGCGAGGGTGCGCAGGTAGCCCAGCGTCGCCGGGCCTTCGATGCCCAACAGCTCCGAGACCTGTCGTTGCCAGCCGGCGGCCGGGATCAACATCAGCACGCACGCGGCCGGCGCCGCCACCACCACGGCCGCCTTCAGCCCGAGCAGCACCCGTTGCGACGGCGGCCACCAACGGGCACCGCGCAGCACGAACCGGTCGGCCGCCGCGCCGATCAGCACGCCCAGGCCGTAGCCGAAGGCGGCGTTGATGCCGCCGATCAGCCCTTGGAACAGCCAATCGCGCGGCAACAGCGAAGGGGTCAGCGACAGGCAGAAGAACAGCGCGCCGAACGCCACTCCGACGAACTTCAGCCGTAGCAGCCCCCACGCCCACAGCAGCAGCGGGTGTCTGACCCGCGCTGCGACCGTGGTCCCCATGCCGGTGCGGCTATCCGAAGATCCCCGGCAGCACCGCCTCGGATGTACTGCGCAGTTCCGCCAGCGACACACGGAACTGGTCCTGAACCTCCACCTCCGCCTCGCCGCCCAGGGCGTGGTCCACCACGCCGACGCGGGTGACCGGCAGCCCGCGCGCCTCGCACATGGACTTGAACCGGCTCTCCTCGGTGCGCGGCACCGCGACCAGCGCCCGGCCCGCCGACTCGGAGAACAGGAAGACGAACGGGTCGGCATCTTCGGGAACAAGTATGCGGCAACCGGTTTCGCCGGCGATGGCCGATTCGACCACGGCCTGGATCAGGCCGCCCTCGCTCAGGTCGTGTGCCCCGGAGACCAGGCCGTCGCGCGATGCCGCGCACAGCACCTCGGCGAGCAGCTGCTCACGCTCCAGGTCGACTTTCGGGGGCAGCCCGCCCAGATGGTCGCCGGTCACCTGCGCCCAGATGGAGCCGTCGAATTCATCGCGGGTGTCGCCGAGCAACATCAGCGTCTCGCCCGGTTCGACGCCGAACGCCGACGGCAGCCGGCGCTCCACATCGTCGATGACGCCGAGCACCCCGACCACCGGGGTGGGGTGGATCGGCGTCGCACCGGTCTGGTTGTAGAAGCTCACATTGCCACCGGTGACCGGAATCCCCAGTGCCGCACAGCCATCCGCCAATCCGCGCACCGCCTCGGCGAACTGCCACATCACGCCGGGGTCTTCCGGGGACCCGAAATTCAGGCAGTTGGTGACGGCGATCGGCGTGGCGCCGGTGACGGCCACGTTGCGGTACGCCTCGGCCAGCGCCAGCTGAGCACCGGTGTAGGGGTCCAGCTTGGTGTAGCGGCCGGAGGCGTCGGTGGAGATGGCGATCCCACGGCGGGAAGCCTCATCGATGCGCAGCATGCCGCCGTCGGCGTGCTCGGCCAGCACGGTGTTGCCGCGCACGTAGCGGTCGTACTGCTCGGTGATGAACGCCCGGCTGCACAGGTGCGGGCTGCCCAGCAGCGCGAGCAGAGTTTCGCGCAGCTCCTCGCCGGTTGCCGGTCGCGGAAGACGATCAGAGCGGTCGGCGTTCAGTGCGTCCTGGGTGTCCGGGCGCTGCACCGGACGGTGGTAGATCGGGCCCTCGTGGGCCACCGTGCGCGGCGGGACGTCGACGACGGTCTGCCCGTGCCAGGTGATCCGCAGCCGGTCGCCTTCGGTGACCTCACCGATCACGGTGGCCAGCACGTCCCACTTGTCGCACACCGCCATGAAGGCGTCCACGTTCTGCGGGGTCACCACGGCGCACATGCGCTCCTGCGACTCGCTGGAGAGCACTTCGGCCGGGGTCATGTTCGCCGCGCGCAGCGGCACCTTCTCCAGCTCGATTGCCATACCGCCGTCACCAGCGGACGCCAGTTCCGAAGTGGCACAGGATAATCCGGCACCGCCGAGGTCCTGAATGCCGACCACCAGCCCGGCGGCGTAGAGCTCCAGGCAGCACTCGATGAGCACCTTCTCGGTGAACGGGTCGCCGACCTGAACCGATGGCAGCTTCTTGCGGCCTCCCGAAGATCCTGAGCCGCTCTCGTCTCCGCCGAAGGTGTCCGATGCCAGCACCGAGACACCACCGATGCCGTCCAGGCCGGTGCGCGCCCCGAACAGGATGATCTTGTTGCCGGCGCCCGACGCGAACGCCAGATGCAGGTCTTCCTTCTTGAGCACCCCGACGCAGAGTGCGTTGACCAGCGGGTTGCCGGCGTAGCAGGGGTCGAAGACGGTCTCACCGCCGATATTGGGCAGCCCGAGGGAGTTGCCGTAGCCGCCGATGCCGCGCACCACCCCGTCGAGCACCCGGCGGGTGTCGGGGGCATCGGCGGCACCGAAGCGCAGCTGGTCCATCACCGCGATCGGACGGGCGCCCATCGCCATGATGTCGCGCACGATCCCGCCGACCCCGGTGGCCGCACCCTGATAAGGCTCGACGTAGGACGGGTGGTTGTGCGACTCCACCTTGAAGGTGACCGCCCAGCCGTCACCGATGTCGACGACGCCGGCGTTTTCGCCGATGCCGGCCAGCATGGCTTTGCGCATCTCGTCGGTGGTGGTCTCGCCGAAGTAGCGCAGGTGCACCTTGGAGGATTTGTAGGAGCAGTGCTCACTCCACATCACCGAGTACATGGCCAGCTCGGCGTCGGTGGGCCGGCGGCCCAGGATGTCACGGATGCGCTGGTACTCGTCGTCTTTGAGGCCCAGCTCGGCGAACGGTTGCGGGTGGTCGGGGGTAGCGGCGGCGTCTTCGACGGTATCTACGGCAGGCCCGGGCGTCACGGCCATAGTCTATGGCACGGATTTGGCTCAGTCCGGCGCCAGGAACGCCGCCAGGGCTGCCGCGTAAGAGGCGACGTCGCGCGCACCCATCAGTTCACGCGCCGAATGCATGGCCAGCTGCGGTGCGCCCACGTCGACGGTGGGGATCCCGGTGCGCGCGGCGCTCATCGGACCGATGGTCGACCCGCATGGCAGGTCGGCGCGATGCTCATAGCGCTGCAGCGGCACTCCCGCCTGGTCGCAGGCCAGGGCGAACGTCGCGGCGGTGCGGCCGTCGGTGGCGTAGCGCAGGTTGGGTTGCACCTTGAGCACCGGCCCGGCGTTGACCGCGATCTGGTGGCCCGGTTCGTGGCGGTCGGGGTAGTTGGGGTGGGTGGCGTGCGCCATGTCCGCCGAGGCCAGCGCGGAGCCGGCCAGCCGCCGCAGGAAGTCCTCCCGGTCCCCGCCGGCGGCCAGCGTGATCCGCTCCAGGACGCCTCGCAGCAGATCGGACTGGGCGCCGTGATCCGAGGTCGACCCGACCTCCTCGTGGTCGAACAGCGCCAGCACCGGCAGGAAAGGCCCCGGCTCGCCGGCCAGCAGGGCTTCCAGCCCGGCGTAGCAGCTGGCCTGGTTGTCCAGCCGCGGCGCGCTGACGAACTCCTGCCCCGCCCCGGTCACCCCCGACGGCACCAGGTCGTGGGTCATCAGGTCGAAACCCAGCACGCCGCGCGGTTCCACGCCGGCGCGTTCGGCCACATAGCTCAGGAAATCCCGGGTCTCGCCGCCGGCGGCCCACACCGCGTTGAGGTGACGCTGCGGGTCCAGCGTGACCGCCTTGCGGTCCTCGGCCAGGTGGATGGCCAATTGCGGCACCCGAAGGATCGGCTCGTCGATGCGGACCAGGTGGTGGCTGATTCCGGTACCGGCCTGCACCGAGAGCCGCCCGCTGACACCCAGGTCACGGTCCAGCCAGGAGTTCAGCCAGGCGCCACCGTACGGCGCCAGCGCCACCAGCTGCCAGCCGGCCACCTCCCGGGCGGGATGCTGCTTGACCCGCAGGTTCGGGCTGTCGGTGTGGGCGCCGATGATCCGGAACGGCTGGGCGCTCTCGGCGCGCTCGGGACTGTGCCAAGCCACCAGTGAGCCGGCCCGGACGGTGAAGTACCGGCCGGGCGTCTCCGGCCAGCGGTCGATCTCCGCGACCTCGGTGTAGCCGGCGGCCCGCAGCCGCGCGGCCACGGTCGCGCAGGCGTGAAACGGCGACGGTGAGGCGTCGATGAACTCGCATAATCCGGTCGCGGTGGCCGCCATGGCTCAAGTCTTTCGCATCCGCAGCCTGGCGGGGACGTTAGGGTCGATACCGTGCCGTCCGTTCAGCCCGTCACCGCTCCGTTGACCTGTGCGGCCATCTTCCTGGTCGCCACCATCGATGAGGGTGGTGAGGCGACAGTGCACGAGGCGTTGCCGGAGCTGGCCGGTTACGCCCGGGCAATCGGCTTCCGCGACCCGACCAAACGGCTGTCGCTGGTGACCTCGATCGGCTCGGACGCCTGGGACCGGTTGTTCGCCGGGCCCCGCCCGGCGCAGCTGCATCCGTTCGTCGAGTTGGTCGGTCCGCGTCACACCGCGCCGGCCACCCCGGGGGATCTGCTGTTCCACGTCAAGGGCGAGACCATGGATGTCTGCTTCGAGCTCGCCGGGCGCATCGTCAAGGCGATGGCCGGTGCGATCACCGTGGTCGACGAGGTGCATGGCTTCCGGTTCTTCGACAATCGCGACCTGCTCGGCTTCGTCGACGGCACCGAGAACCCGGTCGGCGACGAGGCCGTGGATGCCACCGCCGTCGGGGACGAGGACCCGGATTTCGCCGGCGGGTCTTATGTGCACGTCCAGAAGTACCTGCACGACATGGCCGCCTGGGAGGCGCTGCCGGTCACCGAGCAGGAGCGCGTGATCGGCCGCACCAAGGCCGACGACATCGAGTACGACGATGCGGTGAAGCCGGCCAACTCGCATATCGCGCTGAACGTGATCACCGACGAGGACGGCAACGAGCTCGACATCGTGCGGCACAACATGCCGTTCGGCTCGGTGGGCGCCGGCGAGTCCGGCACGTACTACATCGCCTACGTCCGCGACCCGGAGATCACCGAGCAGATGCTACGCAACATGTTCTTCGGTGACCCGCCGGGCAACACCGACCGCATCCTGGACTTCTCCACCGCGGTCACGGGCGGACTGTTCTTCACCCCGAGCGCCGACTTCCTCGACGATCCGCCGCCGCTGCCGGGCCTGGCGGCGGCCCTGACCCCCGCTGAGCCCGTCGAACCCGCCGGCGTTGATGGCTCACTGAATATCGGCAGCTTGAAAGGAAATTCGTCATGAACAACCTGTATCGCGATCTGGCCCCGGTCACCGAGGCGGCCTGGGCCGACATCGAGCAGGAGGCGGCCCGAACATTCAAGCGGCACATCGCCGGACGCCGGGTCGTCGATGTGAGCGAGCCAGCCGGCCCGACGGCGGCAGCGGTGGGCACCGGCCGGCTGACCGGGATCGGCGCCCCGGCCGACGGCGTGGTCGCCGACCTGCGCGACAGCAAACCGCTGGTGCGCCTGCGGGTTCCGTTCACCCTGTCGCGTGCGGAGATCGACGATGTCGAGCGCGGTTCGCAGGATGCCGACTGGGATCCGGTGAAGGCCGCTGCCAAGAAGCTGGCGTTCGCCGAGGACCGGATCATCTTCGATGGCTACCCGGCCGCCTCGGTGGAGGGCATCCGCAGCGCGAGTTCCAATTCCGAGTTGACGTTGCCGGACGACCCGCGCGGCATCCCGGATGTGGTCAGCCAGGCGCTGTCGGCGCTGCGGCTGGCCGGGGTGGACGGCCCCTACTCGGTGCTGCTGTCCGCCGATGCCTACACCAAGGTCGCCGAGACCTCCGATCACGGCTACCCCATCCTGGAGCACCTGCGCCGGCTGGTCACCGGCGACATCATCTGGGCGCCGGCGATCGACGGCGCGTTCGTACTGACCACCCGGGGCGGCGACTTCGACCTGCGGCTGGGCACCGACGTGTCGATCGGTTATGAGTCCCATGACGCCGAGAACGTGCAGCTCTACCTGCAGGAGACGCTGACCTTCCTGTGCTACACCGCAGAGGCCGCGGTCGCGCTGACCTGCTAGGCGTCGGTGCGGTCAGTCGGCCCACTGCGCGGTGAATGCGGCGACCGAGCGCGCGGCCCGCTCCCGGACGGCATCGGGATCGGGCAGCGCGGCGGCAAGGCCCTCGACAGCTCGCTCGGCGCGGGGGCGCCAGCCTTCGATCCAGCCCTCGATGACCGCGCGGTTGGTCGAATCGGCGCTCAGCGCGTAGCGGGCCAGGGCGGCGTGCCAGGCTTGGTTTCGGGTGGTGTCCACCCGCGATTCGGACAACAGCGCTGCTGTCAGCCCGTCGCCGTGGTCACCGGCCAGCTCGACGAAAGACTCGTTGAACAGCGCGTCGAGTGCCGGTTTGACCACCAGGTTCAGTGCGGTGAAAGCCTCCCCCCAGTCGTAGGCCAAAAGCAGTCGTTCCAGCGTCTCGCGGGCGGGCTGCCAGGCCTCGTCGGTCTCCCAGATTCGCCGTGCCGCTTCGGAATTCGCCAACTGGATATCGTGATTGAGTGACAGTGATTTGGCGCGATAGGCGATCCACTGCAGTGCCCGCAGTTCGTCGGCGGCTTGGAAGAACGCCGCGTTGGTGATGTAGGCGCTCGGTGCGAGTTGTCCGACGTAGAGACTGGTTATCTGAAGGACATGCAGCAGGTAGCGGGCAGGGGCGTAGATGCGGGACAGTGTCTCGATCCAGCCGGGATCGAGTTTGTCGTCGCCGCCGAGCGTCTCGTAGTGGTCGACCACGCCCTCGGCGTAGACCTCGCGGTCGTGTTGCAGTGCGATGTAGCGGCGGTAGTTCAGTGCGGCGGGATCACGGAACCCTTCCCAGTCCTCGGCCTGCAGGGGTGAGCCTTCGCGGTGTTTGAGGTACCAACGGTTGATGGGGCTGCCGGGGTCGAGGTCGAAGGGCGCCGGCCGGCGGTTGAAGTGGTAGTGGAACCGGCCGGTGACGGCTTCGTACTCGGTGGGTTTGCGCCGGGTGTCGCCGGCGATGCTCCAGGTCTTGAGCGGCCGGGTTTTCGCGGTGGTCATGTGTCAGTCCTCTCGGTCCAGGTACCAATGCAGTTCGTCGTCGCCGACATAGCGGATTCGCCCGGCGAACGCCACCAATGCCGGTTCCAGGGTCGCCAATGGGAACGCCTGGCCCGCAGCTGATTCCAGGCTCGATCGGGTTACCCGCAGGAATCGCGGTGCGTGGATACGCACATAGCCGGCGTGGTCCTCGATGGTGATGGCGGCTTCGGGGTTGTCGGCGAGGATGGCCTCGGTCAGGGCGGCGACGACGTCGGGGTCGAAGCCGCGGACAACCGGGCCGACAAGTTTGTCCTGTTCCGCGGCGGTGGTCATCGGGCTTCCCCTTCGGTGAGCAATATGGTGATCTGGTCGCCTTCGAGGCGTACCGGATGGCTGCGTAGCCGGCAGTTGGCCGGATTCACCCCGGCGCCGGTGGTCAGGTCGAACTCCCAGCTGTGCGCGCCGCAGGTCAATATGTCGTCTTCGACGTCGCCGTCGGCCAGCGGGAATCCGGCGTGTGGGCACAAGCCGTCGTAGGCGCGGATTGCTCCGCCGCGCAGGTGGGCGATCAGGATCGGCCGATCATCCACTTCGAATTCGGCCACCTCGCCCTCCCACAGGTCGTCGAGGCTGGCCACCGGAGTCCAGGTGCTAACGCTGGTCATAGAAGACCTCGACGTGGTCCAGTGGGCCGACTCCCGACGCACCGATGCCCGCCTCGGGGTCCAGCACGGTGCCGTTGTGGCGCAGCCGGATCGGGGCATCGCGTTTAGCGACGCGGTGTCCGACCACGTGATGGGCGATCGCCGCGCTGACGGCTTCGACGCTGTCGGCGTCATCGACCGGGACGAGCAGTTCCAGCACGTCGCCCTCGAACAGGGCGGTCAGGGGAAGCAGTGCCATGGTTTTCAGCCTCTCGATCCGGGGCGTGCACCGTTGAGCGCCCACCCGTAGTTGTCGGCGTCCTGGCCCTGTTCCTCGGCCGAGAGCCCGAAGTACTGCAGCACGGTGCCGAGGTCCGGTGGGCTGATCTCACCGGACAGCACCCGGTCGATCAGCGACTGGTGGCCGGCGAACCGGTCGGGCCGCTGGGTGAAGATCCACCGGCACGGCTCCGAGCAGAACAGGTACTTGCGGTCGTTGTGCACGTGGGTCAGCGGGGCCGCGTCGGTATGCGCGCCGAGGATCACCCCGGCGGCTCGCACGATGGGCAGTTGGCACAGGTTGCAGGTGATCGGCAAGGTCTCGGGCAGGGTGGCGGCGATGTCGCCGTTGCGGATGTTGTCGGTGATGACATCCCAGTGCTTTCCGAAGTCGCGGTTCCAGCCGGGGTACTTCTCCTCCAGCCACAGTCGCTCGGCGTCAGAGACGCCGGCGTCGGGGTTCCACCACACCGTGGGGCGGTAGTACCACACGCCCACATGGATGGCATGGTGATACCAGCTCAGCTCGTTGATGAATTCCTCCCAGTACCAGGGCAATTCGAGCCCATAGTCGCGGAACTGGTCGGCGAACTGCTTGACCACCCAGTCTTCGATGAACTCCTTGAAGCTCATCCGCCGACTCTCCAGTGGGGTGTAGTAATCCATCGACAGACCGGTCAGCAGGGCGAAGATGCGCCACGACCGCCAGAACATGTGGTCGATGAGGAACTGGCCCCACGCGGCCTCGCCGTTGTCGGCCAGCACCTTGATGGTGGGCTCGCCCTGCTGGGCGTGGCGTGCCTCGTCGGTCTGAATGGAACTGATCAGGGCGCCGAACTCCAGATCGCCGACGTCGATGGCGTCGGCGGCCATCCCGAGGAACTGCAGGTTGGTGAATCCGGTCTCCAGGGTGAAGGTCAACTGCAGCGCGATCGACAACGCGTCGTTGGCGACGAACATGTCGTCGAACAGATAGCGCACCGCGAGCACGATCCAGTTGTTGGTGTGAAACGCCTTGAGCGCCCAGTCGCCTCGCGGCTCCTTGTCGAGCAGGCCGTAGGGGAAGAATGCCTGGATCTGACCGTGCCGAACCTCGTCGAGGGCGCCGAAGGTCGCGGTGTTGCGCCAGGCCGCCGAGCGACCGAATCTGCCCATCCGCGCTTCACCGATCGAGGCCAGGTATTCGGGCATGGTGATGGCGCCGTAATGCGCCACGATGACCGACTTCCAGCCCGGGTCGAGTTGCTCGAACAGCTTCGATCGTCCGATGGCGTTCTTCAGCGAGTAGGTGGTGGTGTCCTTGGTGACCTGATTGTGTACGTATTCGCGGTAACCGACCTTGTAGGGCTCGTCCCACTTCAGCCAGGCCTCCGCGGGAACCCGATGCGTGCCGGAGAGGTCTTCAGGAAACACTTCCTCCTCGGTCACGTAGCGAAACGTCCAGTTGGTGTCGCGAGCCAGGTCGTACCAATCACTGCGAGAAAGTTTGGGCATATGTCGTCCTTGGTCGGGCGTGAGCTGCGATCTCCCGCCGCGTTGAGCTGTGTCGATGACGGGAACACAACCATGATGCAACAATTGGCGAGGACTCCTAAGTATTAGGATCACGCTGATTCGCAACATTGGGTCCGACCCGGGCTGCCGGTAGGCTCCGACCCCGACACCACGCCGCCAGCAAACGTGCACAAGAGGGAGGTCGTGCTCTGAAATCCGAAGACGCACGCCACCGAAGCCTGGACGCCAAGATCGTCGCCGCGCTCGACCGGGTCGGCGATGGCCTGCACGTGCTGGCCAGGCGGGCCGCCGAAAGCCACGACCTATCGAGTACCCAGATGCGGCTTCTCAGTTGGCTTTACGTCGGCCCACCGCCCGCCGCGCACGCCAGCACGCTGGCCCGCGAACTCAACGTCTCCGAGCCCACCGTGAGCGACGCCATCGCGGCACTGATCCGCAAAGGCATGGTGGTGCGCACCCCGGACCTCGATGACCGCCGCCGTCACGCTCTCGCCCTCACCCCGGCCGGTCGCAAGACCGCGGCCCAGCTCGCACGCTGGACCGCACCCGCCGAGATCGCCACGTCCAAACTCGACCACGCCGAAGCCGAACAGCTGCTCGACACGCTGCTGGTCGTCATGGCCCGCCTGCATGACGCGCAGTTGCTGCCCGTCACCCGGGCCTGCAGCACCTGCACGCAACTGGAAACCATCCAGACCGACCGGCGAAGCTACCGCTGCAGGTTCTACGACACACCGATGACCATCTCGGACCTGCGCGTCGACTGCTCCGACCACGTCACGGCGTAGCCAGCCGTGCCTCGACGACGCCGCTAAGCGGCCAGCACGGCGTCCAGCGCGGAGTAGAACAGCCCCAGCCCGTCATCACTGGGCCCGGTCAGGGCCTCGATGGCGTGCTCGGGGTGCGGCATCAGCCCCACCACCCGGCCGTTGGCCGAACTGATCCCGGCGATGTCGCGCAGCGAGCCGTTGATGTTGTCGAGGTAGCGGAAGACCACCCGCCCTTCGCCCTCCAGTTCGTCGAGCACCGCCTCAGCGGCCACGTAGCGTCCCTCACCGGACTTCAGCGGCACCAGCAGGTCGGCGTCGGCCTCGAACCGCGACGTCCAGGCCGTGTCGGTGGAGGCCACCCGCAGCCAGACGTCACGGCACACGAAGTGCAGGCCGGCATTGCGGGTCAGCGCACCCGGCAGCAGTCCGGCCTCGCACAACACCTGGAAACCGTTGCAGATGCCCAGCACCGGCAGCCCGCGCCCCGCCGCCTCGACGACCGCGCCCATCACCGGGGCGAACCGGGCGATGGCGCCGGCGCGCAGGTAGTCGCCGTAGGAGAACCCGCCCGGGACGATGACGGCGTCGACCCCCTTCAGGTCGGCGTCGGCATGCCAGAGGCTGATCGGTTGGGCACCGACGAACCGGACCGCGCGGGCGGCGTCGACGTCGTCCAGAGTGCCGGGGAAGGTGATGACACCGACGCGGGCGCTCACGGCGTGTCCCGGCTGACGGTCCAATCCTCGATCACCGTGTTGGCCAGCAGCGTTTCGGCGATCTCGGCGAGCGCGGCGTCGTCGATCGAATCGTCGACCTCGAGTTCGAAGCGCTTGCCCTGCCGCACGTCCGACACTCCGGCGTGTCCGAGCCGGGAAAGCGCGCCGACGATCGCCTGACCCTGCGGGTCGAGAATCTCGGCTTTGGGCATCACGTGCACAACCACCCGGGCCACGCGCGCTCCTACTGTCGACGGGAATCGGTCGGGTCAACAATACCGATGCCCGTCTGCGGCGCCGGAGCGCACAATCGAAGGCATGCGTCTGACCCACTTCGGCCACTCCTGCCTGCTCGCCGATTTCGTCGACACCACGGTGCTGTTCGACCCGGGCAACTTCTCGCACGGCTTCGAGGGCATCACCGGGCTGTCGGCGATCCTGATCACCCATCAGCACCCCGACCACGTCGACACCGCCCGGCTGCCGGCCCTGATCGACGCCAATCCGGAGGCGGCGCTCTACGCCGACCCGCAGACCGCCGCCCAGCTGGGAGCGCCGTGGCAACCGGTGCACGTCGGGGATTGCTTCGAACTCGGCTCGCTGAGGGTGCGGGGGGTGGGTGGTCAGCACGCCGTGATCCACCCGGAGATCCCGATGATCGACAACATCTCCTACCTGGTCGGCGACGCCGGGCACCCGGCCCGGTTGATGCACCCGGGCGACGCGCTGTTCGTGCCGGGCGAACCGGTGGATGTGCTGGCCGCCCCGGCCGCCGCACCGTGGATGAAGATCGCCGAGGCGGTCGACTACCTGCGCGCCGTGGCGCCGCGCGCCGCGGTGCCGATCCACCAGGGCATCATCGCGGCCGACGCCCGCGGCATCTATCACGGCCGGCTCGCCGAGATGGGACGCACCGACTTCCAGGTGCTGCCCGCCGAGAGCGCCGTCGCCTTCTGACCCCCATTCCGCCGAGCGTGCGTGTTGGTCCGGCGACACGCCGGGTGTGGGCGTGCAGCTACGCACGCTCGCGGCGGCGGCGAACCCCGATTCAGGCGATATCGCGGGCGGCGCCCCGGCCGGCAGCACGGCCGGAGAAGATGCACCCGCCCAGGAAGGTGCCCTCCAGCGCCCGGTAACCGTGCACCCCGCCGCCGCCGAAGCCGGCTACCTCGCCGGCCGCATACAGCCCGTCGATCGGCTTGCCGTCGGCACCCAGCACCCGGGAGTCCAAGTCGGTCTCCAAACCGCCCAAGGTCTTTCGGGTCAGGATGTGCAGCTTGACCGCGATCAGCGGACCGGCGCCCGGATCGGTCAACCGGTGCGGGGCCACCACCCGGCCCAGCCGGTCACCCAGGTAGGCCCGGGCACCACGGATCGCGGTGATCTGGCCGTCCTTGCTGAACCGGTTGGCCACCTCGCGGTCGCGTGCGGTGACCTCGGCGGCCACCGTCGCGTAGTCCAACGGCACCACGTCGGGCAGGTCGTTCATGCGCGAGACCAGATCGCGCAGCGAATCGGCATGGACGAAGTCCACGCCGCGGTCAACGAACGCCTGCACCGGTGGCGGCGGTCCCGACCGGGCCCGAGAGGTGATCAGCTGACGCAGGCTGCGCCCGGTCAGGTCCGGGTTCTGTTCCTGACCCGACAGCGCGAATTCCTTCTCGATGATCTTCGCGTTCAACACGAACCAGGTGTAGTCCTGCCCGGAGTGAGCGATGTGCTCCAAGGTGCCCAGGGTGTCGAAGCCGGGATACAACGGCCCGGGCAGCCGGGCGCCCGTCGCGTCCAGCCACAGCGGTGACGGACCGGGGATGATCCGGATACCGTGGCCCGGCCAGATCGGGTCGTAGTTGGTGATGCCTTCGGTGTAGTGCCACATCCGGTCCCGGTTGATCACCCGCCCGCCGGCGGCCTCGGTGATACCGATCATCCGGCCGTCGACGTGGGCGGGCACCCCGGCCAGTAGCTGGTCGGGGACGCGGCCCATCCGCTCCGGCCAGTTCTGGCGCACCAGATCGAGGTTGCCGCCGATGCCACCGCTGGTCACCAGCACTGCGGATGCACGGAATTCGAACTGCCCCAACGTGTTGCGTGACGACGCCACACCACGCGGCGCGGAGGACGGTTCCAATACACTGCCCCGCACACCGGTCACCCGGCCGTCTTCGACGATCAGCTCGTCGACCCGGTGCCGGTGCGCGAAGCGGACGGTCGGCCGGCCCCGCAACCGGCCCGCGAAGATCTCGACCAGGGCCGGCCCGGTCCCCCAGCTGATGTGGAACCGGGGCACCGAATTGCCGTGCCCGATCGCGCCGTAACCGCCGCGCTCGGCCCAGCCGACCAGGGGGAAGATCTTCAGCCCGCGGGCCCGCAGCCAGCTGCGTTTCTCACCGGCGGCGAAGTCGACGTAGGCGTGCGCCCATTGCCGCGGCCAGTGGTCGCACGGGCGGTCGAATCCGGCGGTGCCCAGCCAATCCTGCAGTGCCAGTTCGTGGCTGTCGCGTACTCCCAGCCGCCGCTGTTCGGGGCTGTCGACGAAGAACAGTCCGCCGAAGGACCAGAACGCCTGCCCGCCCAGGTTCGCGCTGTTCTCCTGGTCGACGATCAGCACCCGCTGGCCGCGGTCCACCAGTTCGCAGGCCGCCACCAAACCGGCCAGCCCCGCCCCGACGATGATTGCGTCGGCGTCCGCCTTACCGCTCATGGCGATCCAGGGTAACCAGTCAAGCGCTCAGCCCGGAGGCCACGTCGGCCGCGACCGGCCATCGGTAGCGTTCCGGTCTGCAGCCGTGGCCCAGCGCCGCGTCCACCGCGTCCAGCATGGCCGCCACCACGCCCGGTTCGCTCAACTGGCGAGCGCTCACCGACAGCCGCACCACACCGCCGCGGCGTGCGATGCGTTCGCTGGTCGCCACCACCATCCGACACCACCAGGGCGCGGCCAGAAAGCCCGCCCCCACGCCGACCACCCGGGCCCGCACGGTGCGGTCCGTCACCAGATCGGTCACCGTGTGCAGACCGGCGAGCAGACGGAATCCGTTGCCCGGCAACACCCGCACTGTTCCCGGCGACACCGTCCAGCCGGGCGCGGCGAACAACCGGGTGCGCAAACCCAGATGCTCCAGCACGCGGTCCGCCCCGAGCAGCCGCAGGTTGGCCTCATGGGCGGGCAGGGTGGCGAACTCGCCGCGGCGTTTCTTGGTGGCGGCCTCGTCGAATCCGTGCAGGACGATGGCGGCACCGTCGGCCCGTCGATGCACCAGCCAGTCGACGGTGCTCGGGTCGCGGTCCAGCCGGTAGTCCGCCCCCAGCCGCGGCGCCACCAGCAGCGACACCGGGACCACGCGGGCGTCCAGTTGCGCGCAGAACGCCTCGGCGTCGGCGCAGGTGCGTTCGCCGATCCCCGAGATGGAGACGATCAGCTGTCCGGTCATAGCCCCAGTGTTGCCGGTGCAGGTGACCGGCCGGTGACATCGAGGAAGACACCGGCTGGCTACGGGGTCATCCGGCGGCGACGGCTGTGGTTGGCCGGGTCGGTGCTGTTGGCGGCGATCGCCCGCAGTCGGGCCAGGTCGCGCGGATGCAGGTCCGGGGCCTTGGTGAGGGATTCCATCAACAGGTCGGCCTGCTCACGCAGCGCGGGAATGTGTTCGGGCCGGCCCTGTTCCTCGACGTGGACGACCAACATCCGCACCACCCGCAGGATCGTCGCCGCCACCAGGGGCTGAGACGGTGCGACGTGACGGAGTTGATCGAAGCCGTGCGCGATGTACTCCTTGGCGTTAAGGCCCCACGGTCGCAGCAGTATCCGCCCCTCCGAGCCGGCCACCGCCACCAACGGCAGGGGCACCACCAGCAGGCGGCGCAGTAGGCTGCCGACGCGCAGCGTGGCCTCCACCGCGGTGGTGGGGTCGTTGATCGCCGAGCTCAGCGCGCGCAGGCCGATATCGACGAGCTGACGGAACGCGAAGTCGATGTCCTCCTGCATGGTGCGGCTGCCGCTGACGGCGATCGCCCGGGTCAGCTTGTGCCGCACCCGGTCCGGGTGCGCCGGCGGCGGCCAGATCGTGACCAGCGGCTGACCCAGGTGGATGTAGGCGCCAACGCGCGTGTCCAACCGGATCTTGGTGTTGGGCGGGATGGCGGCCAACAGCCGCTGACTGTCCACCCGGCTGATCCAGCCGTTGCCCGGCGAGGTCAGCCGCAGCGCCTCCGGCGGAGCGTCCATGTCGGTGTCGGGGGCCGGTTGCTCGTCGACTGCGGCGGCCACCACGGTGTCGATCACCATCGAGCCCTCCGCGGCGATCTCCCGCACCACCTGACCGACTTCGAGCCGGTGAGCCAGATGGTCGACGTGGGCGATGATGGTGATGACCGTGACGATCGTCAGCACCACCGCCACCGTCACCGTCACCGGCGGCGCGGGGACCGGCGAGGATCCGTCCAGATCCGGCAGGCTCAGCACGCAGTACACGAACGTCGCGACCAGCAGGCCGATCACCACCTGGCTGAGCCGGTCCCGGATGAACCAGCGCATCACTCGCGGCGACAGCTGCGAACTCGCCAGCTGCAGGCTCACGATGGTCAGCGAGAAGATGACCCCCGCGGTGGTGATCGTCGCGCCGGCGATCGTGCTGAGCAACGTGGTGGCCACCCCGCTGTCCATCTTCAGCAGGAATCGGGGCGACGGCCCGACGCGCCGGTCCACCGCCCGGGAGAGGATGGCCAACAGCATGCCGCCGAACACGATCAGCAGCGGCAGGAGAAACAGGCTCTCGCGGAACCGGTAAGCCAGCGCCAACGCCCTGATACTCGGGAAGCGCTCCGAGCGGGTACGCATTAGTTCGGCAGGACGGCCTCGATGGCGGCGATCACCTCGGGGGCGTCCGGGACCGTGGTGGGCCGGAAGCGGTTGACCACCGTCGACCCGGGGGCGAGCAGAAACTTCTCGAAGTTCCACTGCACGTCGCCGGCGGAGCCGTCGGCGTCGGCGGTCTTGGTCAGCTCGGCATACAGCGGGTGCCGGTCATCACCGTTGACGTCGGTCTTGGCCAGTAGCGGAAACGTGACCCCGTAGGCGGTCGAGCAGAAGGTCTGGATCTCCTCGGGGGTTCCGGGTTCTTGGCCCATGAACTGGTTGCAGGGCACCCCGAGCACGGTCAGCCCGCGCTCGGCGTAATCCCGGGCGAGCTTCTCCAGGGCGCCGTACTGCGGGGTCAGTCCACATTTGGAGGCGACGTTGACGACCAGGACCGCGCGGTCGGCAAAGTCTGCCAGCGATGTGGACTGGCCGTTGAGGGTGGTCAGGGGGATTTCAGCGAGGCTCATGGCCGCGAGGTTACCCGCTGACGGCGCCGGGGTCGCGGCCCATGGTCGCCACCGCGGCGAAGGTGCCGGCGGCGGCGAACGGTTCGCCCGATCAGTGTTTCCCGGGAAGGTCGCAGCCGGCCGTCGCCAGCAGCCAGGCGTATTGGAACGCGATCTCCTTCCAGCGCTCATATCGCCCGGAAATGCCGCCGTGGCCGGCGTTCATCTGGGTTTTCAGCAGTACCTGGTTGGCGTCGGTCTTGCTATGCCGCAGCGCCGCAACCCACTTCGCCGGCTCGACGTAGTACACCCGGGTGTCGTGCAGTGAGGTCATCGCCAGGATCGGCGGGTACGCCCGGCCGGTGATGTTCTCATAGGGCGAATAGGACTTCATGTAGAAGTAGACGTCCTTGTCGTCCAACGGGTTTCCCCACTCGTCCCACTCGGTGACGGTCAGCGGCAGCGACGGGTCCAGGATCGTGGTCAGCGGGTCGACGAACGGAACCTGCGCGACCACGCCGGCGAACAGTTCCGGCGCCAGGTTGGTCACCGCGCCCATCAACAGCCCGCCCGCGCTGCCGCCCATCGCCACCAGGTGGGCCGGCTTGCAGATCCCGGCCTCGCCCAGGTGGCGCGCCACGGCGACGAAGTCGGTGAAGCTGTTCTTCTTCTCCAGCAACTTGCCGTGTTCGTACCACAACCGGCCCAGCTCGCCGCCGCCGCGGACGTGTGCAACGGCGAACACCATGCCTCGGTCCAGCAGCGACAGCCGGGCGATCGAGAACTGCGGGTCCTCGCACATCTCATAGGCGCCGTAACCGTAGAGCAGCGTGGGAGCCGGTAGTTCGATTCCGGCCCTGTGCACGACCGACACCGGGACCCGGGTGCCGTCCTCGGCATAGGCCCAGTCCCGGTATTCGACATAGTCTCCGCTCCGGTACCCACCGAGCACCGGCTGCTCTCGCAGCAGGGTGCGTTCACCGCTCGCGAGGTCGATGTCGTAGATACGGACCGGGGTGATGAACGACGTCGCGCCCACCCGCAGTTTCGGGCAATCCCAGTTCGGGTTGGCCGCCAGGCCCGAGGAGGTCAGCTCGGTGTCGAACGTGATCTCCTGCGGCGGTAGATAATCACCGTCGCCACTGATCGGCCACAATTGAAGGCGCGGCAGCCCCTCGGCTCGGTAGCCGACGACGAGATGGTGCGCGAAGGCATCCACCACATCAAGACGTACGTCATCACGCCCGGCGATCAGGGTCTGCTGCGCGGTCGGGTCCTCCACCGGCGCCTGCACCAAGGTGAAGTTGACCGCACCGTCGTTGTGCAGGATGAGAAACCGGTCCCGGCCGTCGAGAATCGCGTGCTCCACCGAGTATTCGACGCCTTCGCGGCGCGGCAGCACCACGGTGAACTCCGCCTGCGGATCGGCCGCGTCGGCGTAGCGCACCTCGGAGGTGATCGACGACCCGGCCGCGATCAGCACGTAGGCGTCGCTGCGGGTGCGCCCCACCGACAGCCAGAACCGTTCGTCGTCCTCGTGGTAGACCTGCTCGGCGGGCCGGTCGGCGCCGATCCGGTACCGCCACACGGTGTCCGGGCGCCAGGCCGCGTCGACCGTGACGTAGTAGACGGTGCGGTTGTCGGTCGCCCAGGTCACCCCGGCGCCGATCCCGGCGATCTCGTCGGGGAGCAGTTCGCCGGTGGATAAGTCCTTGAACCGCAGCGTGTACCGCTCATCGCCGATGACGTCGACGGAGTAAGCCAGGATATTGCCGTCCGGGCTGACGCCGGCGGCGCCGAGCGAGAAGAAGTCGTGACCCTGCGCCTCGGCGTTCTGGTCCAGCAGCACCTGCTCGCCGGGGATCTCGGTGGCCCCATCGAGTCGGGGCGGGACCCAGTCGTCGTCAGAACCGACGGGACACCGGCACTGGACGCCGTACTGCTTTCCCTCGAAGGTGCGTCCGTAGTACCACCAGTCGCCGCGCCGGGCCGGCACCGACAGGTCGGTCTCCTTGGTGCGGGCCTTGATCTCGTCGAAAATACTCTGCCGCAACGGTTCCAGGTGCGCTGTCGCGGCGTCGGTGTAAGCGTTCTCAGCCTCCAAATGGGCGACCACCGCGGGGTCGGACTTGTCTCGCAGCCATTCGTAGGGGTCGATGAAGACGTCCCCGTGGTGGGCGCGAGTGGTTTCCACTCGCTTGGCCGAAGGGGGATCCGGCAGCGCTCGTGAGACGTCGGTCATACCCCGGGGCCGACCCAGTTATCGAAGGACAGGCCTGAGATGCGTTCGTAGGCCTCCACATAACGGGCACGGGTGGCGGCAATGATGTCATCCGGGAGCGGCGGGGGCGGCTCGGTGCCGGCCCGATCCCAGCCGGATTCCGGGCCGGTGAGCCAGTTGCGCACGAACTGCTTGTCGAAGCTTTCCTGCACCACCCCGGCCTGATAGTGATCGGCCGGCCAGTACCGCGACGAGTCGGGGGTGAACACCTCGTCGGCCAGCACCAGATTGTCGTGTTCGTCCACCCCGAACTCGAACTTGGTGTCGGCGATGATGATTCCCTTGGTCAGGGCGTGGTCGGCCGCCTGAACGTAGGTCTGCAGGGTGCGATCGCGAAGCTGGCCGGCCCGCACCGGCCCCACCAGGTCGATCACCTGCGCGAACGCAATGTTCTCGTCGTGCTCGCCGATCTCTGCCTTGGTGGCCGGGGTGAACAGCGGATTGGCGAATTTGCTGGCCTCCACTAGGCCGGGCGGCAGCGGAATGCCGCAGACCGAGCCGCTGCGCTGATAGTCCAGCAGGCCCGAGCCGGTCAGGTAGCCGCGTGCCACGCACTCGATCGGCATCATCTGCAGCTGGCGCACCACCAATGCCCGGCCCAGCACCTCATCGGGGATGCGCGGGTCGTCGGGCGGGCCGGCCAGGTGGTTGGGGGCGTTGACGAGGTCGAAGAAGAAGACACTCATCGCGGTGAGGATCCGGCCCTTGTCGGGGATCTGACTGTCCAGGATGTAGTCGAACGCCGAGATCCGGTCGGTGGCGACGAACAACAGGTGCTTGTCGTCGATCCGATACAGTTCGCGGACTTTGCCGCTGGCCAGGTGCTGGTAATCGGAGAGCGCGGGACGCGACATCAGGCCAGCTTAGCGGCGGTCGCGAGCGCGGCGGAGCCGGGCGCGCAGCGGACCCCCACCGTCGAAACCAGGGGCAGGAGACCGTTCGGGTGTGTTGGGATCGGATCCATGACTTCACGGTTGCTGCCCTACGCCACCTCCCCCGGCCGCCTGTTGGCCCAACTGTTCAGCGACGCCGTCGTCGCGGTGTGGACCTTTCTGTGGGTTCTGGTCGCCCTTGCGGTGCACGGGGCGGTAGCCACCATCGCCGGGGTCGGGCGGCAGTTCGAGCGGGGCGCCAATGGCGTGGCCGAGAGTCTGGCCTCGGCCGGGCACAGCGCGGATCGCATTCCGCTGGTGGGCGACGCGGTGAGCAAGCCGCTGACCGCAGCCGGTGAGGCGGCCGTCGACATCGCCGGCGCCGGCCACAACCTGAACACCACCGCCGGCTGGTTGGCCTACCTGCTGGCGATCGCGGTCGCGGCACCGCCGATCCTGGCGGTGGCGATGCCGTGGCTGGCGCTGCGGCTGCGGTTCTTTCTGCGCAAGCGGGCGGTGTTGACGCTGGCCGCCACCCCGGCCGGTGAGCAACTGCTCGCACTGCGCGCGCTGAGCAACCGGCCGCTGGGCAAGCTCACCGCGGTCAGTCCCGATCCGGTCGGTGCGTGGCGGCACGCCGACCGCGCCGTGATCGCCGGCCTGGCCGCCCTGGAGCTGCACTCCGCGGGTCTGGCCCGGCGATCTCGGCGCGCCCCTGCGCCATAGCCGGCGCGGCGCGGGAGCAGTCGCGCCGGAACCGCAGCAGCCCGGCGACCGCCACGATCACCCAGGCCGTCAGCGCGTTCCAGAAGAACACCAGCGACACGGTCTGCAGGGCGGGCGCCTGCAGCTCCGCGGCGATCGCACCGGTGGCCACCGAGTACATCCCCAATGGGAAGATCAGCGCCCACCACGCGCCGGTGAGTTGCAGGACCGCCGGACGCCGGTTGACCCGGTGCAGCACGAAGTAGACCAGCGGCGGGATCCATAGGCTGGCCACCGCCCAGGTCGCGATGGTGACGGCACGCACCGGACCTGCCAGCCAATCCGCGGCCCCGCGGTAGATCGTGTGGCCGGCCAGGGTGGCAATAGCCAACGCCCCCATCAGGATCCAGTCATCGGGCTCGAAGCCGTCGCGGTCCTTGCGCTCATGCACGGTGCGCCGCAGGATCAGCCAGGTCATCACGGCGTAGACCGCGATCGCCAGCAGCCACACCACCACCGCCAGCCCCGCCCAGCCGCGAGCACCGGTATGGCGGGCGACCTGCGCGGCGACGATCGCCAGCCCCGACGTGCCGACGCCGGCCAGTTCCCAGGCACCGTGGGCGCGGGCACGCAGCTCGAGCAGGCCGGACGAAGCCATGTTGCGGCACGTCAGGGCCACCAGTGCCAGCCAGGCCGTCAGCGCCAGCAGGCCCAGGCCACGCACCACCACCGGGTGGGCGACCAGTCGGGAGTCCAGTACCGCGCACGCGGCGACGAAGGTGAACAGCCGCAGCGTCACGTCAGGGTCGCGAAGATCCCAGCGGGGAACGGCGCGCACCGCGGCCACCGTCAGCATCACCAGCGCGATGGTCGTCAGCACGCCCAAAATGTCCGAGAGCCAAGGGTAGTGGTGGTCGCGCGCGCCGATCGACAGGATGCCGGTCGCCATCACTACCGCGAAGGCGTCCGGTGCCGGCCATCGCGTCACGCTCATGGCCGGTTAGAGAATCGCGCCCGGGGTGTAGCCGGCCGCCTCGGGATACCGGTCGGCCAGTTCGGTCACCGCGGCGGCGACTTGGTCGACCTGGTCGGCGGCTGCGCCGGTGAACGCCTGCCGGTCGGCGACCGCTGCCTTTAGTGCTGTACGGTCCAGCGGCAGCCGCTCGTCGGCGGCCAACCGGTCCAGCAGGTCGGGTTCGGCGCCGCGTTCCCGCATCGCCAGAGCGACGGCCACCGCGTGTTCTTTGATCACCTCATGGGCCGCTTCGCGCCCCATCCCGGCGCGCACCGCGGCGATCAGCACCTTGGTGGTGGCCAGGAACGGCAGGTAGCGGTCCAGTTCGCGGGTGATCACCGCCGGGTAGGCGCCGAATTCGTCGAGCACGGTGAGGAACGTCTCGGTCTGCCCGTCGATGGCGAAGAACGCGTCGGGCAGCGCAACCCGGCGCACCACCGAACAGAACACGTCGCCCTCGTTCCACTGCGCCCCGGCCAGCTCGGCGGCCATCGACGCGTAACCGCGCAGCACCACCTGCAGGCCATTGACCCGCTCACAACTGCGGGTGTTCATCTTGTGCGGCATCGCCGAGGAACCCACCTGGCCGGGCGCGAAACCCTCAGTGACCAATTCATGGCCGGCCATCAGGCGGATGGTGTGGGCCAGCGATGACGGCCCGGCGCCCAGTTGCACCAGGGCGGAGACCACGTCGTGGTCCAGCGAGCGGGGATAAACCTGCCCGACACTGGTCAGCACCGCGGAGAACCCCAGGAATTCTGCGACAGAGCGCTCCAAATGCGCGAGTTTGGCGGTGTCGCCGTCGAACAGGTCCAGCATGTCCTGGGCGGTGCCCATCGGACCTTTGATGCCGCGCAGCGGGTAGCGGTCGATCAGCTCGCGCACCCGGGTCAGCGCCATCAGCGTCTCCTCGGCCGCCGAGGCGAACCGCTTACCCAGCGTGGTGGCCTGCGCGGCGACGTTGTGGCTGCGCCCGGCCATCACCAGGTCGCGGTAGGCCACCGCGTGGTGGACCAGCCGGGCCACCACCGCCAGCCCGTGGCTGAACACCAACTCCAGCGACTGCCGGATCTGCAGCTGCTCGACGTTCTCGGTCAGGTCGCGACTGGTCATCCCCTTGTGCACGTGCTCGTGGCCGGCCAGCGCATTGAACTCCTCGATGCGGGCTTTCACGTCGTGGCGGGTCACCCGCTCGCGGGCGGCGATCGAGGCCAGGTCGACGTCTTCGAGGACGGCCTCATAATCGGCGATCGCCTGTTCGGGTACCCGCACGCCCAGTTCGGATTGGGCGCGCAGCACCGCCAGCCACAGCCGGCGTTCGGCGACGACCTTGGCCCGCGGCGACCAGATGTCGGTCATCGCGGTGCTGGCGTAACGGGCGGCCAGCACATTGGGGATACTCACGAGCAGCTAGCTTACGGTGCTGGCGGCGGCCGGCAGCAGGTCCTACAGCGCGTGCAGGATGTCCTCGACCCGGTCCTTGGCGTCGCCGAACAGCATGGCCGAGTTCTGCCGGAAGAACAGCGGGTTCTGCACGCCGGCGTAACCGGATGCCATCGAGCGCTTGAAGACGATCACGTTGTCGGCCTCCCACACGGTCAGCACCGGCATCCCCGCGATCGGGCTGGACGGGTCTTCGGCGGCGGCCGGGTTGACGGTGTCGTTGGCGCCGATCACCAGGACGACGGAGGTGTCGTCGAAGTCCTCGTTGATCTCGTCCATCTCCAGCACGATGTCGTAGGGCACCTTGGCCTCGGCCAGCAGCACGTTCATGTGCCCGGGCAGCCGGCCGGCGACAGGGTGGATGCCGAAGCGCACGTTGATCCCGCGCTCGCGCAGTTTGCGGGTGAGGTCGGCGACGCCGTACTGGGCCTGCGCGACGGCCATGCCGTAGCCCGGCGTGATGATCACCGAGTCGGCGCCGGACAGCAGCTCGGCCACCCCTTCGGCGGTGATCTCGCGATGCTCGCCGTAGTCCTTGTCGTCGGACGGGCCGGCCTCGATCCCGAAGCCGCCGGCGATCACCGAGATGAATGACCGGTTCATCGCCTTGCACATGATGTAGGACAGGTAGGCACCCGAGGAGCCGACCAGCGCGCCGGTGATGATCAGCAGGTCGTTGGAGAGCAGGAAGCCTGAGGCCGCCGCGGCCCAACCGGAGTAGCTGTTGAGCATCGAGACCACCACCGGCATGTCCCCACCGCCGATGGAGGCCACCAGGTGCCAGCCCAGCGCCAACGCCAGCACGGTGACCACGATCAAAAGCCACAGCTGCGGATCACGTACGAACCACACCGTCAGTGCGAAGAACGCGACCAGGGCGCCGACATTGAGGAAGTTCTTGCCGGGCAGCATCAGCGGGTTGGATTTCATCCGTGCCGAGAGCTTGAGGTTGGCCACGATCGAACCGGTGAAGGTGACCGCACCGATGAACACCCCGATGAACACCTCGGCGGAGTGGATGCCCAACAGCCCCCCGGCGTCCAGTTCGCTGGCTGCGGCACCGAGCGGACGGTGCTCGACGTGCAGATAACCGTTCCAGCCGACCAGCACGGCGGCCAAACCGACGAAGGAGTGCAGCAGTGCGATCAACTCGGGCATGCCGGTCATCTCGACCACCTTCGCCCGCCACAGCCCGATCGCCGCGCCGACCACGGTGGCCCCGATCAGCAGTCCCAGGCCGACCGTCCCGATGCCGTGGTGCACGGCCAGCGTGATCGTCGCGGCCAGCGCCACCGCCATGCCGACGATGCCGAAGCTGTTGCCGGCCTTGGACGTTTCGTGCTTACTCAGCCCGGCCAGCGCCAGGATGAACAACAGCGCCGCGACGATGTATGCCGCAGAGGCGGCGGTGTCAACAGAGAACATAAGCGGGTTCTACTCCAACTATTGGGGCGTCTTGGGCAGGCTCTAGCTGCGGGAGAACATGGCCAGCATGCGGCGGGTCACCGCGAAGCCACCGAAGATGTTGATGCTGGCCAGCAGGATCGCCGCGGTCGCCACCGCCGTGATCGCCGGGTCGTCGTGACCGATCTGCAGCAGTGCTCCGACCACGATGATCCCCGAGATGGCATTGGTCACCGACATCAGCGGTGTGTGCAGCGCGTGGTGCACATGCCCGATCACGTAGTAGCCGATCACAATCGCCAGCGCGAACACCGTCAGGTGTACCTGCAGCGCCGCGGGGGCCAGCGCCACCAGCACGAACAACACCGCCGCCGCGCAGACCACCAGTCCCAGCCGCCGCGCGGGCGGCATCGGCGCCTTCGGCGACGGCGCGGCCACCGGGGCTGCTTCAGTGGCCTTGGCCGGCGCGGCCGAGACCTGCACCGGCGGCGGGGGCCACGTCGACTCACCGTCGCGCACCACCGTCATCGACCGCTGCACCACGTCGTCGAAGTCCAGCACCAGCTGGCCGTCCTTGCCCGGTGTCATCAGCTTCATCAGGTTGACCAGGTTGGTGCCGTAGAGCTGCGAGGCCTGCGCGGGCAGCCGACCGGCGAGGTCGGTGTAGCCGATGATCGTTACCCCGTTGTCGGTGACCACGGCCTGGTCCTTGACGGTGCCTTCGACGTTGCCGCCGTTGGCCGCGGCCATGTCCACGATCACGCTGCCGGCTTTCATCGACGCCACCATTTCGGCGGTGATGATCCGGGGCGCGGGCTTACCGGGAATGAGCGCGGTGGTGATGATGATGTCGACGTCTTTGCACTGCTCGGCATAGAGCGCCGCCTCGCGGGCCTTGTAGTCGTCGCCCATCTCCTTGGCGTAACCGGTCGCCGAGACCTCGGCCTCATCGGACTCGATCGACAGGTACTCGCCACCGAGGGAGCGGACTTGATCGGCGACCTCGGGCCGCGGGTCGGTGGCGCGCACGATCGCCCCCAGGCTGCCGGCCGCGCCGATCGCGGCCAGACCGGCCACCCCGGCGCCGACCACCAGCACCTTGGCCGGTGGCACCTTGCCGGCGGCGGTCACCTGACCGGTGAAGAAGCGGCCGAAGACATGAGCGGCCTCGATCACGGCCCGGTAGCCGGCGATGTTGGCCATCGAGCTCAGCACATCCAGGGATTGCGCCCGCGAGATCCGGGGCACCGCGTCCATCGACAGCGCCGTGATCGGCCGGCGGGCCAGATCCTCCACCCGATCCGGGTTCAGTGCCGGCGCCAGCAGGCTGATCAGTGTCGCACCCGGCTTCATCGCGTCCAGCTGCTCGGTCGAGGGAGCGTTGACCCCGAAGACGATGTCGGCGGCGCGGGCGTCGCCGATGGTTGCGCCGGCTTCGACGTAGGCCGGGTCGGTGAAGGACGACGCCTCCCCGGCGCCGGCATCCACTACGACGTCGTAGCCGAGCTGGATCAACGCAGCGACCGTCGCCGGCGTCGCCGACACACGCGTCTCAGTGGGCTGCGCCTCGGATAGGACACCGATATTCATGACGTAGCTCTCCGCATTCGCTTCTCGTAGGCGTTTCTAGGTGTCTTGGCACTCCCGGTTACTCGCCAGTAGCAAACAGCGGCAACGGGGTCGCCGCAGCATACCGTGTGAGCTTCTCAGGCTGACACGGCGCGTTGGTCCAGCGGCGCGAGCAGGTCGATCACGTCGATCACCGCCGCCCGGGCAACGACCCGCGGCCCCTGCCGGTCGTCGACCAGGGCCGCCATCACCGCCCCGTCAACCAGACAGACCAGGGCATATGCCATCTCAACCCGGGCGATCCGCCCGGAACGTTCGACGGCTTCGGCGACAGCGTCGGACCGCTGGTGCAGGATGCGGCGCTGGATTTCCCGCAGGGCGGGCTGGCGGGCGCAGACGATGGACCGCTCGTAGCGGGAGATGAGCTGCTCGGCGATCTGGGTGCCGTTCGCCGGTTCCTCATGCGACCCCACCAGCAGGTCCACCAGCATGTCCGCGGTGGTCTCGGCGGTGCGCCGCCGGCGGGACAGGCCGGCGATGCGGGCGCGCAACTGAGCGACCTCCAACATTCCGATGTGTTCCACCGCACTGGCGATCAGGTCGTCCAATGAGGAGAAGTAGTAGGTGGTCGACGCCAACGGGAGACCCGCGCGCTGCGCCACCGCACGATGCCGCACCGCTTCGAAGCCGCCCTCGCGCAGTAGCTCGGCGGCGGCGCTGATCAGGGCATACCGTCGGCGTTCGCCCTTGGGCGTGACCGCTGTCATCACGCCTAGAGATGCTGCCAGCACAGCTGGCGCCGCATCATCGGTTTCCGTCTTTTCGGACAAACGGCGCGTGCTGGCATGATGACCGCCATGCCGGACTTGAGCCGACGGGCGGTGCTGCGTCTCGGCGCCGCAATGGGCACAGTGGGCGCGGCGGGTTCGCTGCTCGGCGCTCGGCCGGCGTCGGCCGCGCCGCCGCAGGCGGCGCCGACGATGACGACCGGCTCGTTCCCCTCGGCGGCGCGTGGTGGAATCACCACCAATTGGGCGATAGCCCGGCCGCCGGGACAGACCGAGCCGCTGCGGCCGCTTATCGCATTGCACGGCAAAGGCAGTGACGCCGCGACGGTGATGGCCGGCGGAGTCGAGCAGGGGCTGGCCGAGGCGGTCGCCGCCGGGCTGTCGCCGTTCGCGGTGGTGGCCGTCGACGGCGGCGGCAGTTACTGGCACCGGCGCGCCTCCGGGGAGGACTCTGGCGCGATGGTGACCGATGAGTTGCTGCCGTTGCTGGCAGACCAGGGTCTGGACACCTCCCGGGTGGGTTTCATCGGCTGGTCGATGGGCGGTTATGGCGCACTGCTGCTCGGGGGCCGGCTCGGTGCCCGCAGGACCGCGGCGATCTGCGCGGTGAGTCCCGCACTGTGGCTGTCGCCCGGGGCCACGGCGCCGGGAGCGTTCGACGGCGCAACGGATTTCGCAGCTAACTCGGTCTTCGGGATGCCGAGCCTGGGATCGATCCCGATCCGGGTGGACTGCGGCAACTCCGATCCGTTCTATTCGGCGACCCAGGCCTTCATCGCGCAGTTGCCCAGTCCTCCGGCCGGAGGATTCTCCCCGGGCGGACATGACGGGGCCTACTGGAGTTCCCAGCTTCCGGCCGAGTTGACCTGGATCGCCCCGCTCTTAACGGCCTAGTCAGTTCCTCAGCCATTACGGCGCCGGAATCGAGCCCACGGTCAGCTGGCCGCGCCGCACGGCAGGCCGCAAATGGGCATCTTTTGTCCGCAATTCCTCCGATTTGTCTCCTAGATCGGTCGAAATTTCCCGCATCGTGGCCCGAAAAATTCTTGTGTGACGCAGAACACCCGGGTAATTTTTCTCAACGTACTCATGGGTAACTCACCTGTTCCTGAGCCCGACCAACGGATTGGAAGGCCTGATGACGAATCGGCGTGCACAGGCGGCCGTTATTGCCGCCACTGCGGGTGGCGGACTCCTGACCGCAGCGTTTCTCCAAGCCGCGGTCGGTGTCGCCGCACCCGGTGAGGACGCGTTCACCATCGACGGCACTACGTTCGACCCGACATTGGCCGATGGCGGCCAGGGCTTCGACCCTGTCGGTCCGCTCAGCCTGGCTCCGCCGCTGCTGGCCCTCGGCGGCGGGAAAGCCCTCGGCATCCTCAATCTCGCCCCGCAGAGCTTCGACCTCTACAACGGCACCACCGCACTCGGCAGCATCGACACCAACGAAACCGTGTCCTACCTGTTCGGCCTGCCCAACACCGCGTTCACCGTCCTCGACAGCACCCCCGCCGACGGTGCCGACGCCTCGGCACTCCCGGTCGCCGGCACTGTCTACGACGTGTTCAACCTGGGCGGCGGCTTCTACAACGTCTACGTCGCCACCCCGGGCGAAGACGGCACCGTCACCGACACCCTGGTGACCCCGTTCGGCAACACCGACCTGAGCTCACTGTTCGCCGCGATGAACGCCGCCAATCCGCTGCAGCCCGGCGACGCCTTCGCCGCGCTACAGGCCGGCAACAGCAGCATCGGCGACGATGCCTTCACCATCGGCAACTACACCTTCGACCCTTTCACCACGTCCGGCGACACGACGACTGAGGGCTTCGCTCCAGTCGACTCGCTGGCGAGCATTCCGCCGCTGTTGAACCTCGGCGGCGGCCAGCTGACGCTCAGTACGTCCTTCCCCCAAACCCAGCCGACCCCCTTCGCCCCGCAAGACTTCACCGTCTACAGCGGAACCGGGTCGAGCGCCACCGAAGTGGGCAGCATCAACACCGCTGTGGACGTGACCAACCTGCTGGGCATGACCAACACCGAGTTCATCGTCCAAGGCGTCACCCCGGCCGACGGAGTGGAGGCCGCGCAGCTACCGGTCGTGGGCACCGTCTACGACGCGTTCAACCTCGGCAACGGCTGGGCGAACGTCTACACCGCCACCCCGGACGTCATCGCCGCCGACGGCACCGTTACCAGCGGCACCGTCACCGACACCCTGGTAACCCCGTTCGGCAACATGAGCCTGGACGCACTGTTCGGTGGCATCAATCTGGCCAACCCGCTCGACCCGGGCGACGCCTTCACCGGCCTGCAGGTCGGCGACAGTTCCTTCGGCGAGGATGCCTTCAGTCTCGGCGGCTATGTCTTCGACCCGTTCACCACGACCGGCGGCGTCTCGACCGAGGGCTTCCACGTCATTCCGGCGTTGATCGGCGCAGCCCCGCTGTTGAACCTCGGCGGCGCCACGGTCGGCATCGGCACCACCGATGCGCCGATCAACTTTTCGCCGCAAGACTTCGACGTCTACGGCGGCTCTGGCGACAGCGACCTCGGGACCGTCAGGACAAGCGTGAACGTGTCCGAGCTGCTGGGCTTTACCAACACCGAGTTCACCGTCCAAAGTGTCACGGCCGCAGACGATATCGACGCCTCCGCACTGCCGGCGGTGGGAACGGTCTACGACGTCTTCAACCTGGGCGGCGGTTGGCAGAACATCTACATCGCCACTCCCGGCGAGGACGGCACCATCACCGACACGCTGGTGACGCCGTTCGGCAACGTCGACCTGAGCTCGCTGTTCGGCAGCTTCAACGCCGCGGGCCCGCTCGACCCGGGCGATGCCTTCACCGGTCTCGACGACGCGGCGTCAACGGCCGCAGGCAGCTTCGACCTCTTCGACCCGGGCAGCTGGTTCTGAGCTTCGGTCCCCAGCTAACAGATTGAAAGGTGTGTGACGATGAACCGACGTATCCAGGCTTTCACGATTGCCGCCACCGCCGGGGGCGGGCTGCTGACAGCAGCGTTTCTGCACGCGGCGATCGCGGTCGCCGACAGCGGATCCAACGCCGGGTTCACCATCGGCGATATCAGCTTCACCGACCCGGTGGCGATCGACGCGCTGACCGGCACGCAGACCGACGGCTATGAAGCTCTCACCCCGATGTTCGCCAATGCCCCGCTGCTCTCGCTCGGCAGCGACAGCCTGCTGGGCCTGTTCAGCCTCGGCTCGCAGCAGTTCACCATCGAGGACAGCAGCGGCGAAACGCTCGGCACACTTCTAACCTCGACCAACGTTCAGAATCTCCTGGGCATCGTCACCGCGCAGTTCACCGTCACCAGCAGCACTGCGGCCGACGGGCTGACCGCCGCTCAAGCCGCCGAGCTGCCCGCCGACGGCACGGTGTACAGCATCACCAACCTCGGCGGCGGCTTCGCGAACGTCTACGTGGCCGTGCCCAACGCCGACGGAACGGCCGCCTCCAGCATCACCAACACGTTCGTCACCCCGTTCGGCAACTTCGACCTACCGACCCCCTATGACGCCATCGCACCGCTGGACCCGGGTGCCCCTCTGGAAGCCCTGGGGAACGCATCCGGCATCAGCGGGCTCAGCGACAATGCGTTCACCATCGGGGCCACCACCTTCGACCCGGGCAGCGACGGCATCGACATCCCTATGCCGTTGTCTTTGTCCAGCTTCGCGCCGCTGCTGAGTTTGCAGGCCAGCGCCCTCAATATCTCCGGTTCCGGCATAGAAGGTACCCAGGCGGAGCAGGACTTCACGGCGTACGCCGACGGTACCGACGCCGGCACCGTCCACACCTTCCTCTGGTACTCCGACGTGCTCGGCATCGACAGCACCCAGTTCACCGTCGGCGCCATCGACCCGGCCACCTCCACGCTCGAAAGCGCCCTAGCCGCTGACTTAGACTTCAGCAGCGCCGATTTCACCGCAGAAGACCTGGCGAATGCCCTGGCCGCCAACAGCGACATCCTCCGCTACGGCAGCGGTGACATCACCGGCAATGACGTTCTCATCTCGCTTCTTCCCAGCGATCTCAACCTCGCCGGCAGCGAGATCACCAACGATGAAATAGCAAGCGTGCTCAACAACATCAATCTCGCCGACCTACCCGCCGTCGGGACGGTCTACAGCGTCACCGACCTCGGTGGTGGTTTTGCCAACGTCTACGAAGCCGTCCCGGGTATTGACGGCGGGCCGGCCACCATCACCGACACCCTGGTCACCCCGTTCGGCAACCTCAACATACCGACGACCTTTGACGCGACCAGCCCGCTGGATCCGGCTGCGCCGCTGGGTGCGCTCGCCGCGACGTCTGACAGCGCCGCCCTCAGCGACAACGCGTTCACCATCGGCGGGACCACCTTCGACCCGGGCAGCGACGGGTTCAGCACCGATGCCAGCTATCCACTATTCGGTATCGCACCGCTGCTGCAGATCGCCGGCGTCAACGCGCTCGGGGCGTTCCTGCCCACCCAGGACGGTATCTCGGTGTACGACGACAGCGGCGCCACCCTGGGCACGGTCAGTTTCGGCGAGAACATGTCGAACATTCTCGGAATCGAGACCACCCAGTTCACCGTCACCTCGGTCGATGCCGCCTCCGGTCTCACCGACGCGCAGATCGCCGACTTGCCCACGCTGGGCACGGTCTACAGCGTCACCGACCTCTGGGGCTTCACCAACGTCTACGAGGCCATCCCTAACGCCGACGGCACGGCAGCATCGAGCATCACCGACACGTTGATCACCCCGTTCGGCACCTTCGACCTGTCGGGCATGTTCAGCATGTTCGATGCCGTCGCACCGCTTGACGCGGGCGACGCGGTCTCGGGCCTCGACGCGGCCGGCGCCGCCGCGGCGGGCTTCGACCTGTTCGACCCGGGCAGCTGGTTCTAACCGGGTATACACGACACCCCCGCTCGGCGTCTGACGCCAAGTGGGGGTGTCTGCGTTCACGCTGACGGTCCGGGCGATTATTCAGCGCTTCTCAGTGGCGGCCCAGAATCAGGCGCATGCATAGATCGACTATTTGCCACTGTGGGGCCGCGAATCGGCAAAATTCGGCAGAATTTAACCGTTTCGTCTCCCGAAATGACGAAATTTCCCCGCATTATGCTTCGCGAATCCCTTGTGTGACAGAGAACACGCGTAGTAGCTTTCTCTCAACCTACTCATGGGTAACTCATCTGTTCCTGAGTCCCGCCCAACAGATTGGAAGGCTCCATGACGAACCGACGAGCCCAGGCGGCCGCCGTTGCCGCCACCGCGGGTGGCGGGTTACTGGCCGCAGCGTTTCTGCAGGCCGCGGTTGCTGCCGCCGCGCCCGGTGAGGATGCCTTCACCATCAACGGCGCCACTTTCGACCCCATCAATCTGTCTGGCGACGCGGGCTTCAACCCTGTCCTTCCGATCAGCCTTGCTCCGCCGCTATTGAGCCTCGGTGGCGGGACAGTGAGCTTTTTCGGTAATACGCTGGATCTCTCGCCGCAAACCTTCGACGTGTACAGCGGTACCGGGTCGAGCGCGACCGCCCTCGGCAGCATCGACACCAACGAAACCGTCACGAACCTCCTCGGTCTGCCCAACACCGAGTTCGTCGTCACCGGCGTCACCGGCGATGCAACCGGCCTGCCGGCGCTGGGGACGGTCTATGACGTGCTCAACCTGGGCGGCGGCTTCTACAACGTCTACACCGCGACACCGAGCGTCGGAGACACCAGCGGCACCGTCACCGACAAGCTGGTGACCCCGTTCGGCAACATCGACCTGAGCTCGCTGTTCGCCGGCGTCAACGCCGCCGACCCGCTGCAGCCCGGCGACGCCTTCGCCGGTCTGGAAGCGGCCACCGGCGCCGGCGGTGATGACGCCTTCGCCATCGGCAGCACCACCTTCGACCCGTTCAGCACCGCTGAGGACGGCACCGTGACCGAAGGCTTCAACCCCGTCTCCGCCCTCGGCGGCACACCGCCACTACTGAACCTCGGCGGCGGCATACTGCTGGGATCAGTCGCGCTCGCGCCGCAAGAGTTCGACGTCTACAGCGGCGTCGGGTCCGGCGCCACCCAGGTGGGCACCATCGACACCGGTGTGTCCGCGACGAATCTGCTGGGCATGGCCAACACCCAGTTCACCGTTCTCAGCGCCACCCCTACCGGTGCGGACGGGTCGGGTCTGCCGGCAACCGGGACGGTCTATGACGTGTTAAACCTCGGCAACGGCTGGCAGAACGTCTACACCGCCACTCCCGATGTCACCGCCGACGACGGCACCATCACCCACGGCACCGTCACCGACACTCTGGTGACGCCATTCGGCAACATGAATCTGGACTCGCTGTTCGGCGGTATCAACGCCGCCAACCCGCTGCACCCGGGCGACGCCTTCACCGGTCTACTCGTCGGCGACAGCACCATGCCCGACGCCTTCACCCTCGGCGGCTTCACTTTCGACCCGATGATGGCGGACGGCACCGAGGGTTTCAAGGACGCCCCCGCCCTGCTCGGCATTGCGCCACTGCTGAGCCTCGCATCCGGGCAGATCCAGAAGTACGACACCATCCCGCTCAACCTGAATATTCAGGACTTCGACGTCTACAGCGGCAGCGGGTCAAGCACCACCGACCTCGGCACCATCTCTACCGCCACGGGTGTGACCAACCTGCTGGGCTTTACCAACACCGAGTTCACCATTCAGACTGTCACCGCCGCCGACGGTGTGGACGCCTCGATGCTGCCGGCGGTGGGCACCGTCTACGACGTCTTCAACTTGGGCGGCGGCTGGGAGAACATCTACATCGCCACCCCGGGTGATGACGGCACCGTCATCGACATGTTGGTGACGCCGTTCGGCAACGTCGACCTGAGCTCGCTGTTCGGCGACATCAACGCAGCCAATCCGCTCGATGCAGGCGCCGCCTTCACCGGACTCGACGACGTGGGGTCCGCGCTCGCATCCTCGTGGGACCCGCTGGCGTTCTTGGGCTTCTGAGCTTCGACGGGCTGACCGGATCCAAGCACGCCCGGTCAGCCCGGAGCGCTTACTGGCAGAGCTTGCCCAGTTCCGCGATCCGCGCGTCAAGGTCGCGTCCCAGCTGTTCCCGATCGGAGTTCGGTTGCCCGACAAGATAACTGAGATTCAGGTGCTCTAACTCGCCGGCCATCGCGTTGGCGGCTTTCACCACATCCTGCGGAGCAGCCGGGTTCGCTTCGAGCCGACCCCGCAGGTAGGCGGCACCCGCAGTCAGTGACAATCTCGCGTTGGCGGCCACCGCGAGTTGGGCAACCGGGTTCTGCGGATCCGGGTTCTTCAGGTGCATGTTGTTGGCCACCGCCTGACGCGCGAGCACTGCTGCGGAGCAGACGTCCTTGGTCGCGTCGGCGGCGTGTTGGCCGGAGGACTTGGCCGATGCTTCGGATCCCGGGTGCCAGAAGGCGGCCACACCCGCACCGCCGAGGGCTCCGGCGACCAGCGCGACCGCTGCCGCCGCGACAACCGGGCGCCAGCCCGGTGTCGCCGGCGCTGTGACCGCCGGGGTCTTGGGCGCCGGCCTTTTCGGAGCTTCCGCCTGGTCGGTTGGGTGTTCCTGGGTGGCCGACTCCGCGGAGTCCGGCTGACTTTGGTCAGACATACTGAGTCATCCTACCGTCGCGGTTGCCATCACTTCGGGCGCAACGACCAAGCACCCGGGTGAGCCCGAAACGAATATCGCCCGCCGGACGCCGGGAATTGCCGAGGCCGGTGTGGCCGGTTAGACGTGAATCGTGCCTTCGGCGGCGGCCAAACCGATATCGGTGCGGAAGTGACTGCCCGGCAAGCGAATCGAACCGAGCGTCCGGTAGGCGGCCGCGCGGGCCGCGGCCAGGTCGTCACCGGTGCCCACCACCGACAGCACCCGGCCGCCGGAGGACACCACCGCGCCGTCGTCGCGGTGGGCGGTGCCGGCATGCAACACGGCGTCGCCCTCGGCGCCGACGATCACGTCGCCGATCCGCGGCCGGCCCGGATAGTTCTCGGCGGCCAGCACGACCGTCACCGCCGCGCCATCCCGCCAGCGCAGCGCACCGAACTCACCGAGGCCGCCGGTTGCGGCGGCGTGCAGCAGCTGCCCGAGCGGCGACTCCAGCAGGGCCAGCACCGCCTGGGTCTCCGGATCGCCGAAGCGACAGTTGAATTCGACCACCGCCGGCCCGGTCGAGGTCATCGCCAGACCGGCGTACAGCAGCCCGGCGAACCGGCTGCCCCGGCGCAGCAGTTCGGCCGCGACCGGTTTGATGATGTCGCCGACGATGCCCGCCGCCGCCTGCCGGGACAGCCAGGGCAGCGGGGCGTAGGCACCCATCCCGCCGGTGTTGGGGCCGGTGTCGCCGTCGCCGACGCGTTTGAAGTCTTGTGCGGGCAGCAGCGGCACCACGGTGTCGCCATCGACGATGCAGAACAGTGAGATTTCGGGCCCGTCGAGAAACGATTCCAACAGCACCGGATGACCGGCATCGAGCAGCCCGGCCGCGTGGGCCCGCGCCGCGGCCCGGTCGGGGGTGACCACCACGCCTTTTCCGGCGGCCAGCCCGTCGTCCTTGACCACCCAGGCCGCCTCGCCGGCCTCCGGGCCGAACCGGCTGAGAGCGGCGTCGAGGTCGGCCGGGCTGTCGACGATCTCTGAGCGGGCGGTGCGCACGCCCGCCGCGGCCATCACGTCCTTGGCGAATGCCTTCGAGCCTTCGATGCGGGCGGCGTCCTTCGACGGCCCGAAGCAGGCGATCCCGGCGGCGCGTACCGCATCGGCCACGCCCAGCACCAACGGAACCTCCGGCCCGATCACCACCAGGTCGGCCTCGACCTCTCGGGCCAGCGCGGTGACCGCCGAACCGGAGGTGATGTCGACGTCACGCTGCTCGGCCACTGCCGCCGTGCCTGCGTTTCCGGGTGCGACCACCAGGTGATCGACCTTGGGGTCCTTGCGAAGGGCCAGCAATAGCGCGTGCTCGCGGGCACCGGAACCAATAACCAAGATGCGCACGGCTACCCACCTTATCCGGCGGCGATACGCCGCCGCGCTTACCCGATCGGCCTTCGATGCCGCGGTCGACCGCCCGGCCAAACGCCGCGGCTTCCCCGAGTGCGGAGATAACGGGCGGAGCCCACCAACACTGTCGTGTTGGTGGGCTCCTCGCCGGTCGCCATGGCCAGCTCCGGATCCGCCGGGAACCTGGACCAGCCGACGCTCACTCAATTATCGGGAGCCGTCGCCACCGACCCCGCCGGCCCCACCGGTAGAGCCGTCGTTTGGTTGACCGGGCGTCCCTGCGGCGCCGGGGCCCGCGTTGGACGCGCCGCCGTGCCCTCCATCGGCGCCGTCGCCACCGGCCAGTGGGCCGTCGCCTCCGTCGCCTCCGTCGCCTCCGTCGCCTCCGGCCACGCCGCCGAAAGCGCCCTGGCCGCCGATGCCCCCGTCACCGCCGGTAGACAGACCGCCGCCGTCACTGGGCCCGCCGCCATTGCCGCCATTGCCGCCATTGCCGCCAGTACCCGTTGAACCGCCTGTGCCTCCGTCGCCGCCCTCACCACCATGGCCGGCTACCTTGCCGCCGGCGTTCAGATGGGTGTCGCCGCCGTTGCCGCCGTTGCCGCCGTTACCACCGACACCACCGATCACATCAGCGGCGGATCCGCCGTTGCCGCCATTACCGCCATTCCCCCCGTCCTCCGAGTTGCCACCTTTAGCGCCCTCGCCGCCGTCACCTCCATTGCCGCCATGGCCGTCGCCACCCGCAGTGTTGATGGCGTCACCGCCGTTGCCGCCGACGCCGCCGTCGCCGGCCAGCGCCGCCGCCCCCGTCGAGCCCTTGGCTCCCGCGCCGCCAGCGCCCCCGTCGCCCGCGTGTGCACCGGTGCCGCCGTTACCACCGATGCCGCCGGTGCCGCCCTGACCTTGTGCACCACCCGCGTCGGTCGCGTTGCCGCCGATGCCGCCAGCGCCCCCGTCGCCGCCATCGCCCGTGTTGGCCACAGACCCGTCGCCATTGGCGCCGCCTGCAGCACCGTTACCGCCGAGACCACCATGACCTCCGAGGCCTCCGGTCAAACCATTGCCGTCGGCGTCCACACCGGACTGACCGCCTTCGCCGCCGACACCACCGACGCCGCCATTGCCGCCGACGCCGCCGACACCGCTGGAAGCCTGCGCATCGCCACCGGCACCACCGGCACCGGCCTGACCGCCGGCGCCGCCTTGGCCGCCATTGGTGCCATCGCCGGCAGCGCCGAGGCCACCATCGCCGCCGATGCCGCCTGTGCCGCCGACACCGCCGTTGCCCAATTCGGTGCCACCCTGGCCGCCGATGCCACCCTTGCCGCCGGCGCCACCGTCACCGGCGTTGGTAACAGAGCCGCCCGACGATGCTCCCAGGCCGCCGTCTTGGCCCTGGCCGCCGTTGCCGCCGGCGCCACCGCTTCCGTAAGCGCTCCCGTCGCCGCCGTTGCCGCCGGCACCGCCGGCCACGCCGTTGACGCCGACCCCGCCGGCTGAGCCGGCCAGGCTGACGCCGTCGCCGCCGTCACCACCGTTGCCCTGGGGGCCGGTCGGGCCGTTTCCGGCCACGCCGTCGGAGCCTTGGATTGAACCGCTCCCGCCGTTTCCAGCCGCGCCACCGGCGCCGAGTTGTCCACCGTTGCCGCCGTTACCGCCGTCACCGGAGCCCAACACGCCGTCGGCACCCCGACCGCCGTCACCGGCTTTGCCGGCGTCGCCGCCGCTGCCGCCGTCACCGCCGGCGCCCTGACTGCCCGCGGCGCCGTTCGTCGCAACCCCGGCTGCGCCACCGGTACCGCCGTTACCGCCGGCGCCGCCGCTACCGGCAGCACCGCCTTGCCCGCCGGCGCCGCTGGTGTTCGCGCGGTAGTCGCCGGCCGCACCGGTATTTCCATTCCCGCCGTTACCGCCGTCGGCGCCGTTACCGGCGTTACCGCCATTGCCGCCATTGCCGGCGCTGGTGCCGCCGGCGCCACCGGCGCCACCATCCCCACCGGAACCACCGGCCTGGCCGGTTTGACCGGCGCCTCCGAGTGCGAGGGGGCTACCGCCGTCGCCGCCGGCGAGGCCATCACCACCGGCACCACCACTGCCACCGTTGCCGTAGCTGCCACCACTACCACCGGCACCACCATTGCCACCGCTCTGCCCGGCATTGACCGCGTCATGACCGGCACCACCGTTGCCCCCGACACCGCCCTGGGTGGCCTGCACCCCGGCAACACCATCAGCACCGGTGGTCAAGCCGCTACCACCGTGGCCCGCAGCACCACCGGCACCCGAACCAGCAGCGTCACCACCATCACCACCATCAAGGTGAGCCACGGTGCCATCAGCACCGGCACCACCGTTACCGGACACACCACCGCGACCACCAGAACCGGCATCACCACCAGCACCCTGACTGCCCGCAGCGCCATTCACCGCAACACCGGCCGCGCCACCGGAACCACCATTACCGCCGGCACCACCGACGCCACCGGAACCGGCATTGCCACCGGCACCGTCATTGACCCCGACCGCACCCGCGGCGCCATCGCCACCGACACCACCGGCGCCACCGTCGGCACCGACACCACCAGCACCACCACTGCCGGCATTACCCGCGACCGAGCCACCGGCACCACCAGCACCACCAGAACCACCGGAACCACCGGCCTGGCCGACTCCACCGACCCCACCACCAGCACCGGCCGTCGCACCACTGACACCAGCACCACCCACGCCGCCGGCGAGGCCATCACCACCGGCACCACCACTGCCACCGTTGCCGTAGCTGCCACCACTACCACCGGCACCACCATTGCCACCGCTCTGCCCGGCAGTGACCGCGTCATGACCGGCACCACCGTTGCCCCGACACCGCCCTGGGTGGCCTGCACCCCGGCAACACCATCAGCACCGGTGGTCAAGCCGCTACCACCGTGGCCCGCAGCACCACCGGCACCCGAACCAGCAGCGTCACCACCATCACCACCATCAAGGTGAGCCACGGTGCCATCAGCACCGGCACCACCGTTACCGGACACACCACCGCGACCACCAGAACCGGCATCACCACCAGCACCCTGACTGCCCGCAGCGCCATTCACCGCAACACCGGCCGCGCCACCGGAACCACCATTACCGCCGGCACCACCGACGCCACCGGAACCGGCATTGCCACCGGCACCGTCATTGACCCCGACCGCACCCGCGGCGCCATCGCCACCGACACCACCGGCGCCACCGTCGGCACCGACACCACCAGCACCACCACTGCCGGCATTACCCGCGACCGAGCCACCGGCACCACCAGCACCACCAGAACCACCGGAACCACCGGCCTGGCCGACTCCACCGACCCCACCACCAGCACCGGCCGTCGCACCACTGACACCAGCACCACCCACGCCGCCGGCGAGGCCATCACCACCGGCACCACCACTGCCACCGTTGCCGTAGCTGCCACCACTACCACCGGCACCACCATTGCCACCGCTCTGCCCGGCAGTGACCGCGTCATGACCGGCACCACCGTTGCCCCCGACACCGCCCTGGGTGGCCTGCACCCCGGCAACACCATCAGCACCGGTGGTCAAGCCGCTACCACCGTGGCCCGCAGCACCACCGGCACCCGAACCAGCAGCGTCACCACCATCACCACCATCAAGGTGAGCCACGGTGCCATCAGCACCGGCACCACCGTTACCGGACACACCACCGCGACCACCAGAACCGGCATCACCACCAGCACCCTGACTGCCCGCAGCGCCATTCACCGCAACACCGGCCGCGCCACCGGAACCACCATTACCGCCGGCACCACCGACGCCACCGGAGCCGGCATTGCCACCGGCACCGTCATTGACCCCGACCGCACCCGCGGCGCCATCGCCACCGACACCACCGGCGCCACCGTCGGCACCGACACCACCAGCACCACCACTGCCGGCATTACCCGCGACCGAGCCACCGGCACCACCAGCACCACCAGAACCACCGGAACCACCGGCCTGGCCGACTCCACCGACCTCACCACCAGCACCGGCCGTCGCACCACTGACACCAGCACCACCCACGCCGCCGGCGAGGCCATCACCACCGGCACCACCACTGCCACCGTTGCCGTAGCTGCCACCACTACCACCGGCACCACCATTGCCACCGTCAGTGCCCGCCGCCGCGTACACGTCTGCCGACGCGTCATAACCGGCACCACCGTTTCCACCGTTGCCGCCGGTACCCACGGCACCCGTGGAGCCATCGGTGCCCGCGGTGGATCCGGTGCCGCCGGCACCGCCCGCGCCACCAGCACCCACATCACCGCCGTTTCCGCCCGCGCCCCCGTCGCGATGCGTGGCATCCCCGACGCCACCGAGACCGCCATCACTGGCGTCACCGCCACGGCCGCCGGCGCCACCGTTGCCGCCGACACCCTCCTTGCCATCGGCGCCGAAGAGGCTGGCGCCCTTACCGCCGGCACCGGCGTTACCGCCGGCGCCGCCGGCCGCACCCAGGCCCCCACTACCGCCGTCACCGCCGATGCCGCCCGGAGTCGTCGCGTCCTCGCCAGCGACACCCGCACCACCGTTGCCGCCGGATCCGCCGGCACCACCGGCGCCGCCGTTACCGCCGATCCCGACGATCGAGGAACCATCTCCGCCGCGACCGCCGTTGCCAGCGACACCGCCGGCCACACCATTGCCGCCGCTGCCACCGGGTGCGGTGCCGACACCGCCATTGGTGCCGTTCCAACCCGCACCACCGACCCCGCCGTTGCCGCCGTTACCCCACGCACCCATACCGAAGAAGTCCTGGGCCTGACCCGACGAACCGCCGATACCGCCGTTGCCGGCCGCCAACGTGGCGGTGCCGTTGCCGCCGGCGCCGCCGTCACCGCCGTTGCCCCACATCTCTCCGCCGTGGCCGCCGTTACCACCGTCGGCGCCCAACCCGCCGGCGCCGCCGTCACCCCCATTGCCGATCCCGCCGGCTTGCCCGCCGTTACCGCCGGCGATACCCAGCTGGTCCGACGCCCAGCCGTCGCCGCCGTCACCGAACCACAACCCACCGGTCTGGCCATCCGGGTCGAGCTCGGTGCCATCGGCACCGTTGCAGATCACACCGCAGGCGCCCTGCGTCAGCGGCTCGAACATCTGGTTGACGAAGTCGTCGACCTGTTGGCCGAACGGGCTGTTGATCCAGTCCTGCATGGAGTCATGCAGCGGCATGTAGATGCTGTCCTGCCACATCTGGGCGAAGTCGGTATCGGCTGCAGAGCCCCAGGCACCCCCGGCAGAGAAGGCGAACAGGCCGAGCCCCGAGGTCGCACCGTCATCGACCGGGACCCCGAAGAGGGGATTGATCAGGTCCATGCCCCAGTCGAATTCGTCGGCCTGCGCGGCCGGGGAGGCGGCCAACGGCGCCATCCCGAACGCCAAGAACGCCCCGACCGAAGCTGCGGCCCCGACCGCTCGGTCATGCCGACGCCCCCGCGCGTTGCCTTTGCTGTCGCCACTACCCATGATTCCCGAGCCCTTTCGCCGGATCCCGCCTTAGGTTTGCCGATCTCTCTGTGATCTTTCCGTTACATCACACACAGAGATTTTTAAGCTAGTCACATAACAAACTCATTGTCAATGAACTAGCTCATTTAAATTTGATCGGTCTATTAATGGCCAGGTTGAATCACTGATGGTCTTGTTAGCGGGCGATAGTCCTGACCGATAAGTGGTATTTCTGTGACGAATGATGCGGTTGTTAACGGAGTAACTCCGTGCGGTGCCGCAGACATAAGTTGACTTATCTAGCAAAATCTCAGCAAATACGGCGTCCTGCGGACTCGGCCCAACCGACGCCGACCGAAACGACCTCGCCGGCTGTCAGCACGGAAAAATTGGCTCGGCACCGGGCCAGCAGGCCTCGGACGCCCGCGGGTCACGCAGGTCGTAACTGCGCTAGCTTTGCGGCCCGAATCGGGGCTTTGCGGTCGCGCACCGCGCAGCGCGGCCACCAGAACACCGCGGCGATCTCGCTGCCGTCGTCAACGACTAGAAGCTCACGTTGGGCAACCCCGTATGTCGCGGGGTCGGCACTGACCCGAAGACGAGAGTTGCCCGAGAACCGTCAGTCGCGCGTTTTACCCGCTTCCCGGGCCAATACCTCATCGACGTTGGCCTTCTTGTCTTCACCCTGGCCCGCGGCGGCAGCTTTGCTCCGCTTGGCGATGACCTGTTCGACGACACTGTTCAGCACCGACCCCAGCGGGAAGCCGACATAGTGGGTGATGAAGATGACCATCTCGCGCAGCTCGTCCTCGGTCATCTCACCGTTGTGCAGCGCGGCGTTGACCTGAATCCCGGCCAGGTCCTTCTGGCCCAGCGCGGTGACTACCGCCAGGGTGATCAGTCGCTTGTCGCGCATGGAGAGTCCGGGTCGGGTCCATATCCTGCCGAACAGGTGATCGGCGGTGAGCGCGAAGAACTCGCCCGGCATGTCCGGCATCTCCCAGGCGTAGACCTCGTTCATCTTGGCCAGGCCGGTGCGGCGCAGTTCGTCCATCAGATCTCTCCTAGTCGTCGGTGTGCGGCACGCCCAGGCCGGCGGCGAGCTCGGTCAGCGCCACCTGGGCCAGCGGGAGGTCGACTCCGGTGGCCTGCCCCAATGCCAGTGCGAGGCGCAGGTCCTTCTCCCCGAGACCGCGGGTGTGGGTGAACGCCTCGCGCAGGAAATGCTCGGCGGGCAGGGGCGCCGTCGAGTCGAGCAGCATGATGGCCCCGGGCCCTCCGGTGAGCGCGTCGGTGTGACGCACGACGCGGCCCAGCGCCTGCAGATCCAGCCCGGCCGCCTCGGCCAACTTCATGGCCTCTCCGGCCGCTGCGTAGGCGGTGAACGTCAACATGTTGCGGGCCAGCTTCATTCGGGTGCCGGCGCCCGGCTCTCCGGCGTGGATGACCAGTGACGCCCAGCACTTGAACGCCGGCTTGATCTGTTCGTAGACCGCGCGTTCGGCGCCGACCATGGTGGCCAGCTGGCCCTTCTGGGCGGCACCGGCGCCACCGCTGACCGGTGCGTCGATGACGTGGATGCCCTGCGGCTTGAGGGCCTCGGCCAATTCGGCGGCCGTGGTGTCGGCGATCGTCGAGTGGATCGCGATGACGGTGCCCGGTTTGGCGTTGGCCGCCAGTTCGGCGACGACCTCGCGGACCTGGGCGTCGTCGAGCACTGTGACGCTGATGATGTCGGCTGAGGCGGCGACACCGGCGACGCTGTCGGCCTGCTTGGCCCCGGCATCGGTCAGCGGGCCCATCGCTTCGGCCCGCACATCGAATACCGTTACGCCACCGGGCCAATCGACCAGGCGCTGGGCCATCGGCGCACCCATGTTCCCGAGCCCGATGTAGCCGAGGCGGGGCTTCATATCAGTCGTGCTCATGACCGGATGATCTGTCCGCCGTCGACATTGAAGATCTGTCCGGTGATCCACGATGCGGAGTCCGACAGCAGGAACAGACACATCGGAACCAGGTCGTCGGGCGTGCCCATCCGGGACAGCGGCAGTGTCTGCACCATCTGCTTCACGATGGCCTGCGGGGTGGTGGTCCGGTTGGCCTCGGTGTCGATCGGCCCGGGTGCGATCGCGTTGATCCGGATGTTGCGCCAACCCAGTTCGCGGGAGAGCTGCTGGGTCAGGCCGTTGATGCCGACCTTGGCCAGGCCGTAGAAATTCGAGTAAACCCATGCGGCGGTAGAGGACTGGTTGACGATGGCGCCGCCACCGCGCTTGGCCATGTGCTCATAGACTGCGCGGGTGCAGATCAGCGCGCCGTCCAGGTTCACCCGCATGAATTTCTCGTAGTAGTCCCACGGCACGGTCAGTAGGCCGTCGAGCTTCATGCCACCGAAGATCGCGGCGTTGTTGACCAGGTAGTCGATCCCGCCGAACTCCGCCACCGCGGCGTCGGCCATGGCCTGCGCCGACTCGGGGTCGGAGACGTCGACGTGCACCGCCAGAGCCTTGCCGCCGTCGGCGACGATCTGCTTGGCTACGCTCTGCGCGCCCTCGGTGTTGATGTCGGCGACCACCACCGCGGCCCCCTCGGCGGCCAGCGCCTGGGCGTACGCCTGGCCGATCCCGCCGCCGGAACCGGTGACGATGGCCACCTTGCCGTCGAATTGCCCCATCTGCGCCATCTCCTTCGGATCGTTAGGTCTTGAGTCAGTTCGCCGCTGTCGCAATGGCTTTGGTCTCCAGGTACTCCTCGAACCCGGCGACACCCATCTCCCGGCCGTTGCCGGATTGTTTGTACCCGCCGAAGGGCACGTCCGCGGAGTACCAGACCCCGCCGTTGACGTTGACGGTGCCGGCGCGCAGCCGGGACGCCACCCCGGCCGCCCGGTCGGCGTCGGCACCGTAGACCGTTGCGGACAACCCGTACGGCGAGTCGTTGGCGATGCGCACCGCGTCGTCGTCGCCGTCGTGGGCGATCACGGTCAGCACCGGGCCGAAGATCTCCTCGCGGGCCACCCGGGCTTCATTGGTCAGCCCCGCGATCACGGTGGGTTCGATGAAGAAGCCGGCGGCCTGCTCGGCCGGGCGCCCACCACCGCAGGCGAACGTGCCGCCCTCGGCCAGGGCCAGGTCCAGGTAGCTCTGCACCCGGTCGCGCTGGCGCGCCGAGATGACCGGGCCGCACACCGTGCCCGGCTTGGTGGGATCGCCCGGCTTGATCGAGCCCATGGTGCCGGCCGCGATCGCGACCGCCTCGTCGTATCGGGCACGCGGTACCACCAGCCGGGTGGTGATCGCACAGCCCTGCCCGGCGTGCACGCAGACTGAGAACCCCGCCACCGAGCAGGCCGCGGCTAGATCGGCGTCGTCGAGCACCACGAAGGCGGACTTGCCGCCCAGCTCCAGGAAGACCTTCTTGATGGTGGCGGCCGCGTCGGCCATCACACTGCGGCCGGTGGCTGTCGACCCGGTGAACGAAACCATGTCCACCCGAGGGTCTTTCGCGAGCATGGCGCCCAGTGTGTGGTCAGTGGAGGTGACGATGTTGATCACACCCGGCGGCATATCGGTGTGCTCGGCAATCAACTCGCCGATGACCGCTGCGACCCACGGGGTATCCGGTGCGGGCTTGAGCACCACGGTGTTACCGGCGGCCAGCGCCGGGCCGAGCTTGGCCAGGTTGATCTGGTGCGGGAAGTTCCACGGGGTGATGGCGCCGACGACGCCGACCGCTTCCCGCACCACCGAGCGCCGGGTGGGAATTCCCAGCGGGGTGGCATGACCGAGATCCTGCGTCCACGAGTAGCCTTCTGCGGTGTCCGCGGCGAACCGTAGGTCATCGATCGGGCCTTCCAGCTGGGCACCGGCGGTCAGCATCCGGGGCGCGCCCACCTCGGAGATCGTCAGCTCCCGCAGCTCTTCCAGGTGCTCGCGCAGCACGTCGCGCAGCTGGCGCACGCAGCGCACCCGCAGCCCGGTGTTGGTCGACCAGTCGGTGTCGTCGAAGGCCCGCCGTGCCGCGTCGATGGCGCGGTCCATGTCGGCGGCGTCGGCGTTGGCCGCCTCGCCCAGCACCTCCTCGGTGGCGGGGTTGACGGTGGCGAAGCCGCCGGCCCCACCGGAGGCGAGCTTTCCGTCGATGAGCAGACGGCTCACACCGTCGGCCAGTAGCGCCATCATTCACTCCCAGAGCTTGGTTGCGGTGCCGGTCAAAAATTGGACACTTGTCCGTTATGGCTCGATCGAACCCTAGCTGCAGCATCGCAGGTCCCGCAACCCGCCGGGCATAAAACCCTGGCTTCCCAGCGGACTTGCCTAACCAAACCGCCTTCAGCTAGGTTGGACACGTGTCCAGCGAATCGGTGGCGGCAGTCACATCTACTGATGTCGCCACCCGCAACCGTCGCCAGGAGGAGACCTTCCGCAAGGTGCTGACGGCCGGCGTGGAGATGTTGCGGGAGAAGTCCTACGCGGATCTGACCGTCCGCGCGGTGGCCGCCCGCGCCAAGGTCGCCCCGGCGACCGCCTACACCTACTTCTCGTCGAAGAACCACCTGATCGCCGAGGTGTATCTGGACCTGGTCCGTCAGGTCCCCTATTTCACCGACGTCAACGAACCGATGCCCCAGCGCGTCAATCAGGCACTGCGGCACCTGGCGCTGGTGGTCGCCGACGAGCCCGAGGTGGCGGCGGCCTGCACAGCGGCGTTGCTCGGCGGCGGCGGCGAACCGGCGGTCCGCACGGTGCGCGACCGGATCGGCGCGGAGATCCACCGTCGCATCGCCTCGGCGATGGGTCCCGGCGCGGACCCCCAAGTCGTCTCGGCGTTGGAGATGACGTTCTTCGGAGCGCTGGTCAACGCCGGCAGCGGGGCCTTCAGCTACCACCAGATCACCGACCGGCTGGCCTACGTGGTCAGCCTGATCCTCGAATCAGGAGCATCACGATGAGCCTGCCGACCGTGATTTCCGAGACTTCGGGCCCGCCGGTCCTCAACCCGTACGACTACGACTTTCACGAGGACCCGTTCCCGTATTACCGGCGGCTGCGCGACGAGGCGCCGGTGTATCGCAACGAGGAGCTGAACTTCTGGGCGATCTCGCGTCACTCCGATGTGCTGCACGGGTTCCGCAACAGTGACGCGCTGTCCAACCGCGACGGTGTCTCACTCGATCCCGTCTCCCGCGGCCCGCATGCGCAGCTGGTGATGTCGTTCCTGGCGATGGACGATCCTCAGCACCTGCGGCTTCGCACCCTGGTGTCCAAGGGCTTCACCCCGCGCCGGATCCGCGAGCTCGAACCGAAAGTGGTGCGATTGGCACGCCAGCATCTGGACACCGCGATCCAGCCCGGCCCCGACGGCACCTGCTCGTTCGACTTCATCAACGACTTCGCCGGCAAACTGCCGATGGATGTCATCTCCGAACTGATGGGTGTTCCCGAAGCCGACCGGGCGCGGATCCGCGAGCTGGCCGACGGGGTACTGCACCGCGAGGACGGGGTGACCGATGTTCCGCCGTCGGCGATTCAGGCATCGGTGGATCTGATGACCTACTACAACGAGATGATCGCCGACTTCAAGGAGACGCCGGCCGACAATCTGACCTCGGCGCTGCTGGAGACCGAGGTCGACGGAGACCGGCTCGGCGACCAGGAGATCCTGGCGTTCCTGTTCCTGATGGTGATCGCCGGTAACGAGACCACCACCAAGTTGTTGGGCAGCTCCATCTACTGGGGGCACCGCAACCGCGACCAGCTGGCCTCGGTGTTCGCCGACCGCTCCCGAATCCCGTTATGGGTGGAGGAGACGCTGCGCTATGACACGCCCAGCCAGATCCTGGCGCGCACCGCCGCGCAGGACTACACCCTGCACGACACCACCATCCCCGCCGGTGACGTGGTGCTGTTGCTGCCCGGCTCCGGAAACCGCGACGAACGGGTCTTCGAAGACCCCGACGACTTCCGGATCGGCCGTGAAATCGGCTCCAAGCTGCTCAGTTTCGGCAGCGGCGCCCACTTCTGCCTCGGTGCGCACCTGGCCCGGATGGAGGCCCGGGTGGCGCTCGACGAACTGTTCAACCGGATCAGCGATTACCAGGTCGACGAAGCCAATGCGGTGCGGGTGCATTCATCGAATGTGCGCGGATTCGCCGACCTCCCGATCACCATCAAGGAGGCGTAGGTGCCACGTTTCGATCCACCCCCGGCCCGACGGCCCGCCATCGTCGCGGGTGCGTCCTCGGGTATCGGTGCCGCCACGGCAGAAGAGCTGGCACGCCGCGGTTTCCCGGTGGCCCTGGGAGCGCGCCGCGCGGATAAGTTGGCGAAGCTCGTCGACAAGATCCGCGCCGACGGCGGTGAGGCGGTGGCATTTCCGCTGGATGTCACCGATGTCGAGTCAGTGAAATCATTTGTGGCCCAGAGTATCGACGCTTTAGGCGAGATCGAGCTGCTGGTCTCCGGAGCCGGCGACATGTCCCCCGGTCGCATCCACGAGATGAGCACTGAGGCATTCAACGACCAGATCCAGGTCCACCTGATCGGCGCCAACCGGCTCGCCACCGCGGTGGTGCCGGACATGGTGGCCCGCCGGCGCGGCGACGTGATCTTCGTCGGATCCGATGTCGCGCTGCAGCAGCGCCCGCACATGGGCGCCTACGGCGCCGCCAAAGCCGCACTTGTCGCCATGGTGAGCAACATGCGGATGGAGTTGGAGGGCACCGGGGTCCGGGCCTCGATCGTGCATCCCGGCCCGACCCTGACCGAGATGGGCTGGAAGCTCTCCGCCGAGCAGGTGGGTCCGATGCTTGAAGACTGGGCCAAGTGGGGCCAGGCCCGGCACAGCTACTTCCTGCGGCCTGCCGATCTGGCCCGCGCCATCGCATTCGTCGCGGAGACACCGCGCGGTGCGCACGTCGTCAACTTGGAGGTGCAGCCGGAGGCGCCGCTGCACGAAACCGACTCCGACCGCCAGCACCTGCAATTGGGCGAGGAAGGAATGCCGTCATGACCGTCAGCACTGAGGTTCCCCGGGTCTCCGGCGGCGAGGCCGAGCACGGCCACCTCGAGGAGTTCCGCACCGACCCGATCGCCTTGATGCAGCGGGTGCGCGACGAATGCGGCGACGTCGGCTGGTTCGACCTGGCCGGCCGCAAGGTGGTGCTGCTGACCGGCGCCGAAGCCAACGAGTTCTTCTTCCGCTCCACCGACGACGAACTCGACCAGGCTGCGGCCTACCCGTTCATGACCCCGATCTTCGGCAACGGCGTGGTCTTCGACGCGCCGCCGGAACGGCGCGCGGAGATGCTGCACAACACCGCGCTTCGCGGCGACCACATGAAGCGGCACGCCAGCACCATCGAGCACGAGGTGCGCCAGATGATCGAGGGGTGGGGTGAGAGCGGTGAAATCGACTTGCTGGAGTTCTTCGCCGAGCTGACCATCTACACCTCGACAGCGTGCCTGATCGGCCGGAAGTTCCGCGAGGAGCTCGACGGCCGGTTCGCTGAGTTGTACTACGAGCTGGAAAACGGCACCGATCCGCTGTGTTACGTCGACCCGTACCTGCCGATCGAGAGCTTCCGCCGACGTGACGAGGCCCGCGTCAAGCTGGTCGAGTTGGTGCAGGGCATCATGAACGGCCGGATCGCCAATCCGGAGACCGACAAGAGGCGCCGGGACATGATCGACGTCATGGTGTCGATCCCTGACGAGGATGGCAACCCGCGGTTTTCCGCCGATGAGATCACCGGCATCATCATCTCGATCATGTTCGCCGGGCACCACACCAGCTCGGGGACCAGCGCGTGGACGATGATCGAGATGCTGCGCCATAAGGACGCGCTGAGCGCCGTTATCAACGAGCTCGACGAGCTTTACGCCGACGGCGGTGAGGTGAGTTTCCATGCGCTGCGCCAGATCCCGAATCTGGAGAACGTGCTCAAGGAGACGCTGCGATTGCACCCTCCGCTGATCATCCTGATGCGGGTGGCCAGGGGCGAGTTCGAGGTCTGCGGCTACCCGATCCGCGAGGGCGACATGGTGGCGGCCTCGCCGGCGGTCTCCAACCGGATACCGGAATCCTTCCCCGAGCCCAACGAGTTCGTGCCGGAACGCTACAACGAGCCGCGGGAGGAAGACGTCATCCACCGTTGGACCTGGATTCCGTTCGGTGCCGGCCGGCACCGCTGCGTGGGGGCGGCGTTCGCCACCATGCAGATCAAAGCGATCTTTTCGGTGCTGTTGCGCGAGTACGACTTCGAGATGTCGCAGCCGCCGGAGACCTACCGCAACGACCACTCCAAGATGGTGGTGCAGCTGGCCCGTCCGGCCAAGGTGCGCTACCGCCGCCGCCGCGTATAAGGAGGCCGTGGCCCATGACATTTCACGTCAAAGTGGACCTGGACCTGTGCCAGGGCCACGCCATGTGCGAGCTGGAGGCGCCCGATTATTTCCGGGTTCCCAAGCGCGGCAAGGTCGAGATCCTCGACGACGAACCCCCGGACTCCGACCGTCGTCAGATAGAAGCGGCCGTACGGGCCTGTCCCACCAGAGCGTTGTCCATTGAAGAGAAGGAATAGACATGGCGACTTCAGCCCCCCTCCCCCGCGAGCTCTACGAAGAATGGGTCGAGCGCTGGCTGCAGGCCAACCGCGACGCCGAAGCAGCCGGCGACTGGCGGCCGCTGGCTGACTTCTACGCCGATGACGCCACCTACGGCTGGAACATCGGCCCCAAAGAGGACGTCATGTGCGTCGGCATCGACGAGATCCGCGAGATCGCCCTGGGCCTGGAGATGGCGGGGCTGGACAACTGGCAGTACCCCTACCAAAAGGTGCTCATCGACGACAAGCAGGGCGAGATCGTCGGATTCTGGAAGCAGGTCGCCACCGACGCCGACGGCGCCGAATCGGAGATCTACGGCATCGGCGGAAGCTGGTTTCGGCTCACCGAAAAAGACGGGCGGCCGCTCATCGAGTGGCAGCGCGACTTCTTCGACTTCGGTCATGTCCAGAAGCTCTACCTGGATCTGATGACTGCCGGCAAGCTCTCCAGCGGAATGCAGAAGCGCATCGAGCGCAGCCTGGCCGGTGAGAAGCTCCCCGGCTACTACCCGCTGGGCCAGGCGCCCGTTCCGCTCTGGTAGCCCACCACTCACGCCCAGGAGAACACGTGGCCATACGCGTCGCCCTGATCGGCACCGGTAACGCCGGGCGCATCGCCCTGCGGGGCCTGATCGGCAATCCCGCCTACGAGCTCATCGCGGTGTGGGTCTCAACAGCTGCCAAAGTGGGCCGAGACGCCGGGGAGCTGGCCGGCCTCGACGTCCGCACCGGTATCGCCGCCACCGATGACTTCGATGCGATCATCGGCGCCAAGCCCGACGCCGCGGTCTACTGCGCCATGGGCGACACCCGGCTGCCCGGCGCGCTGCGTGACGTCTGCCGGCTGCTCGCGGCCGGGATCAACGTCATCGGGACAGCCCCGGGGGTGCTGCAGTACCCGTGGGGTGTCATCCCGGACAAGTTCATCGGTCCCGTCGAAGAGGCTGCCCGGCAGGGTGATTCGAGTCTCTACGTCAACGGCGTCGATCCGGGGTTCATCAATGACCTGGTGCCGTTGGCCTTCACCAGCACGTGCCAGCACGTCGAGCAGATCCGCTGTCAGGAGATCGCCGACTACGCGACCTACGACGGCGCCGAGGTGATGTTCGAGGTGATGGGCTTCGGCAATTCGCTCGACGACGTCCCGATGCTGCTGCAGCCCGGGGTCTTGAGCATCGCGTGGGGCGCTGCGATCCGCGAGCTGGCCAAAGGATTGGGCGTGACCCTGGATGCCATCACCGACTCCTCCGAGCGCGAGCCGGCCCCGGAGGCATTCGACATCGCGGCCGGGCACATCCCCAAGGGGGGTGTCGCCGCACTCAAATTCGAGATCCACGGCATCGTCGACGGGCACCCGCTGATCGTGGTGGAGCACATCACCCGGCTGCGCAGCGACCTGCGGCCGGACTGGGCACAGCCGGCCCAACCGGGTGGCTCCTACCGGGTGGAGATCACCGGCGAGCCGTCCTACACCGTCGACATCCGCCCGACCAGCCGCTACGGCGACCACAACTACGCGGCCATCGCGGCCGGGGTGGGGCGGGTCGTCAACGCCGTTCCCGCCGTGGTCGCGGCACCGGCGGGCATCATCACCACCCTCGATCTGCCGCTGGCCTCCGCACCCGCCGTCGTGGCGATTCCCGGCGACTGACGGCACACCGGAACAACCACGAATCACCGAGAGGCTGAGCAAACCATGGGGCGTGTGGACGGAAAAGTAGTTCTGATCAGTGGCGGCGCGCGCGGTATGGGCGCATCCCACGCACGGATGCTGGTGGCCGAGGGAGCCAAAGTCGTCGTCGGCGATGTGCTTGACGACGAGGGCGCGGCACTCGCAGCCGAACTCGGCGACGCCGCGGTCTACCAACATCTCGACGTCCGGGACCCCGAGCAGTGGGCCGCCGCAGTGGATGCCGCGATCAGCGCGTTCGGCACGTTGAACGTGTTGGTCAACAATGCCGGAACCGTCGCGTTGGGGTCGCTGCGCAAGTTCGATCTGGACCAGTGGCACAACGTGATCGACGTGAACCTCAACGGCACCTTTTTGGGTATGCGGGCGGTGATCGACTCGATGATCGCCGCGGGTGGCGGATCCATCATCAATGTGTCCTCGATCGAGGGCCTGCGGGGCGCGCCGATGGTGCACCCTTACGTGGCGTCGAAATGGGCGGTGCGCGGGCTGTCCAAGTCCGCCGCACTTGAATTGGCGCGGCACAACATTCGGGTCAATTCTCTACACCCCGGATTCATCCGCACCCCGATGACCGAGCACCTGCCCGAAGACATGGTCACCATCCCCCTGGGCCGCCCCGGCGAATCCGAGGAAGTCTCCACCTTCGTGGTGTTTCTGGCCAGTGACGAATCCTCTTATGCCACCGGTTCGGAGTTCGTCATGGACGGCGGTCTGGTCACCGACGTTCCACACAAAACCGGTTGACACCCGGTCATACACATGACCATGATGTGTATGCCCGGCGTCGTACTCGGCAGCCCGCGACAATTGAGGTGTTCGTCTTGACATCAACGCAATCCGCGTGTCCGTTCGGTCCCGATTTCGACTTCACCGACCCGGACGTCCTGCTACACGGCATGCCGATCGCCGAGTTCGCCGAGCTGCGCAAGACCGCTCCGGTCTGGTGGAATGAACAGCCCGCGCACAGCAACATCTTCGATGACGGCGGCTACTGGGTCATCAGCAAACACCAGCACATCAAAGAGATCTCGCGCGACAACGAGGTGTGGTCGACCAACGCCAAGGGTGCGGTGATGCGACTGCCCGAAGGCATCACCGCCGACCAGCTGGAGCTGACCAAGGCGCTGCTGATCAACCATGACCCTCCCGAGCACACCCGGCTGCGCAAACTGGTGTCACGACTGTTCACCCCGCGCTCGGTCGGCGCGCTGGAGGAGAAGCTCGCGCAGTCGGCCCGGGACATCGTTGCGGCCGCCGCCGAGAAGAACAGCGGCAACTTCGTCGACGACATCGCGATGAAGCTGCCGCTGTTGGCGATCGCCGACCTGATCGGGGTACCCGAGGCGGACCGGGAGAAGCTTTTTCACTGGACCAACTCGATCATGAACACCGACGACCCGGATTTCGACTCCGATCCGGCGATGGCCAACGCCGAGTTGATGGGCTACGCCTACACCATGGCCGAGGAGCGGCGGCGCTGCCCGGCCGACGACATCGTCACGCGGTTGGTGCAGGCCGACATCGACGGCGAATCGCTCGGCGAGACCGAGTTCGCGTTCTTCGTGATCCTGCTGGCGGTGGCGGGCAACGAAACCACCCGCAACGCCATTACCCACGGCATCAACGCCTTCGCGGAGAACCCCGATCAGTGGGAGCTCTACAAGCGGGAGCGCCCCGAGACCGCCGTCGACGAGATCGTCCGCTGGGCGACCCCGGTGCACTGCTTCCAGCGCACCGCCAAGGTCGACACCGAGATCGGCGGCGTGGCCATCGGGCAGGGACAGCGGGTCGGCCTGTTCTACAGCTCGGCCAACTACGACGAAGAAGTTTTCGAGCGGCCGTTCAGCTTCGACATTCTGCGGGACCCCAATCCCCATCTGGCGTTCGGCGGACAGGGCACGCATTACTGCATCGGCGCGAACCTGGCCCGCATGGAGATCCGGCTGATCTTCGACGAGATCGCCTCCCAGCTGCCCGATATCGCCAAACTCGCCGAACCGCAACGGCTCCGCTCCGGGTGGATCAACGGGGTCAAAGACCTACACGTCGCTTACCACGGCTAGCGTCAGCGAGTGTCCAGTCAAACAGACAGTTGGTTGAAAGAGCCTTCCCCCGGGCACTGGCGGGCTATAGGCTCGACGAGTGGGCTGCCCGACGTCCCGAGCCAGGCCCGGGACCGTTCTCTAGCCGGATATCCGAGATGAAAGCAGGTTTGTGGTGAAGACAAAGGGTGCGTTGCTCTGGGAGTTCAACAAGCCGTGGTCGGTCGAGGAGATCGAGATCGGTGACCCCCAGAAAGACGAGGTCAAGATCCAGCTGGAGGCGGCCGGCATGTGCCACTCCGACCACCACCTGATGACCGGTGATATCCCGATGGCGGGCTTCCCGGTGCTGGGCGGGCACGAGGGCGCCGGCATCGTCACCGAGGTCGGCCCCGGTGTCGAGGACATCGCCCCCGGCGACCACGTCGTGCTGTCGTTCATCCCGTCCTGTGGCCGCTGTCCGACCTGTCAGGCCGGGATGCGCAACCTGTGCGATCTGGGCGCCGGGCTGCTCAACGGGGTAGCGGTCAGCGACGGCACCTTCCGGGTCACCGCCCGCGGCCAGGGCGTCTACCCGATGACGCTGCTCGGCACCTTCTCGCCGTGGATGGTGGTGCACAAGACGTCGGTGGTGAAGATCGACCCATCGATCCCGTTCGAGGTGGCCTGCCTGGTGGGCTGCGGTGTGACCACCGGCTACGGCTCGGCGGTGCGCACCGCCGACATCCGCCCGGGTGAGGACGTCGCGATCGTCGGCGTCGGCGGGGTGGGCATGTCGGCCCTGCAGGGAGCCGTCAATGCCGGCGCCCGCAACATCTTCGTCATCGACCCGGTGGACTGGAAGCGCGACCAAGCGCTGAAGTTCGGTGCCACCCACGTCTATCCGGACATCATGGCCGCGATGGGCGGGATGATGGAGGTCACCGCCGGGCTGATGGCCAAGAAGGTGATCGTCACCGTCGGCGAGGTGCACGGCGCCGACATCGACAATTACATGATCCTGACGTCGAAGGGCGGCACCTGCGTGCTCACCGCGATGGGCAGCATGCTCGAAAATCAGGTCACGCTCAACTTGTCGATGCTGACCCTGCTGCAGAAGAACCTGCAGGGCACCATCTTCGGCGGCGGCAACCCGCAGTACGACATCCCGCAGCTGCTGTCGATGTACAAGGCCGGCAAGCTGAATCTCGATGACATGGTGACCCGCCAGTACAAGCTGGAGCAGATCAACGACGGCTACCAGGACATGCTGGAAGGCAAGAACATTCGCGGAATTATCCGCTACACCGACTCCGATCGGTAAGTCACCCGTTGACTCTGCGCTGACCGGGCAACCTACTCGCACTTCTGCCCGGTAGGCGCAGAGTCAACGCCGGGCTAGGCCTTCCGGAAGACCAGGCTGGCCCTGAGCCTGGTCCGGTTACCGACCATGCCCAGAAAGTTGCCCTCCACCGCGAACTGCTTGCGGGTGACGGTCGTCTCGGTGGTCAACCGCACCGCCCCGTCACCGAGCGGGGTGACGTCGACCTTGAGTGGAAACGATCCGGTGATGCCCTTGACGGTCAGCTCGGCGTTGAGCCGCGCGGAGTCACCGCCGGCGGACTCCCCGCTGGTGACCACGACGGTGATGTCGGGGTAGCGGTCGGTGTCGAAGAAGTTCGACCGGCGCAGGTCATGATCGCGGGTGCCCAGGCCGGTGTTCACCGACGCGGCTTTGATGTCGACACGGCCGGACACGGTCTTGGAGTCCTTGATCTCGCCGCTGCCGGAGAAATCGGTGAAAGCGCCCCGCACCTTCAGCGCACCCCACATCGTGCCGTTCTCGAACCGGATACTCGACTCCCCGGTATCCAGATCCCAGACGCCGACCGCCTCGGGGCTGCTGAGAAATGTTGCGACAGACGACATCTCATCTCCTCTACCGTTGGCGTAACCGGCCCGCACCAGGGGCGCCAGCCTGCCCTCGATAATACGCAGCACCGGCCGCTAATTCCGGCAGTCGACGCATATGCTGAAGCTCATGAGCACCGTCTTCACCAAGATCATCAACCGGGAACTACCGGGTCGGTTCGTTTACGAGGACGACGACGTCGTCGGTTTCCTGACCATCGAGCCGATGACCCAGGGCCACACGCTGGTGGTACCGCGCGCCGAGATCGACCAATGGCAGGATGTCGACGGCGCCGTCTTCGCCGGGGTGATGGCCGTGGCGCAGCGCATCGGCAAGGCGGTCTGCCGGGCGTTCGACACCGAGCGGGCCGGCATGATCATCGCCGGTTTGGAGGTCCCACACCTGCACGTCCACGTCTTTCCGACCCGCAGCCTGGCCGACTTCGGTTTCGCCGGCGTGGACCGCAACCCCTCACCGGAGTCCCTGGACGAGGCGCAAGCCAAGATCAAGGCTGCGCTGGCCGAACTCCCCTGAGGCTCATTGGATCTCGGCGGGAATCTCGGCCCTGTCGGCCGACGTGTCAGCAAGACGCGGCACCGAGACCCGGAAGGTGCAGCCCTGGCCGGGCGGGGAGCTCACAGTGACGGTGCCGTTATGGGCCCGGGTCAGCGAGTCGGCGATCGAGAGACCCAGCCCCGTGCCCCCGCTGGCCCGGGCCCGTGACGAGTCGGTGCGAAAGAAGCGTTCGAAGGCCCGCTGGACGTCCTGTTCGCTCATCCCGGGTCCCTGATCGACGACCTCGAGGATCGCGTTGTCGCTGTCGGTGCCGACCCGCACGGTGATCGCGGCCTCTTCCGGGGTGTGCTGCAGCGCGTTGGACACCAGATTGCTCAGCACCTGACGCAGCCGGGCTTCGTCACCGACCACCTCCGGGGTGCCCGGGCCGTCGAAAACCTCCAGCTCGATGGTCCGGTTCGGCGCAATCGCCCGGGCGTCGTGCACCGCGTCGGTGGCCAGGACCAGCAGGTCTACCCAGTTCCGGTCCAGCGGACGCTGGGCGTCCATCCGGGCCAGCAGCAGCAGATCCTCGACCAGCAGGCCCATCCTGCGCGCTTCACTCTCGATGCGCGACATCAGCAGCTCGACGTCGCGGGCCGCACCCTGGCGGTACAACTCCGCGAAACCCCGGATCGTGGTCAGGGGTGTACGCAGTTCGTGGCTGGCGTCGGTGATGAACCGGCGCATCCGTTCCTCGGAGACGCGCGCGCTGTCCGCCGAGGCGACCGAGGATGCCACCGCCTGCTGAATCTGCGCCAGCATGCCGTTAAGCGCCAGCGAGAGCCGACCCACTTCGGTACGCGGATCGCGTTCGGGCACACGTCGATCCAACTGGCCGGCGGCGATCGCCGCCGCGGTCCGCTCGACCTCGGCCAGCGGGCGCAGGCTTCGGTTGACCACGACATAGCCGACGGCACCCAGCACCAGCAACACCCCGACGCCGATCGCCACCCGCGACCAGGCCAGGTAGCGCAACGTGGCCCGCGGGTCGGACAGATCCCGGGCCACGGTGATCAACCTGCCGTTCTCACCGTGCACCGACAGGGCCCGCCACTGCACACCCGACCCGTCGACCGAGCCGATCGTGATCGGAACCGATCCCACATCGTTGTCCGGCGGCAACATCGGCTCGGCGTTCTGGTCGTTGACGACCGTCCAAACCGTGCCATCGGGGTCGACGTCGCGGACGTAGAAGCTCGTCGGCGGCCGCCCGGCATTGGGGTCCTCGTCCTCCTTCGACGGCGGCCGCCCACGCTGTTCCAGGGCCCAACCGTGCGCCGCGTCGATGAGTGTGGCGTCGATCCTGCTGATCAGCCGGTGCCGCAGGATGGTGGTGACGGCGTACCCCTGTGCCAGCAATCCGATGGCGACCATGGCCAGCGTGGCGGCGACCAGGCTCACCCGTAGGGGCAGAACACCACGCGGGGGTTTGAGCATCCCCATATTCTTCGCCCTATGTCCCACGCCCGGAAATCCCCGACGACATTCGTTCAGCGCGGCTCGCGCAGTACATAGCCCACCCCGCGCAGCGTGTGCAGCAGGCGCTTCTCGCCGGTGTCGATCTTGCGGCGCAGATAGGAGACGTAGGACTCCACCACGTTGACATCGCCACCGAAGTCGTAGCGCCAGACGTGGTCGAGGATCTTCGGCTTGCTCAGCACGGTGCCCGCATTGATCACGAAATAGCGCAGCAGAGTGAATTCGGTGGGCGACAACGACACCGGTTGGCCGGCCTTCCACACCTCGTGGGTGTCCTCGTCGAGTTCGATGTCGGCGAAGGTCAGCCGCGAGTTGCGCGACTCTCCGGCACCCTTGCCGGCCCGGCGAAGGATGACTCGCAGCCGGGCCACCACCTCCTCCAGGCTGAACGGCTTGGTCACGTAGTCGTCGCCGCCGAGGGTCAGGCCGGTGATCTTGTCCTGCAGCGAGTCGCGTGCGGTCAAGAACAACGCCGGGGCGTCGATGCCGTCGGCCCGCAGCCGGCGCAGCACACCGAAGCCGTCCATCCCGGGCATCATCACGTCCAGGATCACCGCGTCCGGACGCACCTCCCGCGCGCGGTCCAGCGCCGCCGGCCCGCTGGAGGCGGTGTAGACCTCGAACCCCTGGAATTTGAGGCTGACCGACAGCAGCTCGACAATGTTCGTCTCGTCGTCGACGACGAGGACGCGGGCCTCTGGCGCAGCGTCGTGTGCAGCTGTTGCTCCCATAGGGTTTATTCCCTCGTGGTCGGGTGAAAATGAACTGGATATCAGCTGTGTGTTTGTTGTCAATCAAACTACCTGATATCGGCCTCGGATCGCCCCTACACTGGCCAAATGAGCCTGGCCAAGCAGCTGATCGCCGTATCGACCGCTCCGGCGCGAATCGGTCTGTCGATCGCCGACGCCGGCCTCGGTGTGGCCACGGCCGCGCTCGGGCTGGCCCGCCAGACGCTCGGGGAATCCCAATCCCAGGGGCCGGGCAACTCGATGGCACACATGTTGGGCCTGGAGGACACCATCGCCCGGGCCAACCGGCTGGCCAAACTGATGGACGACGACGCCCCGCTGGGGCGCGCGCTGGCACCCGGTGGCCCGGTGGATCGGCTGCTGAGCCCGGGCGGGCTGGTCGACCAGCTGACCGGGCCGGGAGGTGTGCTGGACCGCCTCACCGCCGAGGGCGGCGGGTTGCAGCGCGCGCTGCAGCCCGGCGGGCTGGTGGATCAACTGACCGACGAGGACGGGCTGATCGAGCGCCTGCTCTCCGAGGACGGCCTGGCCGACCGGCTGCTGGCCGAGGGCGGTCTGGTCGACAAGCTCACCGCCCGCAACGGACCGCTGGAGCAGTTGGCGAACGTCGCCGACACGTTGAGCCGGCTGGCGCCGGGGATGGAGGCGCTGGAGCCGGCCATCGAGACGCTGCAGGAGGCCGTCATCGCATTGACGATGGTGGTCAACCCGCTGAGCAACATCGCCGAGCGCATTCCGCTGTTACCCCGCCGGTCCACCCGGCGCCCGTCGTCGCGGCCGGTGCGCTCCCAGCGGGTGATCGACTCCGACCCCGCCGACATCGAGTGACTGCCCGCGACCGCCGGGCCGACTCCCATTAGGCTGGCAGCGGCTAGACCCGCCTCCTTAGCTCAGCGGTAGAGCAACGCTCTTGTAAAGCGTAGGTCGTCAGTTCAATCCTGACAGGGGGCTCAAGAGAGCTCGCTTCGGCGTTACCGGCGCAGGAAGTCCAGCACCACCGAGGTGAAGGCGTCCTTGGCCTCGATCATGGTCCAGTGCCCGCAGTTGGGGAACACATGAAACTCCGCATTCGGAATGGTCCGCATCGGGATCAGCGCCATGTCCAGCGGGCTGACCCGGTCATCACGGCCCCAGGTGACCAGCGTCGGGCATTGGACCCGGTGCATCATCGCCCACGGCAGCGGCCCCTTGGACGCCTGCATCATCTTGGTCATGTTGGCGAAGGCTTCCTTGCCGTACATCCGCCGTGCACTGGCCAGCGTCTCGGGGTCGGTCGCCAACTTCCAGCGCTCCTCGATCAGCTCCTCGGTAATCACCTTCGGGTCATAGACCATCGACTCCAACCAGCGGATCAGGCTCTCCCGGCTGGGGTTGTCGGTGAAGTCCTGCAGCAACCGGATGCCCTCGGCCGGCCCCGCGGTGAGCAGGTTGGTGCCGATGCCGCCCATGGTCACCAGCTTGCGTACCTTCTCCGGGTTGGCGATCGCATAGTTGATCCCGACGGCGCCGCCCATCGAATTGCCGACGATGCTGAACTTGTCCAGGCCCAGCACCTCAGCGAAAACCGGAACCGCGCCGAACGCCGTCACCATCGGATGCCCACCGAAGTCATCGCTGACCCCGAACCCCGGGAATTCCAGCACCAGGCAACGGAAGTGCTCGGCGAAAGCCGGCAGCACACCACGGTAGTTGCGCCACCCGGTCACACCCGGTCCGGAGCCGTGCAGCAGCAGCAGCGTCGGCCCCTCACCGGCTTCGTGGTAGCGCAGTACCCCCTGCTCGGTGGTGACCTCGCGCAAGGTCTCGTCGTGGCTCAACTCGGCCGGCATGTGTCTCCTCACAGGTCCCCGAAACTCTTTAGACACGCTAACGCCGAACCGCGCCGGTCACGGTGCCGGGGTCGGATCTTGCCCGCGCTTGAACCGCATCAGGTAGCGCGGTACCCGCAAGACGCCGACGCTGCGCGGCCAGTCGTCGGCGCGGAAGTAGGCGTCCGAACCACCGTCGACGAAGATCACGCTTCCGCAGAGGAAGTCGGCGGCGTCGGAGAGCATGAACAGCATCCAGTCGGCCAACTGGGCGGGATCCCCGAAACCGCCGACCGGCACCGGGAAGCTGCGGACGGCCTTCTCCTGTCCCGGGGTGGCGAGCTGCTTCTCCAGCAGCGGCGTCATGATCGCACCCGGCGCCAGCGCGTTGAGCCGGATGCCCGCCCCCGCCCACGACGGCTCGACCGCGTTGCGACGCACCCAGTGCGACACCCCGATCTTGGAAGCCGCGTAGGCGAACGACGGCGCACCCGGGCCGAACAGCCGTAGCCTGCGCATTGCCTTGGCCGCTTTCCCAGCCAGCAGCGCCCGCACCGCCGACCGCGGCACCGCAGGCACCGTGGTGGTGGAATTGCTGGCGACGACCACCACTTTGGCGGCTCCGGATGCGGCCAGCGCCGGCCGCCATGCCTCCAGTAGCTCGACCACCCCGAAGTAGTTGACCTGCAGGATCAGCCGCGTCGCCCGCGGAGTCGGCCCGATGCCGGCGGCCAGCACCGCCCCGTCCAAGCGGCCTCCGCACAAAGCGAGCACCTGCTCCCCCGCCGCCGCTCGTCCCTCGGGGCCGGACAGGTCCGCGATGACGTCGGCGTCGCGCAGGTCCACCCCGATCACGGTGTGGCCCGCCGCCCGTAGCTTCTCCGCCGCCTGTCGCCCCATGCCGGATGCCGATCCGGTGACCGCGTACACGCCCACGTCTACTCCCCCACCACGCCGCGCAAACCGTCCGCGCCGAACGTCGGCTCGAGCATCGCCGTGAAGTCCGGGCCGCGGCGCAGCATCTGCCCGCCGTCGACGTTGATGACCTGGCCGGTGATGTAGCCGGCAGCGTCGCTGAGCAGGAACAAGGCCAGGTTGGCGACGTCCTCGACCTCCCCGGGCCGGGGCAGCGGCGTGCAGATGCGGTAATCCTCGCTCAACTCCGGCGAGTCCAGGATCGGCGCGACCAGCTCGGTGCGCGTCAGGCCCGGGCGGATGCTGTTGACCCGCACCCACGACGCACCCAGCTCATCGGCGGCCAGCTGCATCAGATGATCCAGTGCCGACTTGGTCGGGCCGTAGGCGCCGAACCAGCGGTGGGTATTGCTGGCCGCGATCGAGGAGATCCCGACGAACGAGCCGCCGCCACCGCGCACCAGCGCCCGTCCGGCGTGCTTGAGCACGTACATCGACCCGTTGATGTTGAGGTCGACGGTGCGCCGCCACGCCTCGGAGTCCATCTGGGTGATCGGTCCGATGGTCTGCGAACCGCCGGCGCAGTGCACCACCCCGTGCAGCCGGCCGTGCTTCTGCAGGGCAGCGTCGACGGCGGCGATCACACTGTCTTCGTCGGTGATGTCGGCCGCGAAGTGGCGCGCCCCGATTTCAGCGGCCGCCGCCGCCAGCCGATCGGCGCCCCGGCCGACGATCAGAACGTCCGCCCCGGCAGCGGCCAGGCCGGCCGCCACCGCCTTGCCGATGCCGCTGCCACCCCCGGTGACCAGGTAGCTGCGGTCTTCGAAGGAAAGCTGCACACCGACCCCTCACGTCGAAACTGAAACACGTTCTACCTATGGAACCATGCCGTAGGCACCCGGCTCGCCGAACGATGGAGGGTGCTTGGGTCAGGGTTCGTCGCGGCGCGCTATTGCGGTGGGCTTGGCGGTGCGCCAGTCCTCGACATCCGGCGGTAATCCCACCGGGGCCCGGTTCTCATTGTGGGCCGCCCAGTGGGCATGGCCCAGCTGATGGATGTGGAAGCCGTGCCGCAGCGCCTCGGTGAAGCCCATCGCGTCGGCGGCGCCGTTCACCGAATCCTTGATCAGCAGCGCGGCCATGGTCGGCAGCTTCGCAATGCGCCGCGCGAATTCCAGCGTCTTGTCCGCCAGCTCGTCGGCCGGAAACACCTTGGAGACCATACCCAGCCGGTGGGCCTCGTCGGCGTCCAGCGAGTCCCCGGTCAGCAGCAACTCTTTGGCTTTGCGGGGACCGAATTCCCATGGGTGGGCGTAGTACTCCACACCCGGCATGCCCAGGCGTACACCGACCACGTCGGAGAATCGGGCATTGTCGGCGGCCACGATCAGGTCGCAGGCCCAGATCAGCATCAGCCCGGCCGAGATGGCGTTGCCCTGCACCTGCGCAATGGTGATTTTGCGCAGGTCCCGCCACCGGCAGGTGTTTTGGAAGAAGAAGTGCCACTCCTGCAGATATGTCTTCTCCACAATCGGCTCCCGGGTGGCGCCGTGAGATCGAAACGTCGGGTGCTGCGCCGGCCCGGGGCGCCGCTCGAGCAGCGTGGCCTCCGAACCCAGATCATGACCGGCAGAGAAATTCTTGCCCCGCGCGGCCAAGATCACCACCCGCACGGTGTCGTCGGCCTCGGCCCGGGCGAATGCCTCATCGAGCTGCACCAGCAGGGTGCGGTTCTGCGCATTGTGGGTCTCCGGGCGGTTCAGCCAGATCCGCGCGATGCGCCCATCGTCGACGGTTTCATAGTCGACGAGATCCCCGACCTGCTCAGATGTGGTCTCCATATGGCCTCTCAACCTCCGCCTTCGGTGTCGTCCGCCCCACAGGTTACGGCGCACTTCGCTAGAGTCGACTCATGCCTGCTAAATCCGAACACGCCGACATCGACGCCGTGGAGCCACTGGCCGACAGCACAGCACGTCAAGCCCGGCGAGTCGTGGCCGCCTACGCCGAGGACGCCGACGAGTGTCGGGTCTTTCTGTCCATGCTCGGGATCAGTCCGCCCAACACCGAGAAGCACGGGGCGTAAATGCCGGTGTCGGGGGGCCACGCCGCGGATGAAACCGGAGATTCCGATTTCGTCGTGGTGGCCAACCGGCTACCCATCGACATCGAGGTACTGCCCGACGGCACGACAGCGTATAAACGCAGCCCTGGCGGATTGGTCACCGCGCTGGAGCCGCTGCTGCGTAAGCGCCGCGGCGCCTGGGTGGGCTGGGCAGGCAGCCTGGACGTACCCGACGCGCCCATCGACATCGAGGACCTGCGACTGCACCCGGTCGCACTCAGTGCCACCGACATCGCCGACTACTACGAGGGTTTCTCCAACGCCACGCTGTGGCCGCTGTATCACGACGTAATCGTCAAGCCGATCTACCACCGGCAGTGGTGGGACCGCTACGTCGACGTCAACCGCCGGTTCGCCGAGGCAACGTCCCGGGCCGCGGCTCCGGGCGCAACAGTGTGGGTCCAGGATTATCAGCTGCAGCTGGTGCCCAAGATGCTGCGGACCCTGCGCCCCGACCTGACCATCGGCTTCTTCCTGCACATCCCCTTCCCTCCGGTGGAGCTGTTCATGCAGTTGCCCTGGCGCAAGGAGATCGTCGACGGGCTACTCGGCGCCGACCTGGTCGGCTTCCACCTGGCCGGCGGCGCGCAGAACTTCCTGTTCCTGGCCCGCAACCTGACCGGCGCGGCCACCTCGCGTGGCGCGGTCGGCGTGCGCAGCAGGTTCGGCGAGGTGAGCCTGGCAGACCGCACCGTGCGGGTCGGCGCCTTTCCCATCTCGATCGACTCCGGCGAACTCGACCGCAAGGCACGCGAGCGGGGAATCCGGCGGCGGGCCAAGGAGATCCGGGCCGAGTTGGGCCACCCCCGCAAGATCCTGCTCGGGGTGGACCGTCTGGACTACACCAAGGGGATCGACGTCCGGCTCAAGGCGTTCAATGAGCTGCTCGCCGAGGGGCGCGCCAAGCGGGACGACACCGTGCTGGTGCAGCTGGCGACGCCCAGCCGTGAACGGGTGGAGAGCTATCAGATCCTGCGCGACGACATCGAACGTCAAGTCGGCCATATCAATGGCGAGTACAGCGAGGTCGGCCATCCGGTGGTGCACTACCTGCACCGTCCGGTCCCCCGCGACGAGCTGATCGCGTTCTTCGTGGCCAGCGACGTCATGCTGGTCACCCCGCTGCGCGACGGGATGAACCTGGTCGCCAAGGAGTACGTGGCATGCCGCAGCGACTTGGGCGGCGCCCTGGTGTTGAGTGAATTCACCGGCGCCGCAGCGGAATTACGGCAGGCCTACCTGGTCAACCCGCACGACCTGGAAGGCGTGAAAGATGTCATCGAGTCGGCGGTCAACCAGACCGTCGAAGAGGGCCGCCGGCGCATGCGCGCACTGCGCCGCCAGGTACTGGCCCACGACGTGGACCGCTGGGCGCGGTCCTTCCTCGACGCCCTCGCCGACACGGCGACCTAGGAGCCTGACGGCTCAGCTACACAGGTGGACCGGGTTGTCCTGACAGGTCAGCGGGTAGCGGACGACCGGATTGGGCAGCGGCGAGACGAACGTCAGCGTGAACGGGTGCTTTTCCAGCCCGGGCTGCCAGCCGCAGACTGCGTTGTGCGACTGGGTGTAGGTGCCGCGCAGCGACGTGTCGAACTGGTACATCTCTTCACTGCCGGCGGTGCTGCCGTCCGGACAGCGAGTGCCGGCCAACAGCGGGGTGTGGTAGCTCCATTGACCGTTGGCCAGCCGGTAGGAGCCGGCCTGCCCGGGAGGGCCATTGCTTTCGACCTGCAGCCTGCAGCCGATCGCCAGGTTCAGCGGAACGCGCCCGTCGCCCACCGTCGGGACGCACAGCGGGTAGATCTTCCACGTCGCCGTGGTGCCGGCCCCGTTGTAGGTGTACATGCCCTCCAGCGTGCCTTCGGGCAATGCATCGTCGTCCGCGCCGGCTTCGACGGCCAGCCCGGCACTCGCCGTCATCGCGATACCGAAAGCGACCAGACCGCGAACGATCTTCCTCATGGCGCCCATCCTCTCAACTAGATCGGCCTCCCAGCTAGATCGGCGCGATATTGCTGATCAGCCACTTGCGGTCGATCTTGCGGAAGTCGACCCGCAGGCGACTGCCCTCGTAGAACTTCTCCTTGGACTTGCCGGTCACGGTGCGGTTGACGAAGACCAGCACCGAACCGCTGGTCCGCTTGGCGTCCAGGGCGCCTACGCCGACGACGTCGACCTGGTTGACCAGCTGCTTCTCGCGCGCCTGCGGAATGATCTCGTTGACGGCCCGCGCCTCGAACTCGCGGCGATAGTCGCCGGTGAACATCGGGTAGGTCTCGGTCAGGCTGCGTTCCACGGTCTTGTACTCATAGCCGAGCACCTTGGGAATCTCGTCGACCGTCAGCTTGGTCAGCTCGGTGCGGGCCACTTGTTCTCCCCGCGCCTGGACCCGGCTCCAATACAGCGAGCCCGCGGTGGCGCCCAGACCCACGAAGACTCCGAGCAGCCCCACCACAGCGGCGAGCCCCGACCACCGGCGGTTCATCGGCTGCCGTCCGGCCACTTGAGGTCGTAGGCGCTCATATTGCCGGCATCGTCCTCGTGCACGATGATCCGCAGCGCGTACGGCTGCGACGGCTTGTTGACGCCGTCGACATCGGTGGCAGTCGCGCGCATCGCCACCAGAACCGAGGCGTTACCGGCGACGTCGTCGAGGCTCTCCAGCGCCGCGGCGTTGACCACGGCCTCGGAGCTGTGCTTGGTCTCCCGCAGCAGCGCCTTGAGGTTCTCCGCGTTGCCGGCCATGGTGTCGCGCAGCGGACCGCTGGTGCCCGCAACGAAGAGGTCCACCTGATCGTTGATGGTGTCGGGCGTGTAGGTGTACATGTTCAGCACGGTCTGCACCGCGGTGTCGACGAAACGCTGGTCACGACTGTCGGCCGCGGCCGCGTGCCGGTGCTGCACCAGCAGTACGGCGACCAGCCCGCCCACCACCAGGCACGCCGCCAGGGCGGCGGCGCCCGCTACGACGGCGGCCTGCCGCGCGTTGGCCCGACGCCGCGGCGGTGGTCCGGTCGGCCGAACTGACCGCACGGCGGCCCGGCTGGGCACCGGCACCACGGTCGCGGCCGCGTCGGCGACATCACCGGCTGGGCCGGCCGCCCGCGAGGCCCGTCGACGAGCCCTGGTCTCCTCCGGATCGGTCACGTCTGCCTCGGCGCGAGCATCAGGTCAGCCCAGTTCTCGGCGGGCAGAAATTTCTCGGCCCCGGAGACGAACACTCCGCTGCTGCCCGCCGGGTCGACGAACTTTCCGGTGCGCTGGTCATAGCTGCTGTAGGCGACCCCGTTGGCCTGGGCCGGCGCCTCAGCCGGCAACGGCCCGGGGCCCGGTCCCGGCGCAGGCCCCGGCGCCGGGTCGCGCCCGTAGGCGGGCAGGCCGCCGTTGCCGCCCGGGTTGGTCGGCAGGTTCTGATCCGGCGGGGCGTAATAGGGCCACGGCGCCGGTGGATTCGGCCCCAACTCGTTCGGCGGGTACGGCAGCGGGTATGGCGGGACGGCCGCCGGCCCCGGGCCGGCGGGCACCCCCGGGGGCAGCGCCGCCACCGGCGGGCCCGGGTCGTAGTCGGACCCCGGCGGGATGTAGGGGAACTTGTTCATCGGGTGGGTCATCCGCGGGTCGGTGATCGGGGTGTCGTACGGGACCGGCGGGCCGCGCCAGGCGTTGCTACCGATCGGGACGAAACCCTTCGGGTCACGGCACTGCTGAACGGTCGGCGCCCGCTTGCCCGGGTACTCCATGCACGGATAGTTCCGGGCACCCCGGACCGCGGTGGCATCGTTCTGCGCCGCTTTGCAGTACAACTCTTTCGGCAGTTCACGCACGGTCTCGTCAGCCGGCGTGCGCATCTCGGTGAACGGCAGGAACCCGACCGTGCACGGCGGCGGGTCGTGCATGTCGACCTTGAAGTCCAGCTTGACGCCCTCTTCCATCGGCACGCCACCGGCGACGGTCATCAACGCGGCCATCAGCGCGGGGAACACCACCAGCGCCTGTTCGATCGAGTTGCGGTAGATCACCCCGACACGTCCGAAATTGGCGATGCTGGCCGCCAACGTCGGGAACGACGCGCGGATACCGCTGAACGTGGTGTTGGCCTCGTCGGTGACACTCGGCAGGATCTGCAGCACCTCGCGCAGCTGCGGGTCGGCGTTGCGCACCTCGGTGGTGACCGCCGCCAGCGAGCGGCTGAGCTTCTTGATGTCCTCACCGCTGCGGATCTGGGCGTTCAGGAACGGCTCGAACTGGTCGATCAACCCCGCGGTCGATTCGAAGTTGGCGTTGGCTTCGTCGACCAGCTGTCTCGACGAGGCGATCATCCTGGCCAGTTCCTGCCCCGACCCGTTGAACCCCTCGAACGCGCTCCGCAGCAGATCGCGAAGGCGGCTGTTGGCGACGCTGTTGACCAGGGACTGGGCTTGATCGAGCAGACCGGCGATGTCCTGGCCGATCGCGGTGCGGTCCTGGCCGATTCGCGCGCCGTTGCGCAGCGCCCCCGCGGCCGCTGCGTCTGGCGGCGGAACCAGGTCGATGTACTGCTCACCGATCGCGGACATGCTCTTGACGGTCGCGGTGACGTTGCCCGGGACCTTGGTGGCGCTGTTGAGCCGCATCTGCGCGTCGATACCGTGGTCGGTGAGACGGACGTCTTCCACCCGTCCCACCGTCACGCCGCGGTAGGTGACGTTGGCGCTCTTGTAGATTCCGCCGCCGCCGATGAAATCGGCGGTCACCGTGTAGGTTCCGATACCGAGCCGGCTCGGCGCATGCAGGTACAGGATCGAGATCGCACCGACGGCCAGCACGGTGACCACGGCGAAGATCCCGAGTTGGATTCGAACGAGGCGGGTCAGCATCGCAGGTCATTCCTCATAACGGACGGCCGTGCCGGGCGGGATCTTGAACGGGTCGGCGGCCTGCCCGGACAGGTTCGCCATCTCACCGATCAAGAAGTCGGGTGGGTTGAGGACGTCGTGCATGTGCGGCATGTTCGGGTCGAAGGCCCCGGTGGTGAACACCGACTCCCCGAACCGTCGCAGGGTCATGTCGAACGTGACGTAGACGTTGAGGAAGTCGCCGCGCACCGCGTTCCGCAGGTACATCGACGGGAACGGGAAGGTGGGGATGAACGGGAACGCTGTCACCAGTTCGTTGGCGTTGTCGGCGAAGGCTTTGATGACCGGGTACAGGTCCTTGATGTCGGCGGCGAAGTCCTCTTTGGTCTCGGTCAGGATCCGCGACCCGACCGTCGCCAACCGCTGCAGCGCCCCGAATGCGTCGACGATGTTGGAGCGGTTGTCGTTGAGTACCTGCAGCGCGGCCGGCATGGTCTCCAGCGCCCGCGCCAGACTGGGGGCGCTGCGCGCCAGCGTCACCCCGATCCGGTTCAGGCCCTCGGCGGCGGCGATGATGTCGTGGGCCTGACGGTCCAGCGACGCGGTGAGCTCGACCAGCCGGGGTATCAGCCCGGCGAAGGTGCCGGCCCGGCCGGCGACCGCGGCGTACGCCTCGTCGGTGATGTCTTGCAGCGCACCGAGATTGCCCTGGTTCACCACCACACCCAGCGACGACAGCACTTCTTCGGTGCTGGGGTAGCGACCGGTCCGGCTCAGCGGAATCTGATCGCCGGGCGCGAGCCTGCCGACCGCGGGTTCGTCGTGCGGTTCGGAGAGCTCGATGTGCTGGGATCCCAGCAGCGAGGTCTGGGCGACCTTGGCGGTGGCGTTGGCCGGCAGCGTGACTTGGGCGTCCAGCGACAGTTTGACCGCCGCGTAGAAGCTGCCGTCGGGCTGCTGCACGGCCTGCAGGCCGGAGACGCTGCCCACGGTGACATCGTCGACCATCACCGGCGAGTTCTGCGGCAGTGTGGTCACATCCGGCAGGTGCACGGTGATGCTGTAGGACCCCGGCCCGTGGCCGGCGGTGCCCGGCATGTTCAGCGAGTTCAGCCCGCCGAACTGGCAGCCGGACAGCACCAGCGCCCCGGCGCCCAGCGCCGCGCCGCGTCGCCCGGCCCGCCTGACGACGCGGGCAACAGATTTCACACTCATCCGCCCTCCCGTGGTGCGCCGGCTCCGGGCTGCTGCGGGCCGGTCGGCCCGGGGGCGTTGCCCAACTGACCCGGCGCCGGCGGCGGCAGGAATAGCGCGGCGACATCGTCGCTGTTCGGCGGCGTGACGCCCGGCGCGGGCATCCACTTCAGATAGGGCACCGGAGTCTGCGCCTTGGCCTCGGTCGCCGGGGTGTCGTAGATGATCTGGCCCTTGTAGGCGGTGATCGAGTTGATCGGATGCATCAGGAACGGCACGAAGTTCATCGCCCACCTGCGCATGACCGGGCCCATCCGCTCCTTGCAGATCTCCGCCCGCTTGAAGTTGTCCGGGACCGAACCGACGTCGAAGATACCGCCGCAGATGAACTGCACCGGGTTGGCGAAGTCGGGCAGGGACAGCAGGCCGCTCAAGGTGCCCTGCGCGGGGTTGTAGATCTGGTAGAAGTTGACCAGGCCGTGCGGGGTGATGTGCAGCGCCTGCTCGAAGTTCTCGCTCTGGTCACTGAGGACCTTGGTGAACTCCGAGAGCTTGTTGACCTGAGCAATCAATGCGTCGTTGTTGTCGTGCAGGAAGCCCCGCACGTCGCGCAGCGCCTGGTTGAGGGTGCCCAGCGTGACGTCCAGGTCGACAGAGCTGTCGGCCAGCACCGCCGATACCGCCGCGACATGGTCGGTGAACTGCACGATCTGTTCATTGCTGCCCGACAGCGCGTCGACCAGCACCTGCAGGTTCTTGACGGTGCCGAACAGGTCGGTGCGCGAGTCCCCGAGCCGGCCGGTGGTCGCCGACAGCTCCCGCAGGGCGCTGCGGAACGAGTCGCCGTTGCCGTCGAAGGTGTCGGCGGCCTGGTTGACGAACGTGCTCAGCGCGCCGTTGAGCTTGCCCTGTTCGGGCGCCAGTTGCGCGCTCAGCTGGGTCAGCTCCTGCTTGACCTCGTCCCACTCGACCGGCACCGCGGTGCGGTCTTCGTCGAGCACCGCGCCCTCGGCCAGCCGCTCGCCGCCGGTGTAGGCCGGAGCCAACTGAATGACCCGCGCCGAGACGATGTTCGGCGCGATCATCACCGCGTGCACATCGGCGGGCAACGGCACGTCCCGGTTCACCGACATGGTGATCTTGACGTTCTCGGCGCGCGGTTCGATCGATTCGATCCGGCCGACCGGAACCCCGACCACCCGGACGTCGTCACCCGGGTACAGGCCCACCGCCGAGGCGAAGTAGCCGGTGATCCGATAGCCGCGCTGTGCGGGCAGCACCACGTACACGCCGGCGGCCAGCAGCACGGCCAGCACCGCGGCGAGCACGATCCGCAAGGTCGGGCGCGTCATGGCGACTTCGGCTTAATCACGGTGCGCTCGGAGATCATCCCGCGCAGATAGTCGGCCAGGCTGTCCGGGATCTTCCCGGGTTGGAAGTAGATGTCGAGCAGCACCTCTGACAAGGTGGGCGGCGGCAGGCCGTAGAGGTTGATCTGGAAACCCGGACCCGAGGCCACCACCTCACCGAGCGTGGTGGCGTACCCGGGCAACCGGTCCAGCGCCCCGGCGATCCGGTCCTTGCGCTCGATCATGTTGTCCAGCACCAGGTTGAGTTTTTTCAGGGTCGGCCCGATCTCGTTCTGGTTGTCACCGACGAAACCCGAAAGCTGGTGCGACACATCGTCGATGCCGGCGATCAGCGCACCGAGAGCCTGCCGGCGCTCGTCCAGGGCGGCGAAGAGTTGGTTGCCGTCGAGCACCAAGCTGTTGACCTGGCCGGCGCGCTGATTCAGCACCCCGGTGACCGACTTGGCGTGGCTCAGCAACTGATCCAGCGCTTCGTCGCGTCGGTTGATGCTGCGAGACAGCGCCGCCACCCCGTCCAGCGCTCCGCGCAACTGCGGCGTCGCATCGCGCATCGAGTCGGTGAGCACGCCCAGCGCCTGCTCGAACCGCGGCTTGTCCAGGTCGCGGACGTTGCCGCCGAGGTCCTGCAGCGCGTTGTTGAGTGTGTAGGGCGCCCGGGTGCGTTCCAACGGGATCGTGGTGACCGAGCCGGATCCGCCCGGCGTGACCGACAGTGCTTTCTCGCCCAGCACGGTATCGGTGCGGATGGCGGCCAGCGACTGATCGCCCACCCGGACCTCACGGTCGACGGTGAAGCTGATCTTCGCACTGGCTCCGTCCAGCGCCACCTTGGTCACCTTGCCCACCCGGATACCCGACACCGTGACGTCGTTGCCCGGAATGATCCCGCCGGCGTCGGCGAAGTAGCCCTGGTAGATCTTGCCCTGCGGAAAGAACGGCAGGCTGGTGTAACCGAATGAGACCAAGAGCAGGCATGCCACCAGTGCGATGCCCAAAGTTCCGGTGCGAACCGGGTTTACGCGATCAATTCTTGACAGGAGAGCACCTCCCCTTGGTGGTGTCGGTCTGGCCACCCATCGGCAAGATGATGTCGCTGCCGGCGGGGCCGTTGAACTTCATCGAGACCGTGCAGTAATTGATGTTGAAGAACGAGCCGTAGGCGCCGAGTGCATTGAGCCGCAGGTAGTTCTCTTCCAGCGGGTCGATCACGTCGTTGAGTTCCTGCTTGCGCTTGTCCAGCACAGTGGCCAGCGGCCGGGCGTTCTCGATCACGCCCTGCAGCGGGCGCCGAGTGCGGCGCAGGGTGTCGGTGAGGTCGGTCTCGACGCTGGCCAAAGGTCCGATCGCACCGGCGATCGCGTCCTTGCCCTGCGCCAGGCCGGTGATGAGTTGCTGCAGCCGGTCGACGGTGGCGTCGAACTGCTCGCTCTTGTCGTCGACAGTGGTCAGCACGGTGTTGAGATTGTTGATCACGTCGCCGATCAGCTGGTCGCGGGAGGCCAGCGTGGTGGTGAACGAACTCGTGTTGGCCAGCATCTGCGACAGGGCGCCGCCCTGGCCCTGCAGCAGTTCGATGATCGCGTTGCTGATCTCGTTGATCTTGTTGCCGTCCAGGCCCTTGAGCACCGGGCGCATGCCGCCCAGCAGCGCATCCAGATCCAGCGCCGGCTGAGTGTGCTCCCGGGCGATGGTTCCCCCGGGCGGCAGCTTTCGCAGGTCGCCCGCCCCCGAGGCGATCTCCAGATAGCGGTCGCCGACCAGGTTCTCGTAGCGGATCAGCGCCCGGGTCGAGTCGTAGAGCTGGTAGCGCTTGTTGACGTCGAAGGTGACGCTGACGCTGTTGTCCGGCGTCAACTTGACCGACTTCACCGTGCCCACCGGGATTCCGGCGATCCGCACGTCCTCGCCACCCTTGAGCCGCGAGGCAGTGGTGAAGTCGGCGTGGTAGGTGTGGTTGGACGCGAACCGGAACTCGCCGAACACCACCACCAGCCCTGCCGAGACCAGCAGCATGGCGGCGGTGAAGATGGCGACCCGGATCAGGGTTCCGCGGGTGTTCATCAGTACTCGTCCCGTTCCGCGTAGGCGCCGTTGAACAGGAACTGCGCGGTGGAGGGGGCGTCGAACTGCACCTCGGTGTTCGGCTGAAACGGGATGTAGGCGCTGTCGGTGACCAGGAACGGCGACCGGAACCAGGAGCCGCCGTACTGCTTGCTCGGAATGTCCGGCAGGCCACGACAGTTGGGGCCACCGGTCGCGTTGGCCACCGGCAGGCTCTCCGGATAGGTGTAGGCCGGTGCGCCCGGGATGAAGCTGGAGTGCACGTAGAGCGCCGGCTTGGTGCCACCGATCGACGGACCGAATTTCTCCAGCGCACCTTGGATTCCCCGGAACAGGCAGCCGAACTCCGGCGAGTACTCGGCCAGCAGAGAGCCCAACGCCCGGAACCGGGTGATGCCGGCGATGAAGTCGTCAGCGGCCGGCGCGAACGTGTCGTAGCCGTTGTTGGCCAGCCCGGTGGTCGCCAGCAGCGCCTTGTTCAGGTTGTCGCGCTGGTCGACCAGCGTCTTGCTGATCGTCGGAACATTGTCGAAGATCGTCACCAGATCCGGCGCGGCGTCCCCGTAGATGTTGCCGACCACCGCGGTCTTGGCGAAACCCGACTGGAGCTGCGGCAGTTTCGGGTTGAGCTTCTCCAGGTAGCCGTTCAGCCCGGACAGCAGCGCGCCCAGGTTGTCGCCGTTGCCGCGCAATCCTTCGGCCAGCGCGCTGATAGATCCGTTGAGCTGCACCGGGTCGATCTTGTCCAGCAGATCGGTCAACTTCTGGAACAGCGTGTTGGCTTCCAGCTGCACGTCGGAGGCCTGCACATCGGCGCCGCTGCGCAATGCCTTACCCGACGGCACCGGCGGCGGAATGAACTCCACCGCCTTGGCTCCGAAGATGGTGTTGCTGGCGATGTGCACGGCGGCGTTCGACGGGATGTATCGCATCGCGGCGCTGTCGATGGCCAGCGCGAGCTTGGCCTGCTGGCCCTGATACGTGATCTCCTTGACCTTGCCGATCTGGATACCGCGGTATTTGACCTTGGCGTCCCTCTCCATCACCAGGCCGGCCCGCGGCGACGTGACGGTGACCTTATCGGTGGAGCTGAAGACGGAGACATAGGACAGATAGGTGAAGACGGTGGCGGCAACCAGGAGCGCACCCAGGACTGCCGCGGCAATCCGCACCTGGGTACGCCTCGATCCGTTTTCCACCCGTATGTCCTTGCTATCCCGAGAGGTTGAAGTTACCGGACCCGCCGTAGACGGCGAGTGAAACGAACAACGTAATGACTACCACGACCACCAGCGACGTGCGCACCGCCTGACCCACCGCGATACCCACGCCGACGGGTCCGCCGGCCGCGTTGAAGCCGTAGTTGGTGTGCACCAGCATCACCGCGATCGACATGATGATCGCCTGCAGGAAGGACCACAGTAGGTCGGTCGGAATAAGGAAGGTATCAAAGTAGTGGTCGTAAAGGCCGGGCGACTGCGCGTTGATGAACACCGTGGTGGACCGGGCCGCGAAGAACGCCGCCAGCACCGACAGCGAGTACAGCGGGATGATCGCGATCAGGCCCGCCACCAGCCGGGTGGATACCAGATACGACACCGCGTGTACCGCCATAGATTCGACGGCGTCGATCTCCTCGGCGACTCGCATGGCGCCGAGCTGGGCGGTGGTGCCGGCGCCGATGGTGGCCGCGAGCGCGATCCCAGCCACCACGGGCGCGACGATGCGCACGTTGAGGAACGCCGACAGGAACCCGGTCAACGCCTCGATGCCGATGTTGCCCAGCGACGAGAATCCCTGCACCGCGATCACGCCGCCGGAGGCCAGGGTCAAGAAGGTGGCCACCCCGACCGTGCCGCCGATGATCGCCAGCGCGCCGGTGCCCATGGTGATCTCGGCGATCAGCCGGACCGTTTCCTTGCGGTACTTGGTCAGCGCGTTGGGCACGTAACGAATCGACTCGGCGTAGAACAGGGCCTGCTCGCCGAAGTTGTCGTAGGCCTTGGGCGCCCACCGGAACAGCCGCCGGAATCGCAGCGTGGCGTCGTAACTCATTTGACCAGCACCCGCACGCTGATCGCGGTCATGACGACGTTGATGACGAACAGACAGATGAAGGCGTAGACGACGGTCTCGTTGACCGCGTTGCCGACCCCCTGCGGACCGCCCTTGGCGGTCAGCCCGCGGTAGCACCCGATCAGCCCGGCGGCGGTGCCGAACAGCAGCGCCTTGATCTCGGCCATCACCAGCTCCCCGAGCCCGGTCAGCACGGTCAGCCCGTTGATGAAGGCGCCCGGGTTGACGCCCTGCAGAAAGACGGAGAATACATAGCCCCCGACCAGGCCGATCGCGCACACCAGGCCGTTGAGCAGCAGCGCGACGAACGTCGAGGCCAGCGCCCGGGGTACCACCAGCCGCTGGATCGGGTCGATGCCGAGCACCCGCATCGCGTCGATCTCTTCGCGGATGGTGCGCGCGCCCAGGTCCGCGCAGATCGCGGTGGCGCCGGCACCGGCCACCACCAGCACGGTGACCACCGGGCCCAGCTGGGTGATGGTGCCGAATGCGGTCCCGGCGCCGGACAGGTCGGCGGCGCCGATCTCCCGCAGCAGGATGTTGATGGTGAACGCCACCAGCACGGTGAAGGGGATCGCGACCAGCAGGGTCGGCACCAGCGACACCCGGGCGATCATCCAGGTCTGGTCGAGGAACTCACGGTATTGGAACGGCCGGCGAAACATCGCCCGGAATGTCGCCAGCGACATCTCTACGAAACCGCCCACGGCCCGAGCCGGAACCGTGAGCTGTTCGATCAAGACTCGTCCTTCCCCCAGTCGGGCCTCCGGGCTGCCGGCGGTCGCAAAACTGTATCCGGCTATGTCGTGCAGGCGGCATCGTTCGTCGATATTCAGACGCTGCCCCGCGTGAGCCGGATCATACTAACTAGAACACGTTCGCAGTGTCAAAGGACACCTTTAGCGGATATTCATGGGTTATTTATGCTGGTCAAGCGCATTGTGACCCACGCCTCGCTGGAACGCGTTCTAATAGCGTTCTCATCGCCTTCTAATCGGTGTCCATCAATTCGGTGGCGGAGAACGTCCGGCCCGGGTCCCGGCCGGCGAAGTAATTCGCCAGCATGTCCGACAGCCCGGCGGGGTCCCACGCCTCGCCGTCGGCGCGGAACCGTCGCTCCACCGTTGGCGCGGCCATCAGCGTCACCTCAGGTCCATAGACCACGAACACCTGGCCATTGACCGACGCCGACGCCGGGGAGGAAAGGAAACCGACCAGGGTCACCACATGTTCGGGCGACAGCGGGTCGATCTCGCCATCCCCGACCTTGGCCTCACCGAAGACATCGGCGGTCATCGCGGTGCGGGCGCGCGGGCAGATCGCGTTGGCCGTGACGCCGTAGCGGCTCAAGGCCCGGCTCGCGGACAACGTCAATGCGGTGATCCCCGCCTTGGCCGCGCCGTAATTGGCTTGCCCCACCGGCCCCATCAGCCCCGCCTCCGAGGAGGTGTTGACGATCCGGCCGTATACGGTTCCGCCTGATTCCTTGGCCTTCTGCCGCCAGTAGGCGGCCGCGTTGCGGGTCAGCAGGAAGTGCCCGCGCAGGTGCACCGCGATCACGGCGTCAAAGTCGTCGTCGGACATGTTGAACAGCATCCGGTCCCGGGTGATTCCGGCATTGTTGACGACGATGCTCAACCCGCCCAGGCCGTCGGCGGTGCTGACGAGGTCGTCGGCGGTGGAGCGCTGGCTGATGTCACCGGCCACCGGCACGCCCTTGCCACCGGCCGCGGCGATCTGGTCGATCACATCGGAGGCGCCCAGCGCCGACGCGATGTCGTTGACCACCACCGTCGCCCCGGAGCGGGCCAGCCCGATGGCTTCGGCCCGGCCCAGCCCGGCGGCCGCGCCGGTGACCACCGCGACCTTGCCGGTCAGATCGGTCGCATTGTCGTTCGCAGTCATGTACGCCGCTCCTGTCCATCGCGGCGCCCTCGTCGACCGCGGTTATGAATACCTCTAGTCCGTGCCGGTGGCAGACTAGTCCTCGACCCGGCGCAGCGCGGCCCGGGGGCATTCGGCGATAGCCTGCATGGCGTGGGCTTCCCGGTCCGCCGGGATCGGCGCGACCTTGACGACGGCCTGCTCATCGTCGTTCAGTTCGAACAGGTCGGGGTCGATTCCCACGCAAATCGCGTTGCCCTCGCAACGATCCAGGTCCACCTCAACGCGCATGACGCTCTCCTCGAAAAGCCCGGGACGGCCCAAAGCTTGGCCCGTCGTTGTCCGCTAATGCCACCATACGATCCAACAGCAGCCGTACACGAGGAGATAGGGCCACTGGACCCTAGCGACTAGAACGTGTTACAACGGGCTGTCGACGAGAATTTTATCGTGACCCCGATCACCAGTGAAGGACGACCCGATGCAGATCAGTTACACCGCTGAGCAGGAGGACCTGCGTCGCGAACTGCGCTCGTATTTCACGACGCTGATGACCCCGGAGCGTCGTGAGGCCTTGAGTTCCACGCAGGGCGAGTACGGCACCGGAACCGTGTATCGCGACACCGTCGCCCAGATGGGTCAAGACGGCTGGCTGACGCTGAGCTGGCCCAGGGAGTACGGCGGCCAGGCGCGTTCGGCAATGGATCAGCTGATCTTCACCGATGAGGCCGCGATCGCCGGGGCCCCGGTGCCGTTTCTGACCATCAACAGCGTCGCCCCGACGATCATGGCGTTCGGCACCGAGGAGCAGAAGAAGTTCTTCCTGCCCAAGATCGCCGCCGGTGAGCTGCATTTCGCGATCGGCTACTCCGAGCCGGGCGCCGGTACCGACCTGGCCTCGCTGCGCACCACCGCGGTCCGTGACGGCGATGAGTACGTCATCAACGGCCAGAAGATGTGGACGTCGCTGATCGCCTACGCCGACTACGTGTGGCTGGCGGCGCGGACCAACCCCGAGGCCAAGAAGCACCGTGGTATCTCGATGCTGATCGTGCCCACCAGCGCGGAGGGTTTCTCCTGGACACCGGTGCACACCATGGCCGGTCCGGATACCAGCGCCACCTACTACTCCGATGTTCGGGTGCCGGCGGCCAACCTGGTCGGCGAGGAGAACGCGGGCTGGAAGCTGGTGACCAACCAGCTCAACCACGAGCGGGTCGCACTGGTGTCGGCGCAGCCGATCATCGTCGCGCTCGACGAGGTTCGCGACTGGGCGCAGAACACCAAAGATGCCCAGGGCAACCGGATCATCGACGCGCAGTGGGTGCAGCTCAACCTGGCCCGGGTGCTCGCCAAGGCCGAGGTGCTCAAGCTGATCAACTGGGAGCTGGCGTCCGCATCCGACGCCGCCCCGTCCCCGGCGGACGCTTCGGCGGCCAAGGTGTTCGGCACCGAACTGGCCACCGAGGCCTACCGGCTGCTGATGGAGGTGCTCGGCACCGCCGCGACCGTGCGCCAGGACTCCCCCGGCGCGCTGCTGCGCGGCCGGGTGGAGCGCATGCACCGGGCGTGCCTGATCCTGACCTTCGGCGGCGGCACCAACGAGGTGCAGCGCGACATCATCGGCATGGTGGCCCTGGGCCTCCCCCGCAACCGGTAAAGGATTCGTTATGGACTTCTCCACAACCGAGGCAGCACAAGATCTCTCAGGCTTGGTCGGGACCATCGTCGATGCGGTGTGCACCCCCGAGCACCAGCGCGAGCTGGACGGGTTGGAGCAGCGCTTCGACACCGGGCTGTGGCGCAAGCTCGTCGACGCCGATGTCGTGTCCAGCGCGGCGAGCGAGTCACTGGGTGGCGGCGGGTACGGCGTGCTGGAGCAGGCGGCGATCCTGACCGCGCTGGGACGCCAGCTGGCCGCGGTGCCTTATCTGGCATCGGTGGTGCTGGCGGCCGGGACGCTGGCCAAGTTCGGCTCCGTGGAGCTTCAGCAGGCATGGGGTGCACCGGCTGTGGCCGGCGAGAAGATCCTCACCGCCGCGCTCGACGGCGACATGGGCGAGGGCCCGGTCCGGGCTGCCGGCACCGACTCCGGTTTCCGGCTCACCGGCACCCGCACCCAAGTCGGCTTCGCGCCGGTGGCCGACGCCTTCCTGGTGCCGGCCGAAACCGATTCCGGCACCGGTGTCTTCCTGGTGGCCGCCACCGACCCGGGCGTGACAGTGACCCCGCTGGCCACCACCGGCCTGGGCAGTGTCGGACACCTTGAGCTGTCCGGGACCGAGTTGGAGACCGGCCGCCTCGTCGGCGGTACCGAGGTGCTCGACTACCTGACCAGCCTGACGGCGCTGGGCCACAGCGCCTACCAGTTGGGCGTGCTGGAGCGCGGTCTGGCCCTGACCGCTGAATACGCCCGCGAGCGGGAGCAGTTCGACAAGCCGATCGGCAGCTTCCAGGCTGTGTCGCAACGGCTGGCCGACGGATACATCGATGTGAAGGGCCTGCGACTCACGCTGACCCAGGCGGCCTGGCGGGTCGGCGAAGGGCTGCCCGCGGCCAGTGAGGTGGCCACGGCCGCGTTCTGGGCGGCCGAAGCCGGACATCGGGTGGCGCACAGCATCGTCCACATCCACGGCGGGGTCGGCATCGACACCGACCATCCGATCCACCGTTACTTCCTGGCCGCCAAGCAGACCGAGTTCGCGCTCGGGGGTGCCACCGGGCAGCTGCTGGCGATCGGACGCGAGCTGGCCGAAACCCCGGTCTAGGCGACTCAGCGGTGCAGCGCTTCCCCGAACGTCACCTTGAACCCGGGAATATCCGACAACGGCATGGTGGCGTCGTAGGTGCGCTGGTAGCCGGTGGAGCTGATCTTCCAGCCGTCGGCGGCGCGGCGGTAGGTGTCGTGGTAGAACGCGGCGCCGATCAGCATCAGGTTGTAGTCGGGAATGATCACCCGGTCCTGCAGGTACCAGATGCCGGTGGCGGCGTCCGGCCCGGTGAGGGTGATCTCGGGGTGGTTGACCCGGTGCTCGCTGATGATCGTTGCCGGCAGCGAGTTCCGCATGAACTCCACCAGCGAGTCGCGGTCGGTGAAGGTGTGGTCGCTGCCCATCGACTTGCCGTAGTCGGCGGTGACGTCCTCGGCCAAGGTGGCCGCGAAGTCGTCCCAATGCTTGGTGTCCAGCGCGCGCAGGTAGCGGTACTTGACCTGTTTGATGGCGTCTATCGCCTCGATATCAGTCACCGCACCATTGCAGCATTAATCTGACGCCTATGTCAGCACCGGCTCTCATCGACGAACAGGTCACGGTCACCGGACTGTTGGCCGCGCTGGCCGAGGTGGACGACCGGGGGGTGTATTTCGAGGACTCATTCATCAGCTGGCGCGACCACCTCGCGGCCGGAGCCCGGCTGGGGGCCGCGCTTCGAGCGCGGCTCGACCCCGGCAAGCCCCCGCACGTCGGTGTGCTGTTGGGCAATACCCCGTTCTTCTCGGAGATGCTGGTGGCGGCCGCGCTGACCGGACTTGTCCCGGTGGGTTTGAACCCCACCCGCCGGGGGGCGGCCCTGAAGCGCGATGTGGCCCACTCCGACTGCCAGCTGGTGCTGACCGACCACAGCACCGATGCCAGCGTTCCGGGTGCGGTCGACATCGAATCAGCCTCGTGGGCAGCGGAATTGGCTGACTACGACGACACTCCGGTTACGTTCCGCGAGGCCGGTCCCGATGAGCTGTTCATGCTGATCTTCACCTCCGGCACCAGTGGTGATCCGAAGGCGGTGCGCTGCACACAGTGGAAGGCAGCCTTCCCCGGGGTCATGCTCTCGCAGCGGTTCGGGCTGGGTCCCTCGGATGTCTGCTACCTGTCGATGCCGATGTTCCACTCCAACGCGGTGATGGCGGGCTGGTCGGTGGCGGTGGCCGCGGGCGCCTCGATCGCGTTGCGGCGCAAGTTCTCCGCATCCGGGTTCATTCCCGACGTGCGCCGCTTCGGCGCCACCTATGCCAACTACGTGGGCAAGCCGCTGTCATACGTGCTGGCCACCCCGCCGCAGCCCGACGACGCCGACAACCCGCTTCGGTTGCTCTACGGGAACGAGGGGGCGCCGCGGGATCTGGAGCGGTTCGCGGATCGGTTCGGCTGCACCGTCGTCGACGCCTTCGGCTCCACCGAGGGCGGGGTGGCGATCGGGCGCACGCCCGACACCCCGGCCGGAGCACTGGGTCCACTGGTCGACGGGAACGCGATCGTCGACGTCGAAACCGGCCAGGAGTGCCCGCCCGGCGTGGTGGGTGAACTGGTGAACACCAGTGGGCGTGGGCAGTTCCGCGGCTACTACCGCGATCCCGACGCCGAGGCGGCACGGATGGCCGGCGGCATCTATCACTCGGGCGACCTGGCGTACCGCGACGAAGCCGGCTACGCCTACTTCGCCGGCCGGCTCGGGGACTGGATGCGGGTGGACGGCGAGAACCTGGGCACCGCGCCGATCGAGCGGATCCTGCTGCGGCACAACGCTGTCGCGCAGGTGGCGGTGTATCCGATCCCGGACCCGGCGGTGGGCGATCAGGTGATGGCCGCACTGGTGTTGGCCCGCGGGGCGTCGTTCGACGCCGACGACTTCCGCGCTTTCCTGTCCGAGCAGCCCGATCTCGGGCCCAAGCAGTGGCCCTCGTATGTGCGGGTGGCCGCCGAGCTCCCCCGCACCGAGACGTTCAAGGTGCTCAAGCGGGTGTTGACCGCCGAGGGAGTCGAGTGCGCCGATCCGGTGTTCCGGATCTCCCCCGCGAAGCTGTAGTTGGCGCGCAGAAGTGCGGGTAGACCGCTCGACAACTGCAGCCTCGCGGTCATGCACCGGCCGACCCGCCCGCCGCGCCACCACCGATCCGGCCGCTCGGCGCGCAATACTGAGTCAATGCCCGCAGTCCGCCGAGCACTCGTCGCGGCCCTGGCCGTCATCACGACCCTGGCTCTGGCCTCGCCCGCCTCCGCCGATTCCCTGCAGGCCGGCTTCGCGCAGCTGGCCAACACCATCCCGGCCAACGTCGGCATCGCCTATGCCCCGGTCGGCCAGAACCAGGCGGGCACCCTCGGTTCCCTGCAGAACGGAGTCGCCTGGTCGACCATCAAGGTGCCACTGGCGATCGCGGCGATTCACGCCAACCGCCCCAACGCGCAGGATCTGGCCGCCCGGGCCGTCACCGCCTCCGACAACGACGCCGCCGAGCAGCTGTGGTCCTCACTGGGTCCGGCGCCCCAGGCCGCCCAGCAGGTGCAGGCCGTCCTGCGAGCAGGCGGGGACACCGGCACCGCGGTCGAATCCCGACGGCTGCGGCCCGAGTTCAGCGCGTTCGGCCAGACCCAGTGGCCGCTGGCCCGCCAGGCGGTGTTCGCTGCCCACCTGCCGTGCATGGCCGCGGCCGCACCCGTGGTCGGCCTGATGCGCAACACCGTGCCCAACCAGCGCTGGGGGCTGGCCACCATCGGCGCCCCGACCAAGGGCGGCTGGGGGCCCGGCCCCGGTGGCGGCTACCTGGTGCGGCAGTTCGGCATCGTCGGCACCCCGGCCGGGTCGTTGGCTGTGGCACTGGCCGCCGAACCGAAGGACGGCAGCTTCGATTCCGGGGTGGCCGCGCTCAACCAGATGACCCAGTGGCTCAGTGCCAACGCCGCCCAGCTACCGGGGGGTCGCTGCTCCGGGTAGGTTGGCGGTTACCACCGTGTTACCCGCGAGTAGGAGACAGCCATGCCCGCTCCGTCCGCCGCAGACTTCGACCGGCTGCGCGCGCTGGCCGCCATCGACGACGTCGACGCCCGCCAATCGAGGACCATTGACGAGGTCTTCACCGGTAAAGCGCTGACCACGATTCCGATCGGCACCGCCGAAGACGTGACGGCAGCCTTCGCCAAGGCCCGCGCCGCACAGGCGCGGTGGGCGGCACGGAGCGTCAAAGAGCGCTGCGCGATCATCGAGCGCTACCGAGACCTGGTGATCGCCAACCGGGATTTCCTGATGGACGTCGCCCAGGCCGAGACCGGCAAGGCCCGCTCGGCGGCCCAGGAGGAGATCGTCGACATCATGCTCAACGCGCGGTACTACGCGCGCCAGGCCGCCAAGTTGTTGGCCCCCAAGCGGGTGCAGGGCCTGCTGCCCGGCATCGTCAAGACCGTCGTCAACCACCACCCCAAGGGCGTCGTCGGGGTCATCTCGCCGTGGAATTACCCGATGACACTGTCGATTTCGGATGCCATCCCCGCCTTGCTGGCCGGCAACGCGGTGGTGGTCAAACCGGACAGCCAGACCCCGTACTGCACGCTGGCCAACGCCGAACTGCTGTATCAGGCCGGTCTGCCGAGGGAGCTGTTCGCAGTCGTGCCCGGTCCGGGGTCCGTGGTCGGCACCGCGATCGTGCAGCAGTGCGACTACCTGATGTTCACCGGCTCCAGCGCCACCGGCCGTTCGTTGGCCGAGCAGTGTGGTGCCCGGCTGATCGGGTTCTCCGCGGAACTGGGCGGCAAGAACCCGATGATCGTCACCAAGGGCGCCAACCTGTCCGAGGTCGCCAAGGCCGCAACCCGCGCCTGCTTCTCCAACGCCGGGCAGCTGTGCATCTCAATCGAGCGGATCTACGTCGAGCGGGAGATTGCCGACGAGTTCGCCGCCAAGTTCGCCGAGCAGGTTCGCGCCATGAAGCTCTCGAGCGCCTATGACTTCTCCGCCGACATGGGCAGCCTGATCTCCGAAGATCAGATCAAGACCGTCTCGAACCATGTCGACGACGCAAAAGCCAAGGGCGCCAAGGTTGTCGCCGGAGGAAACGCCCGCGCCGACATCGGCCCGTTGTTCTTCGAGCCCACCGTACTGACCGATGTCACCGACGAGATGGAGTGCGGGCGCAACGAGACGTTCGGACCGGTCGTCTCCATCTACCCGGTTGACAGCGTCGACGAGGCCATCGCACGCGCCAACGACACCGAATACGGTCTGAACGCCAGCGTGTGGGCCGCGAGCAAGGCCCAGGGTGAGGCGATCGCCGCCCGGATCAAGTCCGGCACCGTCAACGTCGACGAAGGCTACGCACTGGCCTTCGGGTCCACGGCGGCACCGATGGGCGGGATGAAGGCCTCCGGGGTGGGCCGGCGCCACGGCGCCGACGGCATCCTCAAGTACACCGAGTCGCAGACGGTCTCCACCGCCCGCATCCTGAATCTGGACCCGCCACTGGGGATCTCGGGTCCGTTATGGCAGAAGCTGCTGACCCCGATGATCCGGGTGGTGCAGGCGCTGCCGGGCCGGTGATGCTCAGCGCCGCCCGGTCCGGCTTTTGCCCCGGCCGGCGGCCCGCTCCAACTCGGCAAGCGCCGGGCCGATCGCATCGGCCATCTCGTCGATGTCGTCGGCGACCTCCGGTGTGGTCACGAACCCGAAGTCGAGGTGTTCGCGGTAGGAGAAGCAGGTGATGTTCAGCGCCACGTCGAGCACCGGCGGGCCAAGCGGCACCAGCGATTCCACTTCCGCTCCGGCCATGTAGAGCGGGAACGACGGGCCCGGAACGTTGGAGACGACGAGGTTGATCGGGGCCAACCGGTTCGACAGTCCGGTCGCGGTGTAGGCGCGCGCGGCGAGCTGTAGCAGTCCCGGCGGGGTGGTGTCGGTCAGTCCCATGATCTGATGTGCCGACAGCGCCTTGGCCATCTGCTTGGCGCTCTGGGTGTTCTCGTGAATCATCTTGAGCCGGTGGCCCGCTCCTTCGATATCGGTGGCCAACGACACAGTCATCGAACTGACTTTGTTACCGACCTCGCCCTGACTGTCGTCGGTGCGGGTCGAAACCGGGATCTGGGCGACCAGCGGCTTGTCGGGCAACTCGCCGCGCTTGCTCAGGTAATCCCTTGCGGCACCGGCGACCATGGCGAGCACCACGTCGTTGAGCTTCACCCCGTAGGCGTCCTTGACGGCCTTGATCCTGGCGAGTTCGACTCGGGTGGCGGTGATCCGCCGGTGCGGCGACACGCTCGCGTTGAACCGGGTCACCGGGGCGTCGAAGTAGCGCGGTGGCTTGCGAGCCAGTCCCAGCCCTATCGTGGCGATCTGCTGGCGGACTGTCTGCTGCAGCAGCCGGCCGATCCGGAACGGCGTCATGACCGCAACGTTGACCAGGGCACCGATCACCTGGCGCTCGAAGCCGGGGACGCGGTCCCCGGTCAGCGAACCGACCGACTCCGGTTGCGGCGGACGCGGTTCGCGGGTGACGTCCAGCATGATCTCGGACAGGCCCGCCCCGGAGACGCCGTCGACAATCGCGTGGTGCATCTTCGTCAGCGTCGCGACCCGGCCGCCCTTGACACCCTCGATCACCCACACTTCCCACAGCGGCCGGGAACGGTCCAGCTTGTAGGACATCAGCCGGCCCACCAGCTCTTCGACCTCGCGCCGCCCACCCGGGGCGGGTACGCCGATGCGCCGCACATGAAAGTCGATGTCGAGTTCGTCGTCCTCAACGAACCATGGCCGGTCCAGCCCGAGCGGTGCGCCGCTGACCCGCCAGCGCAGCTGCGGCAGTTGCGGTAGTCGCTCGATCAGCAGTTGGCGGACCAGATCGAAGCTGTAATTCGGCGCCTGGCTGGGATCCAAGATCGCCAGACCACCGATGTGCATGTGCCAGCCCGCCGTCTCGGCTGACCAGAACGCCGCGTCGACGCCCGAAAGTCGCTGCATCGACCGAGACTAGCGCCGAACCCCCGGTCGCCGGACGCGGTTTGCCGTTAAGTTCCGGTGAATCAGTTGTCGGCCGCCACGTGCTTGGCGTGCACCTCGTCGGCAGGACGGGCTTCGGTCTGCTCCTTGGCCCAGCGGTAGTCGGGCTTGCCGGCCGGTGAGCGCTTGACCTCGTCGACGAACCACAGGCTGCGCGGCACCTTGTAGCCGGCGATCTCGGTGCGCGCGCAGGTGTTGATGTCCTCCAGAGACGGCCGGGCATTGCCGCGTGCCTGCACCACCGCGGCGACGTGCTGGCCGTAGCGGGCGTCGGGCACCCCGACCACCAGGGCGTCGAACACGTCCGGGTGGGTCTTGAGGGCTGCCTCGACCTCCTCGGGGTAGATCTTTTCGCCTCCGGAGTTGATCGACACCGAGCCGCGGCCCAGCATGGTGACGCTCCCGTCGGCCTCGACCTGTGCGAAGTCGCCCGGGATGGCGTAGCGCACCCCGTTGATGGTTTTGAAAGTCTCGGCGGTCTTCTTCTCGTCCTTGTAATAGCCGACCGGGATGTGGCCGCGCTTGGCGATGATGCCGCGCACGCCGGAGCCGGGCTGGACCTCGTTGCCGTCCTCGTCGAGCACCACGGTGGTCCTGTCGATGGTTACCCGCGGCCCGCCGGTGTGCGCTTCGCCCTTGGCGACGACGCTGGTGCCGCCGAACCCGGTCTCGCTCGACCCGATGGAGTCGGTGATGATCCGGTTTGGCAGCAGCTCCAGCAGTCGCTCTTTGATGCTGGGGCTGAACAGCGCCGCGGTGGAGGCCAGCAGGAACAGCGACGACAGATCGTAGTCAGCACCGTCGCTCGCGGCGACCAGCGCGTCCAGCAGCGGTCGCGCCATCGCATCCCCGGTGAAGAACAGCAGGTTCACCTTGTGGTCGTGGATGGTGCGCCACACCTTATCGGCGTCGAATTCCGGTGCCAGCACCACGGTTTGGCCGCTGAACAGCGACATCCAGGTCGCCGACTGGGTCGCGCCGTGGATCATCGGCGGTATCGGGTGGCGGATCATCGGCGCGTTGGCGGCGGCCTGCTTTGCCAGGTCGTACTCGTCGGCGATCGGCTCACCGGTGGCGAAGTCGGTGCCTCCGAACAACACCCGGTAGATGTCCTCGTGACGCCACATCACGCCCTTGGGGAACCCGGTGGTGCCGCCGGTGTAGAGCAGGTAGATGTCGTCAGCGCTGCGCGGCCCGAAGTCGCGCTCCGGTGAGCCCTGCGCGAGCGCCGTCTCGAACTCCACACCGCCGTAGCGGGCGTAGTCCCCATCGCTGCCGTCCTCGATCACCAGGACGGTCTTGAGATTCGGGGTCTCGGGCAGCACGTTGGCGACCCGGTCGCTGTACTGGCGCTCGTGCACCAGCGCGACCATGTCGGAGTTGTCGAACAGGTAGCGCAGCTCGCCCTCGACGTAGCGGAAGTTGACGTTGACCAGGATGGCGCCGGCCTTGACGATGCCGAGCATCGCAACGACGATCTCGTTGCGGTTGCGGCAGTACAGGCCGACCTTGTCGTCCTTCTTGACGCCCTGGGCGATCAGATAATGAGCCAGCCGGTTGGCCTTCTCCTCCAGCTGCCCGTAGGTCAGCTGGTCGTCGCCACAGATCAGGGCAACCCGATCCGGAACGGCGTCGATGGCGTGTTCGGCGAGATCCGCGATGTTGAGAGCCACAACACACAAACTAGAACGTGTTACATTTCGTTTTCAAGTCGAGGCCCCAACGCGGAAAGGCGGACGCCGGTGTCCGAGTCGTCACAACAGCCCCACGCCCTGGTTGAACAGCGCGGACACACGCTGATCGTCACGCTGAACCGGCCGGAGTCCCGCAACGCCTTGAGCGGCGAAATGCTGGCGATCATGGTCGAGGCGTGGGACCGAGTGGACAACGACGACGAGATCCGCTCGTGCATCCTGACCGGCGCCGGTGGCTACTTCTGCTCGGGAATGGACCTCAAGTCGGCCAACCAGAAGGCGCCCGGCGACTCCTTCAAAGACGGCAGCTACGACCCGTCGCGCATCGACGGCCTGCTCAAGGGCCGCCGGCTCACCAAGCCGCTGATCGCCGCCGTAGAGGGGCCCGCGATCGCCGGCGGCACCGAGATCCTGCAGGGCACCGACATCCGCATCGCCGGCGAGAGCGCCAAGTTCGGCATCTCCGAGGCCAAGTGGAGCCTGTACCCGATGGGCGGCTCCGCGGTGCGACTGGTGCGCCAGATTCCCTACACGATGGCGTGTGACCTGCTGTTCACCGGTCGGCACATCACCGCCGCCGAGGCGTTGAGCATGGGACTGATCGGCCACGTGGTGCCCGACGGGCACGCGCTGACCAAGGCGCTGGAGATCGCCGAGCAGATCAACAACAACGGCCCGCTGGCCGTGCAGGCGATGCTGCGCACCATCCACGAGACCGAGGGCATGCACGAGAACGACGCCTTCAAGCTCGACACCCAGATCGGGATCAAGGTGTTCTTGAGCGAGGACGCCAAGGAGGGCCCGCGGGCCTTCGCCGAGAAGCGCAAACCCGAGTTCAAGAACCGCTGATGCAGATCGCGGTCACCGGCGGCACCGGCTACCTCGGCGCCCACACCGTCAAGGCACTGCTGGAGGCCGGGCATTCGGTGCGGCTGTTGGTCGCGCCGGGCTGCGGTTCCGAGCCCGTCATCCCGAAGCTGCGCGAGCTGGGCACGTTGGAGGTGCTCGACGGCGACATCCGCGACGCCGACGTCGTCGGGCGGCTGTTGGACGGCTGCGACTCGGTGCTGCACGCCGCCGGGGTTGTTGGCACCAACGACCGCCTGGAAAAGCTGATGTGGGACATCAACGCCCACGCCACCGAGGCGATCCTGACCCGGGCGGTGGCCGCCGGCCTGGACCCGGTGGTGTCGGTCAGCAGCTACAGCGCCCTGTTCCCGCCGCCCAACGGTGTCATCGGCCCGGACTCGCCTACCGTTCCCGGGCGCAGCGCCTACGCCCGCACCAAGGCTTACGGCGAGCGGGTGGCCCGCCGACTGCAAGAAGAGGGTGCCCCGGTGGTGGTCACCTATCCCTCCAGCGTGGTCGGCCCGGCGTTCTGGACGGCGCCGGGTGTCACCGAGCGCGGCTGGGCGCCGATCGTGCAGTACCGCGTGGCGCCGGTGGTGCGCGGCGGCATGGCGATGGTCGATGTCCGCGACATCGGTCTGGTGCATTCGTCTTTGATGAAGCCCGGTCGAGGCCCGCACCGCTATCTGTGCGGCGGGATCATGGTCGGCTTCGACGAGATGATCGCCGCGGTGGAGGTCGGTTTGGGCGCGTCGGTGCGTCGAATCCGGGTCGCGCCCAGTGTGTTCAAGGGCATCGGCCGGGTCAGCGATCTGGCCAGCAAGCTGCTGCCGCTGCCGGAATCGTTGAGCTACGAGGCGGCGTGGTTGCTGACCTCGGCCACCCCGACCGACGACTCGGCGACCTTGGCCGACCTGGGATTGCAGTGGCGTTCGCCTGTGGACGCGATCGTGGAGTCGCTGCGGGCCGGACTCGCGCCCGTCGCCCCACCGGTCCTGCCGCCGAACGTGTAACCACTGCGAAATTCCGGCCGGATTTTCACAACCAGTACACGTTCGGCGTTCCTGTCAGGGGGCGTAGGCAGACTCCTGCCATGGCGACGCCGTTCCTGGGCAGTGAGGCCGTCCGAAGTGGCCGGCTGAGGCCGTACGTCTTGCGGAGCCGCTACGTGGCGATCCATCCAGACGTATATGTACCGGCCGGTACTCGACCCACCGCGGTGTTGCGGGCTCAAGCCGCGTGGCTGTGGTCACGGCGACGCGGCGTCGTCGCGGGTCAATCCGCTGCGTCACTGCACGGTGCGAAATGGGTCGACTATCGCGCACCGGCCGAGTTGCTGTACGACTATCGCCGCCCGCCTAAGGACATTCGCACCTGGTCGGACCGCGTCAGCGACGACGAAGTCCAACTGATCGGCGGCATTCCGGCGACCACCCCCGCCCGTACCGCATTAGACCTTGCCCGTCGGTACCCCCTCGGACAGGCTGTCGCGGCCATCGACTCCCTCGCCCAAGCCACTCACCTCAAGACCGTCGATATCGAGTCCCTGGCCGAACGGTATCGCGGCAGACGTGGAATCCGTCGTGCCCGAGCCGTACTCCCACTGGTCGACGCCGGCGCCGACTCACCGCGGGAAACCTGGCTGCGACTGCTTCTCATCCGGGCTGGTTATCCGCCGCCACAGACCCAGATCCCGGTCCATGACGAGTGGGGACGTTTGGTGGCCGTCATCGACATGGGCTGGGAGGAGATCATGGTCGGCCTCGACTACGAAGGTGACCATCACCGCACCAGCACCCGGCGCTTCAACCAGGACATCCGCCGCCATGAGACGGTGACCGGGCTCGGCTGGATCGACCTGCGAATCACCCTCGAAGACACCGAAGGCGGCATCCTCGGCCGGGTCGCGGATGCCTGGGCGCAGCGAGCGTGTACTCCCAGCGATTTTCGCGCGAGATTTTCGCGCTGATTACACGTTCGGCGCGGCCGTGGGTGCCGTCGGTGTGAACACCACCGGCATGGAAACCGGGCCGGACACAAAGTTCGCGGGCCGCAGCGGCACCTCGGCTCCGTCGGCCAGGCGCAGGTCCGGAAGCCTCTGCAACACCCGCTCGGTCATCAGTGAAAGCTCCAGCCTCGCCAGCTGGTTTCCCATGCAAAAGTGGGTGCCGAAGCCGAACGCAAGATGGCTGTTGGGGTCGCGCTGGATGTCGAACCGCTCGGGTTCGTCAAACACCGCTTCGTCGAAGTTCGCTGCTTCGAACAGCAGCATGATCTTCTCGCCCCGCTGGAGCTGGGCGCCGTAGAACTCAGTGTCGGCAGTCACGGTACGGCACATGTTCTTCACCGGAGAGGTCCACCGCAGCATCTCCTCGATGGCGGTGGGCAGCAGACTCGAGTCGGCTCGCAGCATGTCCCACTGATCACGGTGGCGAATCAGCTGTTCGGTCCCCCCCGACAGCGTGTGCCGAGTGGTTTCATCGCCGCCGATCAGAATCAACAGGGTCTCAAAGATGATCTCGTCATCGGACATCTGCGCGCCGTCCACCTCGGCGTTGACCAGAACGGAGAACAGATCATCGGTGGGCTCGGCCCGACGTTTGATGATGATGTCCCGGGTGAATTCGGTCCAGCCGGCGAACGCCTCCATGACGGCCCGAAACGTCGCCGACTCCGGATCCAGGTGTGAGCTTTGCCCCGCGACCAGGTCGTCGGACCACTTCAGCAGCATCGAACGGTCTTCGGGCAGTACGCCGAGCATGTCGCCGATCACCGCCATCGGCAGCGGCGCGGCGATATCGCGGACGAAGTCGCACTCGCCCTGCTCGCAGACCGCGTCGATCAACGTGTCGCAGAGTTTCCCGATGGACGGCAGCTGGGCATGTACCCGCTTGCGGGTGAAGCCGGCGTTGACCAACTTACGGCGCACCAGGTGCTCCGGGTCGTCCATATCGATCATGTAGGGCATGCCCGGCTGGTCGGGCCGGATGCCACCGGTGCTGGAGAAGAGTTCGGCGTTACGCTCGGCATCGATCACCGCGGCATAGCTGGCCGCGGCTGCCTGACCGTTACGGTCGCGGAACACCGGCTCGTGCGCCCGCATCCATTTGTAGGCGGCGCGGGCCCCGCCGTCGGAGTAGAACGTGCCATCGGTCAGGTCGACGTCGGGCTTGGTCGCCGGCTTTGCATCGGCCATTACCTCGGTCATCAGCGTCCTCCGGATTACAGTGGGCGTCATGGCTATTTCGCAGCACACCATCGCTGGCACTGTGCTTACCATGCCCGTCCGCGTCCGTCAGGCAGATGTGCATAGCGCGATGTTCTCGGTTCCGTCAGATGCCGCACAGGCGATGATCGACTACAGCGGGCTGAAGGTCTTCCAGCATCGGCCAGGACAGGCGGTGGTCAACCTGATGCTGGCCCGCTACATGGACGGCGATCTCGGCAAGTACCACGAATTCGGCACCGCGGTGATGATCAACCCGCCGGGTTCGTCTGCCCGCGGCTGGCGCGCGCTCGGGTCCGCCGGCGCGTTCATCCACCACCTGCCGGTGGATCAGGCATTCACGTGCGAGGCCGGACGCACCATCTGGGGATTCCCGAAGATCATGGCGGACTTCACCGTTCGCGACGGAAAGCGGCTGGGTTTCGACGTCGCCGCCGAGGGCGAGCACATCGCCACGATGGAGTTCGGGCGCGGACTACCGGTGCCGGGCCTGTTCACCTCGAAGTCGCGGACATTGCAGGCATTCAGCCACCTCGACGGCGTGACTCGCGAAGTACCTTGGGAGATGCGGGTTTCCGGGGTTCGCGGGACCTTCGGCGGTACGACGCTGCGACTGGGCACCCATCCCTACGCCCGTGAGCTGGCCGCGTTGGGCCTGCCGAAGCGGCCGATGATGTCGTCGACGGTGGGGCGCGTTGAGATGACGTTCGGGGATGCTGAGGTTATTGGCCGCTAGCGGAGTCTTCCCTTTGCGATCGGCGGTGGAGGCGGGGGTTCGGCAATGCCCGAATCCATGTGCAGCAAGCCATTTGGAGGCGTACCGTTGCTGTCGGTAACGTCGAGAAGCTGTTGGATGACGCTGACGATTTTCGTTACCGCGGCGCGACTGGCTCCAGCGGCGTCGCTGTTGAGCCGGTCCTTGATCGCATTGAGCTGGGTGAGCTTATCGCCATCCGGTAATACGGAGGCCGCAGCTGCGTTGCAGGCTTGATCCCCGGCTTCGCAGATCTCGGTGAGCCGTGCACGTAGATGATTGACCGCGGCGGCTGTCGTCCACGCTTGCATCTTGTCCACGGCGTCCAGACGCACCACCGCTTCTGACTAGCTGCGTGGGTGGATCTGGCCACCACGCACCGATCAGTATCGTTGTAAACGGCCTAGAGTCCGGGAGGTCAGCCACCGCACAGTCCCTCCATGATGCGGTCCTTGGTGTTGGTGTCATCGACTGCTGCATCAAATTTCGCAGGGTCTCCGAAGCTCCCGGTCGCTGCCATAGTTCGGTATGTCCCCGCCAAAGCAAGTGCCGCGTCACGGTATTTATTGTCGAGCGCTGGATTACCCGCCGCATTTTCAAGTATTTGAGCACCATTGGTCATCGCGATTCGAGCCAAGGCCACTTCTCCGTCTGGATTCGTTTCGATGTGCATAGCGCGTCCAGCTAAGGCATACTGATCACAAAGTTCTGTCTTCGCCGCAGCCTTTAGTACCGCAGTGTAGGTCTGACTTGATCCAGCGCCTGACCGGGTCAACGCCACGATTAGCGCAGCCGCGGCGAGCACGACGGCCAGGGCGGCTAGCGTCGCTGTCACCCAGTTGCGGGATCGGACCGGTGCCGGCGGCGCAGGCCAGGGCTGTGTCATGGTCGCGTCACGGATCGTAACTCCGCGGGCCGATTCTTCGCTTACATCGTTGCTTCGCAGGGGTGGTTGAAGACGGTGAAGCGCTTCCGCATCAGTGTCGTCAGCAATCACCTGCCGCTCACGGTGATAGTCGTGCCAGACCTACACCAGATCTCAGCGGTCGCTTGCACACCAGTTTTCAGCGCTTCCACTATGATTCGACCGCATGACCGAGGCTCCATTGCAGGCTAACCCGGCTGGGTTGGTGGCCGTGGCGGCGCGATGTCAGGCGTTGGCCGCCGGATTTGCGCTGGCGCCACCGGCCGGGGTGGCCTCCAATTGGCAGGCCAGCGCGCGGGCAGTCAATACCAGTACGGGTCGTGCCAGCAGGGCGGCGGCAGCGTCAGCGGAGAGGATGCGGGCCACCGGCACCAAGCTGACCGCAGCAGCCGACCGCTATGAGGCGAACGAAGCCGATGCAGCCCAACGGTTTTCGCAACTGTCCCCGCGGGGCCCAGTGCTGACCTGATGGCTGATCTGGCGGTGGCGGTGCCGAGCCTGTCGCAGGTGGAATCGGCCAGCTTCGGATATCTGCTCAGTGCGGCGGCGTACTGGCGGTCGCTGAGTCACGCCTTGCTGGCCGGGTTCACCGAGGTGCGCGAGGCGACCCAGGCCCCAGGAGGCGGCATCTGGCGTGGCCGGGCCGCACAAGGTGCTCAACAGCGCGCCGCGGGTGATGTGACCACCATCGGGGTGCCTTGTGAGCAGTTGCTGACCGCCGCCGGTATCGCCGAGCGTGGCCACCAACAATTGGAAGCGCACCGCCAGGGCGTGCTGGAAGCGGTCAACGACGCGATCCGCGACGGATTCATCGTCAATGACGACTACAGCGTCACCGACACTCGTGACTACTACAGCGAAGAGGAATTCGAGCAACGCGACGCCGCCGCCCACGCGCATGCCAGTTTCATCGGGCACCGGGTGATGAATCTAGTGGCCGCCGACCGGGAGACTGCCACCAGCCTCGACTCGGCCACCGAAGGACTCGACGTCTTCGACTTCGGCGCGGAAGCCGACGACACCGTGCGCCTGGCCGGCTGGGACCGGCCACTGAGCCCGGCGCCGAACGACCCAACGGACCAGAGCGCATTCGACGATTTGTTGCGAGCCAACGACCAAGCAGTCCTCGACGCGATGGCCCGGGTGAAGGCCGCCCAACAGGCCCTCGACGACGCGGCGGCGAGAGCCTATGCCCACGGCGCGGGCAGCGATGAGGCGCGGGACGCGATGACCCGACTGCCGGCGTTGAAGAAGAACTTGGCCGACGCCCTCGATGAACTGGGCAAGATCCCGGACTACTCGAGCATCGACCCCGCATCGGTGCAGCTGGGCCCCGACGGCGCGTTGTCGTTCGCCTACACCCTGCAGGGCCAGAAGATGGTAGTGACCGGAACGCTCAAGAACGGCTCCGGCGAGATCTACGACCAGGGCGCCGGCAGCGGCAGTAGCGCCTACTTCACTTATCAGGACGGCAAACTGGTCGCCTCCCGATTCCTCGACCCCGGCCGCGTCACCCCCGATGACGCGCTACTGCAGAACACCATCTTCACCGCGGTCGGCGCCGGACCCGCGGTCACCGCCGGCAAAGCCAGCGTAGAAGCCGGCTGGCAGGGCATGCGGACCCTGTTCGCCCGCGAAGCCCTCGAAGCCGGCGGCGGCAGCGCCACCGGCCTGACCGCTGACAACGTCCTCCCCCGGGCCATCGCCCAAGCCGAAATCCGCGCCCAAGCCGCCGCCGACGACCTCGCCATTCACCACCCCGGGCTGGGCGCGCCGGTCACCACCAGTGCCGACCACTTCCCACCGGTAATCACCCACGACCATGTCCCGCACAGCGGCCCACACGCGCCCGCCCCGGCAGCCGAAGTCCATCCGCTACCCGCGGATTCACCGCTATTTGACGGCTACCACCCGATCGAACCCGGACCACATTTCACCGACTCGGCCGGGCACCTGATCTACCCCAATGACGGCCTGGCCAGCAAACCCTACGCGATACCGGGAACTGTCATTCCCAACGCCAACTTGGCCACTGGAACCGAACTTGGACGCTTCGGCTCCGAGTACGGCGGTTACATGGCGCCGAAAGGTACACCCTTTGCCGAGTTGTCGCTCCCGCCGGAAAGTGCGACAAAGCCGTATCTTCGGTATGTCGTCGACGATCCCACAGCGCTTCCCCCAGGCTGGCATATCGAGCAGTCACAAACCGCACCTTGGTTTCACCAGCCCGGCGGCGGTACCCAATTCCGAATAATTGACGAATTCGGAGATACCGGAAGTGTCGAGGAACTGATCCGTTCCGGATTCCTGAGGAGACAACAATAATGGAAGATATGTCGCGCCTAACCCAGCATTGGCGTCGTTGGGCACCAATGTTCAGCGGTGGCAACGTGTCGGTTTCGACGACTTGCGATGACTGCCAAATCGCCTTCAGGTCCGATGATTATTCGGTCCATTTGCACCGAGAGTCTTCTTGGTGGATAGCGGACACAGTAGATGATCGCGGTCGGCGAACGAACGGCGCGGCCAAGTTTTCGAATTTCGATCTAGCGGAGAAGTACCTGATCTGGGATTGGGGAACAGCAGCGTGTCCAAGCCTTGCATCCGGGCCATTGGGGACAGACCTCTATCGACTGGGTTACGCCTCCGGTATCCAAGTCACGCGGGTCGACCGCGGCTATGAAATCTGTTCAAACGGCGACCGGGTCATATCGTCCGCGGTCAACGCGACGATTTTTAGTCATCTAATAACGAAATCGGTAGACGAGATTGAACAGATGGTAATTGAGGGCGCCGATTAACGTGGTCTCCCCTGCTCGCCCATGCAGCGGCATCGTTCGCACAGAACCGACCCAAGCCCCCTAAATCTTCGCTCCCCGCCCCTCCCAGTACGGATCCCGCAATTTCCGCTTGTACAGCTTGCCGTTGGGGTCGCGCGGCATCTCGGCGATGTAGTCAATCGTCTTGGGCAGCTTGAATTTCGCCAGCCGCGCGCTCGCGTACTCCATCAGCTCGGCGGTCAGCGCGTCGTCGCCGACCACGCCCTCGGCGGGCTGCACAACAGCCTTGATGGCCTCGCCCCAGTCGTCGTCGGGCACTCCGAACACCGCGACGTCGAGCACCTTCGGGTGCATGATCAGCTCGTTCTCGATCTCGGCCGGGTAGACGTTGACCCCGCCGGAGATGATCATGTTGGTCTTGCGGTCCTGCAGGAACAGGTAGCCCTCTTCATCGAGGTAGCCGACATCGCCGACGGTGAACAGGTCGCCGGCGCGGTTCTCCTCGGTCTTCTTCTTGTCGTTGTGGTAGGCGAAGCTGGACCCGCCCATCTGCATGTAGACGGTGCCGACCTCGCCGGGCGGCAGTTCGTTGCCGTCGTCGTCGAGCACCTTGACCACCGAATACGGCCAGGCCTTGCCGACGGAGCCGGGGTGGGCCAGCCACTCTTCGCCGCTGATCTTGGTGCCGCCGCCCTCGGTGGCGGCGTAGTACTCGGTGATCACCGGGCCCCACCAGTCCAGCATCTGCCGCTTGACCTCGGGCGGGCACGGTGCTGCGCCGTGGATGACGTTGCGCAGCGAGGACACGTCGTAGCGTTCCCGCACCTCGGCCGGCAGCGCCAGCAGCCGGCGGAACTGGGTGGGCACCATGTGGCTGTGGGTCACGCGGTGCTCGGCGATCAGGGCCAGCATCTCCTCGGGGTCCCACTTGTCCATCAGCACCACCTTGTGGCCCAGCTGGATGGAGATGGCCGAGAAGTTCAGCACCGCAGTGTGATACAGCGGCGAGCCGCAGATGTGCACGTGGTTGTCGAACGGCGCCAGGTCATACAGGGCGAAGAATCCCGCGGAGGCCACCGGCACCGCGTCGGGGTCGGCGCCGGTCAGCGGGCGCTTGACGCCCTTGGGCTTGCCGGTGGTGCCCGAGGTGTAGAGCATCGCCGCGCCCATGGTGCGCACATCGGGCCGGCCCTCTTCGCCGGCGCCCAGCGCCGACAGCGCGGTGAAGCCGTCGATGTCGCCGACGGCGAATCGACGGTCGGCGGCCAGGCCGGCCTCGTCGGCGGCGATCTTCGACGCCTCGGCGAAACGCTCGTGGGCGACAAGGGCTTTAGCTCCGCTGTCGGAGAGGATGTAGCCGATCTCCGGGCCGGTCAGATGCCAGTTGATCGCCACGATGTACAGCCCGGTCTGCATGGCGGCGAAGTACACCGCCAACGTGTCGACGGTGTTGGGCAGCACCATCACCAACACGTCGCCGGGCTGCAGGCCCAGCGTCTGCAGGCCGCGGCCGTAGCGGTCGGCGCGGGCGGCCAGCTCACCGTAGGTCAGCTGACCACCGTGCACGTCGACCACGGCGACGGCGTCGGGGGTGTCACGGGCGATGTTCCACAGGCCGGCTTCGCTCATCCGGCCAATCTAGAACGTGTTCTAGTCAGCGTGCAAGGCGAGGTGCCGTAACACGGCCCGGATCGCCTGGAGGGGCGTCAAGCCCATGCTGCGGCGCGGATCGCGCGCAGCATGTAGTTGGTGGCCACGACGTGAAGCCGGGTACCGATGACCAGGGCACGGTAGGCGCGGCCATGTGGTCCGGGGAAGGCCGCGTAACTGCGGGCGTACACCACGGTGCCGCCGCCCGGGGCGTCCGCGAGTTCGAACACGAGCCGGTAGCGCGAGAATCGATGTCGCCCAACCAGAACGAGTCGCCGTTGCTCGGCGCTCTCGGCGACCGCGAAGCCGGCGCGGGGTTCCGGGCCGAGCAGCACCAGCAGCGGATTGCGCTCCACGTTGCGAAGCAGCGACGTCGTGTAGCGCTGCAACGCGGTCCATGCCAGTCCTCGCGGCGCATCGACTTTCACCGTGTGCTCGTCGATATACGGCAGTTTGTCGTCCACGTCGCCTCCTCCCATCGTCAAAGCCCGTCATCGAGGTAGACGATCCAGCGCCGGCGATCGTGACAGCGAGCCGTTCGTCTTCAAGGGTGACCCCATGAACACCAACGGGAGGAAGAACGATGAACAGTGCGCTCTGGGCCGCCCAGCTCACACTGGCCGCGGTATTCACCTTGTCCGGTGCCGCCAAACTCACCATGTCGCGCCAACGACTCCTCGACACCGGCCAAACCGGGGTGGCGATGTTCCCCATTCCGGTGGTGCGATTCACCGCGGCGATGGAACTACTCGCCGCGGTGGGACTGCTCGCATCAACCCTGACCGGCATCGGGCAGATTCTCACCCCGTGGCCGGAGCCGGAGTGTGCGCGGTGATGATCGGCGCCGCCTGGGCACATACCCGCCTGCACGAACCGGCGAGCGTGGCCGTCAACGCCGTGTTGTTCTCGCTGGCGCTGTTCGTCCTGGTCGGACGGCTGTTCGGCTGACCCGCGCAGAGCTCAGGTCAGCGACGCCAGCTGCTGAACCTGGGCGACGTCGCGGGCGGCGACCACCATCATCGTCACGCCGGCGGCCTCCCACACCTTGATCTGGGAACGCACGTAGTCGATGTCGCCGACGATCACAGCGTCATCCACCAACTCGTCGGGGATGATCTTGGCCGCCTCGTCCTTGCGATCCGAGCGGAACAGCTTCGTGACGTCGTCGACGACCTCCGAGTAGCCCATCCGGCGGTATACCTCGGCGTGGAAGTTGGTGTCTTCCGAGCCCATGCCGCCCATGTAGAGCGCCAGGAACGGCTTGATTCCGGCGAAGGCCGCGGCGCGGTCCTCGGTGATGACCACCTGCGCGGTCGCGCAGATCTCGAAGTCCTCGCGGGTGCGCCGTGCTCCGGGCCGGGCGAATCCCTCGTCGAGCCACTCGTTGTACATGTCCGCCAGCCGCGGGGCATAGAAGATCGGCAGCCAGCCATCGGCTATCTCGGCGGCCAGCGCGACGTTCTTCGGGCCTTCCGCCCCCAGCATCACCGGGATGTCGGCGCGGCGCGGGTGGGTGATCGGCTTGAGCGCCTTGCCCAGCCCGGTGGTGCCCTCACCGGACAACGGCAGCGGGTAGTGCGGTCCGGCGCTGGTCACCGGGGCCTCACGGGCCCACACCTGGCGCAGAATGTCGATGTATTCACGGGTGCGGGCCAGCGGCTTGCCGAACCGCTGGCCATACCAGCCCTCCACCACCTGCGGGCCGGAGACGCCGAGCCCGAGGATGTGCCGGCCACCGGAGAGATGATCCAGCGTCAGAGCAGCCATCGCACACGCGGTCGGGGTCCGCGCCGACAGCTGCACCACCGAGGTGCCCAGCCGCACCCGCTGCGTCGACGAACCCCACCACGCCAGCGGCGTGTAGGCGTCCGAGCCCCAGGCCTCGGCGGTGAAGACGGCGTCGAAGCCGGCTTCCTCGGCGGCGCCCACGAGTTCGGCGTGATTGGTGGGCGGCTGCGCGCCCCAATATCCCAGTTGCAGTCCCAGCTTCATCGGTGAATTCCTTCTCGTCTTCTTGCTCAGATTCCTAGAACCTGTTCTACTCGATGCCGTGACCGTCAGCGAACACCGCTCCGCCCTGACAGAACCCTCGGAACCACCGCTGTCCGCCCCCCTGGGGTTGTCATTCGACTACACCCGTTCGACGGGTCCGGTCCTCGGCGAGTTCTTCACCGCCCTGCGCGAGCGCCGCATCGTCGGCGTGCGCGGTTCCGACGGTCGGGTGTACGTACCGCCGGCCGAGTACGACCCGGTCAGCTATGAACAGCTCACCGAGATCGTACCGGTCGCAAGTGTCGGCACCGTGGTGTCCTGGACCTGGCAGCCGGCGCCGCTGGAAGGCCAGCCGCTCGACACACCGTTCGCCTGGGCGTTGATCAAGCTCGACGGCGCCGACGTGCCGATGCTGCACGCGGTTGCGGCGGAAGGCCCCGACCAGATCAGCACCGGCACCCGGGTGCACGTGCACTGGGCCGACGAGCCGGTCGGCGCGATCACCGACATCGCCTACTTCGCGATCGGCGAGGACCCGGAGCCGACCGCGCAGAGCTCCGACGAGCGTGACCCGGTGTCGATGGTGATCACCCCGATTCATCTGGAGATCCAGCACAGCGCTTCGCATCCGGAGAGCGCATACCTGCGTGCGCTCAAGGAGGGCAAGCTGCTGGGCGCGCGTACCGGCGAGAACGGCAAGGTTTACTTCCCGGCCCGCGAAGCCGACCCGGCCACCGGGCGCCAGGTCACCGAGTTCGTGGAGCTGCCGGACACCGGCACGATCACCACGTTCGCGATCATCAACATCCCTTTCATGGGCCAGAAGATCACGCCGCCCTACGTGGCGGCCTACGTGCTTCTCGACGGCGCCGACATCCCCTTCCTGACACTGGTTTCCGACGTCGACGCCCACGAGGTACGGATGGGCATGCGGGTGCAGGCGGTGTGGAAGCCGCGCGAGGAGTGGACCTACGGCATGGAGAACATCGAGTACTTCCGGCCGACCGGGGAGCCGGACGCCGAATACGACACCTACAAGCACCACCTGTAAGGGGACCCGGGAAGATGAGCACTCGCGATGTCGCGGTGGTGGGCTTCGCCCACGCCCCGCACGTCCGCCGCACCGACGGCACTACCAACGGCGTCGAAATGCTGATGCCCTGCTTCGAGCAGCTTTACCGTGAACTGGGCATCGAACGGGCCGACATCGGCTTCTGGTGTTCCGGTTCGTCGGATTACCTTGCCGGGCGGGCTTTCTCGTTCATCTCGGCGATCGACTCCATCGGCGCGGTTCCGCCGATCAACGAGTCGCACGTGGAGATGGACGGCGCGTGGGCGCTTTACGAGGCCTACATCAAGGTGTTGACCGGAGAGGTCGACACCGCGCTGGCCTATGGTTTCGGGAAGTCCTCGGCGGGGCAGCTGCGGCGGATCCTTGCGCTGCAGACCGACCCCTACACCGTCGCCCCGCTGTGGCCTGACTCGATCTCGATCGCCGGACTGCAGGCCCGCCTCGGGCTCGACGGCGGGCAGTGGACGCAGGAGCAGATGGCCCGGGTGGCGCTGGAGTCGTTCGCGGCCGCCGACCGGGTGGATTCGGTGGAGTCCTCCACCAGTCTTGACGAACTGTTGGAACGGCCGTTCTTCGCCGACCCGCTGCGCCGGCACGACATCGCGCCGATCACCGACGGCGCCGCCGCGGTCATCCTGGCCGCCGGGGACAAGGCTCGCGAACTTCGCGAAAACCCGGCCTGGATCACCGGTTTCGAGCACCGCATCGAGTCGCCGGTACTGGGCAGCCGGGATCTGACCCGTTCAGCGTCGACCACCGCGTCGGCGCGGGCAGCCAGTGGCGACGACATGCCCACGGTGGAGGTCGCCGAGATCCATGCGCCGTTCACCCACCAGCAGCTGATCCTCACCGAGGCGATGCGGCTGCCGTCGAGAGCGAAGGTCAACCCCTCGGGTGGCGCGCTGGCGGCCAATCCGATGTTCGTCGCCGGGCTGGAGCGGATCGGCTTCGCCGCCCAGCACATCTTCTCTCGTTCGGCGGGCCGGGTGCTGGCACATGCCACCAGCGGGCCGGCACTGCAGCAGAACCTGGTCGCGGTGATGGAAGGACGCAACTGATGGCCTCTCAATTGGCCGCGGTGCTGGGCACCGGACAGACCAAGTACGTCGCCAAGCGCCACGACGTGTCGATGAACGGCCTGGTGCGCGAGGCGATCGACCGCGCGCTGGCCGATTCCGGCTCAACGTTCGACGACATCGACGCGGTGGTGGTCGGTAAGGCACCGGACTTCTTCGAGGGCGTCATGATGCCGGAGCTGTTCATGGCCGACGCGGTGGGCGCCACCGGCAAGCCGCTGATCCGGGTGCACACCGCGGGGTCGGTGGGCGGCTCGACCGCTATCGTCGCCGCCAGTCTGGTGAAATCCGGCAAGTATCGCCGAGTGCTGGCGATGGCCTGGGAGAAGCAGTCGGAGTCCAACGCCATGTGGGGGCTGAGCATCCCGGTGCCGTTCACCAAACCGGTCGGGGCGGGCGCTGGAGGCTATTTCGCCCCGCACGTACGTGCCTACATCCGCCGGTCCGGTGCCCCGCTGGACACCGGTGCCAAGGTGGCGGTCAAGGACCGGCTCAACGGTGCCCGCAACCCGCTGGCACACCTGCACCAGCCCGACATCACCGTGGAGAAGGTGATGGCATCCCAGATGCTGTGGGACCCGATTCGTTTCGACGAGACCTGCCCGTCCTCGGACGGGGCGTGCGCGGTGGTGATCGGCGACGAGGCCGCCGCGCAGGCCCGCGTCGACGCGGGCCAGCCGGTGGCCTGGATTCACGCCACCGCGCTGCGCACCGAGCCGCTGGCCTACTCCGGCCGCGACCAGGTTAACCCGCAGGCCGGCCGCGACGCTGCGGCCGCGTTGTGGCGCGACGCCGGAATCAGCAGCCCGATCGACGAGATCGACACCGCGGAGATCTACGTTCCGTTCTCCTGGTTCGAACCGATGTGGTTGGAGAACCTGGGTTTTGCGGAGGTCGGCGAGGGTTGGAAGCTCACCCAGGCCGGCGAGACCGCGATCGGCGGGAAACTGCCGGTGAATCCGTCCGGCGGGGTGCTGTCATCGAATCCGATCGGCGCCTCGGGGATGATCCGCTTCGCCGAGTCGGCGATCCAGGTGATGGGCAAGGCCGGCGACCACCAGGTTCCGAACGCCCGAAAAGCCTTGGGGCACGCCTACGGCGGCGGCTCGCAGTACTACTCGATGTGGGTGGTCAGCTCGGACAGACCCGCCGGCTGATGAAGTACACCCTCAGTGTCGCGATGGGGCCGGTGGAGGAACTGGTCGCGCTGGCGCAATGCGCCGAAGAGGTGGGTTTCGACGCGATCGCGCTGCCCGACTCGCTGTTCTTCATGGAAAAAGCCGCGGCGGACTACCCCTACACCCCGGACGGCTCGCGGATGTGGAACTCCGACACCCCGTGGGTGGATCCGCTGATCGCCGCCGCCGCGATGGGGGCGGTCACCTCGACGCTGCGGTTCTACACCAACGTGCTCAAGCTGGGGTCCCGCAACCCGCTGCTGCTGGCCCGCCAGGTGGGCTCGGTAGCCAACCTGACTGGCAACCGGTTCGCTCTAGGCGTCGGAATCGGCTGGGCACCGGAGGAATTCGAGTGGTGCGGCGTTCCGTACGCCCGCCGGGGCGCCCGGGTCGACGAGATGATCGACGTCATCAAACTCGTGCTGGCCGGCGGGATGGTCGAATTCCACGGCGAGTTCTACGACTTCGACCGGTTGCAGATGAGCCCGGCGCCGAGTGCGCCGGTGCCGTTCTACGTGGGCGGGCACACCGACGTCGCCCTCAAGCGCGCCGCCCGGATCGGTGACGGGTGGACGTCGGCGATGATGACCGGCGCGCAGCTGGCCGAGACGATCGGCAAACTGCAGGCGCTGCTGGCCGAGCACGACCGCGCCGACGTGCCGTTCGAATACCAGGCGGTCTGCATCGACAAGTTCGGTGTGGACGGGCACCGCGAGCTGGCGGCGGCCGGCGTCACCGACAACATCGTGATCCCCTGGATGCTCGACGGATTGGGCTTCGATGCCCCGTTGAGCGCCAAGCAGGACTCCCTGAAGCGTTTCGCCGACACCTATATCCATTCCGGATGGCAGGAGTAGTCCCATGAGCACCGATCACCCCGCGCACCTGGCAGGCCAACGCTCCCGCGACGCGGTGACCGCCCGCGACAAGGAGGCCTGGTTGTCGGTGTTCGCCGACGACGCCATCGTCGAGGACCCCATCGGCCCGTCGCCGTTCGACCCGGAAGGCAAAGGCCACCGCGGCCGCGACGCGATCTCGGCGTTCTGGGACAAGGCGATCGCGGCGACCGACAAGATCGAGTTCAACTTCGTCGACAGCTTCGCCTGCGGCAACGAGGAAGCCAACGTCGGCTCGATCGTGACGACGATGGCCGGCCACCAGATCACCACCGACGGCGTGTTCACCTACCGGGTGAACGACGCCGGCCAGCTCATCGCGCTGCGGGCGTTCTGGGAGGTCGAGCGGGCGGCGAAGACCGCCCGCAAACTCTAGGCGGGCTCCACCGGCTCCAGTCCGGCGCGGTAGCGCTGCGCGAGGTCCTGGTAGTACTTCGGGTTCGCCTTGATCCACATCTCGGCGCCGGTCCCGGCGAGCGGACCCTTGACCACGGCGGGCGCGCCGACCACCAGCACGCCGTCGGGGATCTGGGTGCCGGCGAGCACCGTCGCACCGGCGGCAACCAGGCTGCGGCTGCCGATCACCGCCCCGTCGAGCACCGTGGCATGGTTGCCGATCAGCGCCTCCGCGCCGACGTGCGCCCCATGGATCAGGCACATGTGGGCCACCGTCGCACCGGGGCCGATGTCCACCGGAACACCGGGCGGCACGTGCAGCACCGAGCCGTCCTGCACGTTGGCTCCCTCCCGCACCACGATGGGTGCGTCGTCGCCGCGCAGCACGGCGCCGAACCACACCGAAGCACCGGCCTCGATGGTGACGTCGCCGATCAAGGTGGCCGTGGGTGCGACGAAGGCGGTGGGGTCGATCTGCGGAGAACGCCCGTTGAATGAGAAGAGCTGCATTGTTCAGATATACCCCAGGGCCGAAAGACCCCGAACCAGCAGGCTTTATTGCGCAACCGGGAGGAAAAACTGTAACGTGTTCTAGTTAGAAGCAACGGGTTGGAGGCAATAGGTGAGCACTGACAACGCCGAGGTCGGCGTCCGCGAAATCGATACCGGCACACTGCCGGATCGCTACGCCAGGGGCTGGCACTGCCTGGGCCCGGTGAAGGACTTCCTGGACGGCAAACCGCACTCGATCCACGCCTTCGGCGCAAAGCTGGTGGTGTTCGGCGATTCACACGGTGACCTGCACGTACTCGACGCCTACTGCCGCCACATGGGTGGCGACCTGAGTCGCGGCACCATCAAGGGCGACGAGGTCGCCTGCCCGTTCCACGACTGGCGCTGGGGCGGCGACGGCCGCTGCAAGCTGGTCCCCTACTCCAAGCGGACGCCCCGGATGGCCCGCACCCGCTCCTTCCCGACCGACGTGCGCGGCGGCCTGCTGTTCATGTGGCACGACCCGGAGGGCAACCCGCCGCCCGACGAGGTCCGGATCCCCGAGATCCCGGAGTGGTCCAGCGGGGAGTGGACCGACTGGCGCTGGAATTCCATGCTGATCGACTCCAACTGCCGCGACATCATCGACAACGTCACCGACTTCGCGCACTTCTTCTACATCCACTATGGGCTGCCCACGTCCTTCAAGAACGTCTTCGAGGGCCACATCGCCTCGCAGTACCTGCACAATGTCGGACGCCCCGACGTCCCCGGTCTGGGCACCTCATACGGGGAATCAGAGCTCGATTCGGAGGCGTCGTACTTCGGGCCGTCGTTCATGATCAACTGGCTGCACAACAGCTACGGCGGTTTCAAGGCCGAGTCGATCCTGATCAACTGCCACTACCCGGTGAGCCACGACCAGTTCCGGCTGATGTGGGGCGTCATCGTGCAGAAGCCCAAGGGCCTGGACGACGCGACCACCGAAAAGATCGCCGACGCCATGACAGAAGGCGTCAGCAAGGGCTTCCTGCAGGACGTCGAGATCTGGACGCACAAGAGCCGGATCGAGAACCCGCTGCTGGTCGAGGAGGACGGTGCGGTCTACCAACTGCGCCGCTGGTACTCGCAGTTCTACGTCGACGCCGCCGACGTCACGCCAGAGATGACCGACCGCTTCGAGATCGAGATCGACGCGACGGTGGCCAACGAGAAGTGGAACGCCGAGATCGCCGAGAACCTGCGGGAGCGGGCCGAGGCTGAGTCCACCGAACCGGTCAACGCCGAGTAGCCGGCGCCATGAGCCCGGAGGAACGCGACTTCCCGGCAGCAGAAGACCTGGCGCGGTCCATGCTGGTGCTGTACGGCCCGCATGACGACCACGACGACGAGCCCGGTGCCGAGGATTCCGGACCTGACACCCGCTACGCGCGGCAACCCCTGTTCCCGGTCGATCCCGAACGGTATGAGGCGATCCGTGCTGCCACTCAACGGGACTCGGATCGTTACCTGCATTCGGGTCTGGTGCCGGTCGAGTGCCGGCACTGCCGAGCCACCGTCGAGGTGAAGAAGCTGGGACCCGGTTATACCTCGGTGCAATGGAATTCGGATTCGCTGAAGCAGTGCGCGTACTTCACCGCCGAACGCGATGCCGGTAACCCCAGCAGCCGTGCCCGCGGCTGCCCGAACCTGGAGAAGAGCATTCGGCACGCCGTTGCCGAGGGCCACCTGGAGGAGGCCTCCAGCGCCCCGCCGCCCGGCGACGGCATCGACTAGCTCATTCCACCCCGCGAGCAGACGCAAAATCGCACCCAACGAGATGGTTGAGTGCGATTTTGCGTCTGCTCGCGGGGTGGAGCGCTCAGATCACAGGCCGGCGAATCGCTCCCGCACGGCCTCGGCCGTCAGGCCGTAATCCTCCAGCGAGTAGTGGTGTTTGGGTGCGCGCGGTCCGGTCTTGCTCGCGGCATAGTCGTCGGCCATCGCCTGACGTGCGGCATCTGAGAGCGGCAGGCCGAAGCGGTCGTAGATGCCGGCCACGGTGGCCAGCGGATCGGCGACGAAGTCGTGGTAGTCGATGTCGCAGAATTGAGCCTGATCGTATTGGGCGCGCTGGGCGTTGAACAGCTCCAGCCCGCGGGCCCAGGTCTCCAGCTCGTCGGCGCCGATCTGCGCGCCGACGAAGGTGTTCGACTGCCCTTCGGTGGTGTGCTGGGCCAGCGAGCACATCGACGCCATGATCGTCTCGGCCGGGCGGTGGCACTGCACGATGAGCGCATCCGGGTAGACCGCCATGATCGCGTCCAGGGCGAACAGGTGACTGGGGTTCTTGAGCACCCAACGCTTGCCGGGCTCGTTGAGCCCGATCAATTGCAGGTTTCGGCGGTGCCGCTGATATGACGGCGTCCAATCCTGCTCGGAGAGCCAGCGCGAGTAGCTCGGCAGATGCGCCAGGGTCTCGTAGGACACCGAGTGCAGCGACTGGCGCAGCAGCTGCCAGCACTCCTCCAGTCCGTCGGCGGTCATGAAGTGCAGCCCGGTGTAGTCGGGGTTCTCTTCGTGGTGCCGCGCGAACTGCGCCTGCATCTGCGCGTAGACCGGGTTGGCCTCCCAGGTGTCGCGCGGCGGCCGCGGCTGCGGGAACTCCGCCAGCCACATCTGAAGGCCCTGATGTTCCGGGTCGGCGCCCAACAGCCGGTGCAGCGCGGTGGTGCCGGTGCGGGGCAGCCCGGTGACGAAGATCGGCCGCTCCACGGCGACGTCGACGTACTCGGGATGCTGCTTCCAACCGGCCTGCGCCAGCAATCGGGCCACCAGCGCGCCCCGCAGGAAAAACCGGTTCATCTTGCTGCCCAGCTCGGTGAGATCGGCTTCGTTGCGGTAGGAGTCCAGCAGCACGCCGAGCGCTTCACGGTAGTTGTCGTCGTCGGGTCCGAAGTCGTCGAGGCCGACCATCTTCGTGGCCGAGGCGTGCAGGTCCTCGACGGTGCCGACATCGGTGCGCGCTGTCATCAGTTGTGGTACTCCCCGCAGTTGACGTCGAGGACCTGGCCGCTGATGCCGCTGGCCAGGTCGCTGGCCAGGAACAGCACCGCCGAGGCCACCTCGTCCTCGGTGGGCAGGCGCTTCAGGTCGGAGTTCGCGGCGGTGGCGGCGTAGATCTGTTCGACGGTGGTGCCGTACTTGCCGGCCTGGTGAGCGAAGTAACTCTGCAGTGTCTCGCCCCAGATATAGCCGGGCGCAACGGAGTTGACCCGGATACCCTGCTCTCCGAGCTCGGAAGCCAACGACTGCGACATCGCCAGCAGCGCCGCCTTGGCCATCTTGTAGGCCCCGTACTTGGGCTGCGAGTGCCGGATCACCATCGAGTTCAGGTTGACGATCGAGCCGTTCGCCTCGGCCAGCGCGTCGGTGAAGGCCTGGGTCAGGCGCAGGGCGCCGAGCCCGCTGAGCTCGATGGCGTCCCGAATGTGCTGGAAGGTGGTCTGCGCCAACGGTTTCATCGACGGCACCCGGAAAGCGTTGTTGATCAGCACGTCGATGTGGTCGTACTCGGCTGTGGCAGTCCGCACCAGGTGGGCGACCTGATCGTCGTCGGTGATGTCGGCCGGCACCGGTAGCGCACGCCGCCCGGTGGCGGTGACCTCCTTGGCCACCTCCTCGAGGCGATCCGCACTGCGCGCGACCAGCACCAGGTCGGCGCCGGCGGCCGCGAATCGGTGCGCCAGGGTGCTGCCGAGCCCCGGGCCGACCCCGCTGATCACCACGACTTTGCCGTCGAGCATTCCGGTCATCTTCACCCCAGCATTCTGTTGGCGATTTGTTGCTGCCGCTGCGCGATACGCGCTCGCCAGCCTTCTTCGGAAATCTTGTTGTGATCAAAATAGGGCAGCGTCGCCGGCACCGAGTCGACATTGACGAGCTCCACGGTCGGGCCGTCCGCCTCGGTCAGCTGCCGCGACACCCGCTGCCACCGGAACTGCAGGAAACCGCGGCGGTGCGCACACGTCTCGACCCAGTTGGTGACACCGGGATTGGTGTCGGAGACCACGATTCGGATCTTGCCATCCGGATCCGCTTGGGCTTGAGTGCCGTTCAGTGATGTCTGGTGGTTGATGTAGTCCAGCGAGATGTACCACAGGCTGCCGAGTTGGAAGCCCAGGTAGGGCGCATCGGTCACCGGCAGCGTGATCACCAGGGCTTCGTCGGGCCGCAACTCGTAGTGCCCGGCCGACGAGTACTGGGTGGCCAGCCCGCCGGGGGTGAGCCGCGGCGCCACCATGGTGTTGACCGGCAGGTTGAGATAGAACCACTGCGGGAACGCCAGCCAGGTTTTGACCCGGTTGATCAGTTGCTTTCCCGCCGCCGCGTAACGCTTCTCGATGAGCTGGCGGGTCAGCGGCGGCGGCGCGGTGCCGGCGGTGTCGATCCGCGATATCGCCACCGTGCCACGCTGGGCCGCCCAATCGTTGTAGACCTCGCGAATCACCAGTTGTGCCGGCGTCTTCGGCCGGAACCGCCAGGTAAAGCTGCCGTCGGCGGCGACCTCGAGTTCACGGTCGTCGAAGGCCGCCTCACTGGCCGGAACCTGAGCGTCGGTGTATTCGCCGCCGAGCAACTGAAAACTCAGGTCGGTCGTGGTCCCGCGCCGGCCGGTGACCACGTAGTCCTGATCGGGGCGCACGACGGTGCCGAAGTACAGCGTGTCCGGGTTGTCCAGGCCCATCTTGGTGAACGGCCCGGTGCCCGACAGCAGGAACGGGTGGTCGCGTTCAGAGTTGAACGCGGCGTGCACGCACGCCTGGACACCGCCGGCCAGGTACTGCAGACCCTCCAGCAGGTCCGCCTCGGTGTCGATGTGCGGAGCGGCGGCGACCAGCTTCTCCGCCTCGGCGATCGCGGCGGAAAGTGGCTCGGAGTACATCGCGGCAGCACCTCACAGTCAACTGGTTCAATATTGGACCGCATTGGTAGATATCTCGAACCGACTTTAGACGGTCGCGGTAGCATGCGGCAATGGCTGGGTCTGAAAAAGCGGCGTCCGGACAAGCGGCGTCCCGACAATCCGTGCGGTCGTCCCCGCCCACCGAGCGGGTGGTGAGCATCCTGAACTTTCTGGCCCATCACCCTGATCAGCGCTTCGGCCTGTCCGAGCTGGCCCGCCGGACCGGCCTGTCCAAGCCGACCTGCCTGGGTATCGCCACCACGCTGGCCGATGCGGGCTACCTGATCCGCGACGACACGGACAAGGCCTACCGGCTCGGGCCGGGGCTGATCTCCCTGGGCCGCGCCGCCCAGCAGTCGCTGCGCGTGGCCCCCGAGGCACACGAGGAACTGCGCCGGCTCTCGGATGAGTTCGGGACCTCCGCAGCGCTGAGCGCGGTGGTCGAGGACCGGATCACCGTGCTGGAGCTCGTCGCCGCCCCGAACGCGCATCTGGGCGTTCAGGCCGGTCAGAGCTATCCGTTTGCACCACCGGTGGGGCTGATGTTCGTGCTCTGGGACGACGCCGCACTGCAGGACTGGCTGGCCCGGCAGCCCACCATCCCGCTGCGCTCCGAGAGCGAGCGACTGCAACGCGTCGTCGACGAATGCCGTGCCGACGGGTATCTGGTCGAGCGGCTGACACCGGGCGGGCAACGGCTCTACGGGTTGATGGCGGGCCTGCCCAGCGATCTGCCCGACGAGCTGCGGGCCCTGCTCGGTGAGCTGGTCTCCGATATCGGTGAGCGGGTGTATCTGCGTGGCGAAGCCGGCAGCCGGGGCCGCCACGACATCAGCGTCATCTCGGCACCGGTCTATGACCACCATCAACGCCAGACCATGGTCGTGTCGCTGCACGCCCAGCGGGCATTGACCGACACCGAGATCAGCAAGTGGGCCCGCGGACTGCTGCGGACCGCCGATGCGCTCACCGCGCAACTCGGCGGGATCAAGCCTGCGCCGCTGTTAAGTTCGGCGCCATGACTGCGTTGGTCTTATCCGCTGCCGACCAGCTGGAGCTGTCCGGGCTCGTGCACCGCTACGCCGGTTACGTCGATGCCCGCCGATTCGACGAGGTGGCCGAATTGTTCACCGCTGACGCCGAACTGATCCTGCCGAAGCCGCCGGAGCACCTGGAGCCGTGCGTGCGCCACAACGGCCACGCCGGCGTGCTGGCCGCCCTGTCCGCGCTGTCCACGGTGACCCGGACCCAGCACGGCATCGTCGGCGAGTTCTATACCGGTGCCCATATCGGCGAAGCATCCCGCGAGGTGGCGAGCGGGGCGATCACCGGCGTGGCGCACCACTGGGTCGACAGCGGGGGCCAGATCACCGACCACATCTGGTATCTGCGCTACAGCGATGTCTACCGCCGCGGAGGTCAAGGCTGGCGGATCGCGGTGCGCACACTGTCGATCGACGCCATCGAGACCCGACCGGCCCGACAGGTGCGATCATGAGCACACCCCAGATCTCGCTGCAGCTCAAGACTTTCACCGACGATCCCGGCCATGACTGGCACACCACCCTGGCGCTGGGCGCCGCGATGGACGTCGCCGGAGTGGATCGGGTGGTGGTCTCCGACCATGTGGTGTTCGGCGAGAACCCGGACGCCTACGCCGACCCCCGGCTCGGCGGGATCGCCGGCGGACGACAGCCGACCGGTCCCGACGGCCAATGGCTGGACCCGCTGATCGTGCTGACCGCGCTGGCGGCGACCACCACCCGGATTCGGCTCGGCACCGCGGTCCTGCTGGCCGCGTTGCGCCGCCCAGCGGTGCTGGCCAAGCAGTTGGCCACGCTGGACGTGCTGTCCGGTGGGCGGCTGGATCTCGGCGTCGGCGTCGGCTGGCAGCGGGAGGAGTACGAAGCCGCCGGCCTGGCGTTCGAGCGCCGCGGCCGACTGCTGGACCACACTCTGGAGGTGTGCCGGGCATTATGGACCGAGCAGCGCAGCAGCTACACCTCACCGGAATTGTCGTTTGAGAACATCCATCAGATGCCCAAACCCGCTCAGCTGCAAGGTATACCGATATGGGTCAGTGGAACCGTGAACGACGCGGTGGCACGCAGGCTGGCCCGGTTCGGCACCGGATGGATCCCGTGGGGTCCCGCGATCCAGGATCCCGCCGGCGCCATTGCGGAAATGAAGCAACGCATCGCCGGCCTGGGTGGTGACCCGACCGGCTTGCAGGTGCTGGGCCACGCGAAGACCGCCAAGCGCGCGGACGGCTCCCTCGACACCGCGGCCACCGTGGCATCGGCGCCAGCGCTGGTGGCCGCCGGCGTCACCGATGTGCGGGTCACCTGCTCACTGCCGCGCGACACCGACCGGGCCACCGAGCTGCTGAGCGAACTCGTCGAGGCGTTCCGCGCCGCAACCTAGGAGACATTGATGGAGAAGGTCGTGATCATCGCGCGGACAGCCGATTTCAGCGAGGAATGGTGCCGCAAGCTACGCGGGCCGGTTGCCGCGAAGCTGCTGGATCTGGGGCTGCCGGGGCTGGCCGTCAACGTTCGTGACGAACCGGTGCGCCACGCCATGATGACCCTGACGACACTGGACCCGCCGGCCGCCGCGGTGATCAGCCTGTGGACCGAGCAGTATTACGGGCCGCAGGCCCGGGCCGCCATCGCACTGATCGAGGCCGAATCCGAGTCGGCGGCAGCGTATCTGGTGACAGAATCGACGCCGATGGCACCACCGGACCCCGATGGAGGCGCGCGTACGCCGGGGTTGGCCAATGTGGCGCTGCTGCGCCGGCCCGCCGACCTGGACCACGAGACCTGGCTGCGCCGCTGGCACATTGACCACACCCAGGTGGCGATCGACACCCAGGCGACCTTCGGCTACACCCAGAACGTCGTGGTCCGCGCCCTCACCGAGGATGCGCCGGCGATCGACGGCATCGTCGAGGAACTGTTCCCCGACGGCGCGGTGTCGGACCCGTACGCGTTCTACGGCGCGGCCGACGAGGCCGACCTCACCGACCGGGTAGGGCGCATGATCGCCAGCGTCAGCGCGTTCGGCGCGCACCAGAACATCGACACGGTGCCCACCAGCCGCTACCTGTTGCGGTCGCCGTTCATACGCACTGCTGCGACAACGTGATCAGCGCGTCACGCACGTGCGGGTGGCGTTCGAGATAGGACAGCACCGGGTTCGGAGCGCCGGGGTCTTCCTGCCGTCCCTTCGCGTCCAGCTCAGCCCGGACGTCCGGGTGCCGGTTCAGGTATGAGTCGATCGAGTTGCCGAACGTCTGGTCGCACTGTTGTGGCGCGGCGTTCGCTACCGGCGCCAGGGTCAGCGCCGCGCCCGCCAGGGCCGCGGCGGTGGCTCGAATGATTGCGCTCATCCCTCGACGGTACCCGCGTTGTCAGTTCACGCTGGCCAGCGCAAACGGCAGCACCTGCGGTGCACCGGCGGCCCGCACCACCCGGGCGGCCATCGTCAGTGTCCACCCGGTGTCGGCGACGTCGTCGACCAGCAGCACCGGGCCGATACCCGCCGGAAGTTCGGCGGGCGGCTGCCAACAGTCGTGTAGGGCCGCGACCCGGTAGGCCGAGTTTGCTGCGGTGCTCGCCCGCCGGCCCGGCGCATAGCGCAGCGTGTCCAGGCGGGTCAGGCGGCCCAGCTCGGCCAGCCGGTCAACCAGCGACTCGATCAGGATCGGATGGGTGGCTGAGTCAAGACCCAGCACCGCGGTCGGTCGCGTCTGCCATTCCCACCTCGCCAGCACCGCCACCGCGGCGCGGACCACCTCTTCGGGGACCTCCCGGTCCGGCTCGTCGAGCAGCCGCCGCAGCCGGGCGCCCCAGCCCAGGTCGGTGAGTCGGCCGATGACCCGGCCCGGCTCCGGCCCGTCGGCGATCCGGCCGGACAGCTCGACACCGAGTTTCCCCAGCCCGGACGGCCACTGGCGGCGCGGGGTGAGCTCAACGCCGGGCCGCATCAGCCGCTCCCGGGTGGCCGCGGCGGCGGTCGCGTCCACCTCGGCGTCAAACCGCGGCCCGGCGCAGTTGTCGCACCGCCCGCAGCGTTCCCCGGCGCGTAGGTGCGGGTCGTTGAGCTGGGCGCGCAGGAACGTCATCCGGCACTCGCCGGTGTGCTGGTAGTCGAGCATCGCCTGCTGTTCGGCCCGGCGCAGCTCTGCGAGGTTGCGGTAGCGCTGCTCGTCGTAACTCCACGGCTGCCCGGTACCCAGCCAGCCGCCCTTGACCCGACGCACCGCGCCGTCGACGTCGAGGACCTTGAGCACCATCTCCAGTCGCGACCGATTCAAGTCGACCAGCGGTTCCAGCGCCGGCGTCGACAGTGGCCGTTCGCTCGATAGCTCGCCGATCACCTTGCGCACCACCGCTTCCGGCGGGAACGCCAGCGATGTGAAATAACGCCAGATGTCCTGATCCTCCGGGCCGGGCAGCAGGATCACCTCGGCGCTGGCCGTGGAGCGCCCCGCCCGTCCCACCTGCTGGTAGTAGGCGATCGGCGAGGACGGCGCGCCCAGATGGATGACGAAGCCCAGGTCCGGCTTGTCGAACCCCATGCCCAGCGCCGAGGTGGCGATCAGTGCTTTGACCCGGTTGGCGAGCAGGTCGGCCTCGAGCTGCTCGCGGTCAGCCGCTTCGGTCGAACCGGTGTAGGCGGCCACCGCGAACCCCTGGGCACGCAGGTCGGCGGCCACATCGTGGGCCTGGGCCACCGTGAGTGTGTAGACGATTCCCGAACCCGGCAGCGCCTCCAGGTGCGCTCCGATCCAGGCCGCCCGCTGCGCCGGACCACCGGCTTGCACCACCGACAACCGCAGTGATTCGCGGTCCAAGCCGCCACGCAGCACCAGCGTGTCCTGATCGTCGGGGCCGCCCACCCCGAGTTGGCCGGCGACGTCCTCGACCACCCGGTCGTTGGCGGTCGCGGTGGTCGCCAGCACCGGAACTTCTGCGCCCAGCTCGGCGATCAGGCTCCGGATGCGCCGGTAGTCCGGCCGGAAATCATGCCCCCAGTCCGAGACGCAGTGCGCCTCGTCGACCACCACCAGCCCGGCCCGGGCCGCCAGCGCGGGCAGCACGTCATCGCGGAAATCCGGGTTGTTGAGCCGCTCCGGGCTGACCAGCAGCACGTCGAGGTCAGCGTGAGCCACCCTTCGTTGCACCTCGGCCCACTCGGTCACGTTCGAGGAGTTGATGGTGGCGGCATGCACGCCGGCCCGTTCGGCGGCGGCCACCTGGTTGCGCATCAACGCCAGCAGCGGCGACACGATCACTGTCGGCCCGTGGCCCCGATTGCGCAGCAGCTTCGCCGCGATGAAGTACACCGCCGACTTGCCCCACCCGGTGCGCTGCACCACCAGCGCTCGACGACGCCCGACCACCAGCGCCTCGATCGCCGCCCACTGATCGTCGCGCAGGCGCGCCTCGGGGCCGGCCAGCTGCTCCAGGATCGCCTGGGCTTCGTCGCGTTCGATCAAACTGGTCGAAGAGGGCGGGGAAGGCACAGCCTCATCGTGCCGGACCGCCCCGACAGCCGCTTACTTCGCAGCTCGTTCGCGTTGGATTTCCAGGGCGATGTCGATGAGTTGGTCTTCTTGGCCGCCGATGAGTTTGCGTTGGCCGGCGCGGTGCAGCAGTTCGTGGGCGGGCACACCGTAGCGCTCGCCCTGGCGTACCGCGTGTTTGAGGAAGCTGGAGTACACCCCGGAGTAGCCCATGATCAGTGCGTTGCGGTCCAGTACGCACTCGGCGGGCATGGCCGGGCGCACCACGTCCTCGGCGGCATCGGCGATGTCGAAGAAGTCGATACCGGTCTTGATGCCGACCTTGTCGAACACCCCGATCAACGCCTCCACCGGCGCGTTGCCCGCACCGGCACCGAAGCGGCGCACCGAGCCGTCAATCTGCTTGGCACCGGCGCGCACCGCCTCCAGGGAGTTGGCCACCCCGAGCCCGAGGTTCTCGTGGCCATGAAAACCCACCTGCGCGTCGTCACCGAGCTCGGTGACCAGCGCGGCCACCCGATCACGCACACCTTCGAGCACCAGCGCCCCGGCCGAATCCACCACATACACGCACTGACACCCCGCATCAGCCATGATGCGGGCCTGGCCGGCCAGCTTCTCCGGGGACACGGTGTGGGCCATCATCAAGAACCCGACGGTCTCCAGGCCCAGCTCACGGGCCAGCCCGAAGTGCTGGATGGACACATCGGCCTCGGTGCAGTGGGTGGCGATCCGGCAGATCTGCCCGCCATTGCCCTGCGCGGCTTTCATGTCGTCCTTGGTGGCCACCCCGGGCAGCATCAAAAACGCGATCCTGGCGTCCTTGGCGGTGGAAGCCGCCAGCGCGATGAGCTCCTGGTCGGGGGTCTTGGAGAACCCGTAGTTGAAGCTGGATCCACCCAGCCCATCACCGTGAGTCACCTCGATCACCGGCACCCCGGCGGCGTCGATCGCCGCAACGATCGCCGCCACCTCCTCGCCGGTGAACTGATGGCGCTTGTGGTGCGAACCGTCCCGCAGTGAGGTGTCGGTGATGCGGACGTCGAAAATGTGATCAGACATAGCGGTTACGCCCCTCCAGCCTTGGCGGTCGCCAGCTCGCGGGCGATCTCCTCGCCGACCTTGGTGGCCGCGGCGGTCATGATGTCCAGGTTGCCCGCATAGGGGGGCAGGTAATCACCGGCGCCCTCGACCTCGACGAACGTGGTGACCACCGCACGCCCGCCGGAGTTCAGCGACGGCTCGTCGAACTGTGGCTCGTTGAGCAGCCGGTAGCCGGGCACGTAGGTCTGCACCTGGGCGACCACGCTGTGGATCGACTTGGTGATCGCGTCGCGGTCGGCGTCCTCGGGAATCTGGCAGAAGATGGTGTCGCGCATGATCATCGGCGGATCGGCCGGGTTCAAGATGATGATCGCCTTGCCCTGTTGCGCGCCACCGATGGTCTCCACTCCGCGCGAGGTGGTCTTGGTGAACTCATCGATATTGGCCCGGGTGCCCGGCCCCGCCGAAACACTGGCGACGCTGGCCACGATCTCGGCGTAGGGCACCACCCCGCCCTGCTCTTTGACCGCGCGGGTCACCGCGTACACGATCGGAATGGTGGCCTGCCCACCGCAGGTGATCATGTTGACGTTCGGGGCGTCGACGTGTTCGTGCAGGTTCGCCGGCGGGATCACCGCCGGGCCGACCGCGGCCGGGGTCAGGTCGATGGCCCGGATGCCGGCCGCCTCGTACTTGGGCGCGTACGCCTTGTGGACGTAGGCGCTGGTGGCCTCGAAGACGAAGTCCGGCAACTCATCTTGGGCCAGCAGCCAGTCCGCCCCCTCAGCCGAGGTCTCCAGACCGAGTTTGCGGGCGCGGGCCAGGCCCTCGGATTCCGGGTCGATACCGATCATCCAGCGCGGCTCGAGCCACTCCGAGCGCAGCAGTTTGTACAGCAGGTCGGTGCTGATGTTGCCCGACCCGACAATCGCGACTGAGGCTTTGGCAGCCATGAACGCTCCTCTATTCGAAAACCAGCCGGACCGAACCCAGCCCGGAGAAATCGGCGACGCAGTCATCACCGGCGTGCACGTCGATGGCCCGGGTGGCGGTGCCCGGCAGGACGATGTCGCCGGCCTTCAACCGCACCCCGAAGCTCTCCACCTTGCGAGCCAGCCAGGCCACCGCGGTGACCGGGTTGCCCAGCACCGCGTCGCTGCGGCCCTTGGCGACCACCTCGCCGTTCTTGGTCAGCGACGCATCAATGCCTTTGATGTCGATATCACCGGGCTTGACTCGCTGCTTGCCGAGGACGAAGCCGGCCGAGGAGGCATTGTCGGCGATGGTGTCGCAGAGCTTGATCTTCCAGTCGGTGATCCGGCTGTCGATCAGCTCGATCGCCGGGGCGAACGCCTCGGTGGCGGCCAGCACGTGCTCCTCGGTGCAGTCCGCGCCGGGCAGATCCGCGCCCAGGATGAAGGCCACCTCCACCTCGACCCGCGGGTAGAGGTAGTTCGACGCCTTGACCGGCGTGTCCTCGAACACCTGCATCTCGTTGAGCAGATGCCCGTAGTCCGGCTCATCGACACCCATCATCTGCTGCATCGCCTCGCTGGACAGGCCGACCTTGTGTCCGACGACCCGGGCACCCTCGGCGATCCGCTGCCGGATGTTGATCAACTGGATCTCGTAGGCGTCGACGACGTCGATGTCGGGGTGCGCCGCCGTTAACGGGGAGATCGGGACCCGGCTGCGCTCCGCTTGCGCCAACTCGGCGGCGAGTTCGTCGCGGATCTGGGCGCTGAGCATCTTCGATGGTCCCCTCGGGTGTTGTGATGCGGGTGAAACCGAGCCGCTGACCAAAATTCTATAACGTGTTCTAACTTTTGGCTCGGACGGTCTTGGGCGGATCCGGTAGCGACGGAGGGCCGGCGGCGTGCTCGCCGTCGGCCCCCGCCCAAACCGCGAGCTAGGACTTGCCGGTGTAGTCGACCTGCCAGTGCTTGATCCCGTTGAGCCAGCCCGAGCGTAGCCGCTTGGGGCTTTCCAGCGGCTTGAGGTCGGGGATGTGGTCGGCGATGGCGTTGAACATCAGGCCGATTGTCATCCGGGCCAGGTGGGTGCCGATGCAGTAGTGCGCACCGGTGCCGCCGAACCCGACGTGCGGGTTGGGGTCACGCAGGATGTTGAACTGGTACGGGTTGTCGAAGACCTCGGAGTCGAAGTTCGCGGCGCGGTAGAACATCACCACCCGCTGGCCCTTCTTGATCAGGGTGCCGCCCAGTTCGTGATCCTGGGTGGCGGTGCGCTGGAACGACGTCACCGGGGTGGCCCAGCGCACGACCTCGTCGGCGGTGGTCTCCGGGCGTTCGGACTTGAACAGCTCCCACTGCTCGGGGAATTCGGTGAACGCCATCATGCCCTGGGTGATCGAGTTACGCGTGGTCTCGCTACCGGCCACCGCCAACAGGATGATGAAGTAGCCCAGCTCGTCGTCGTTGAGCTTCTCCCCGTCGAGATCGGCTTCCACCAGCGTGGTCACGATGTCGCCGCCCGGGTTCTGCCGCTTCATCTCGGCCAGTTGCAGCCCGTAGGAGATGATCTCCATCGCCGACGCCGCGGGGTCGTAGTGGGCGTACTCGGGGTCGTCATAGGACGTCATCTGGTTGGTCCACTCGAAGAGCTTGCCGCGGTCCTCCTGCGGCACGCCCATCAGGCCGGCGATGGCCTGCAGTGGCAGTTCGGAGGCAACCTCGACCACGAAGTCACCGGTGCCTCGGGCCAGCGCCTCCTTGGCGATGGCCTGGGCGCGCTGCTCGAGCTGGTCGCGCAGCGGCAGGATGTGCCGGGGGGTGAAACCGCGTGAGATGATCCGGCGCTGCCGGGTGTGCCGCGGGGCGTCCTGGTTGAGCATCAGGATGCGCTGCGCATCGATCGCGTCGCGCGGGATATCGTCGTTGAACCGCGGGATGGCGGTGTTGATCTCGCTGGAGAAGATCTCGTCAAGCCGGGAGACCTCTTTGACGTCCTCGTGCCGGGTGATCGCCCAGTAGCCGCCGTCGTTGAAGCCACCTACTCCGTCCGGCTGTTCGATCCACTTGATCGGCTCGCTCTTGCGCAGTTCAGCCAGCTCCTCGTCCGGGATCCGTTCGGCATAGATCTCCGGATCGGTCGGGTCGAACCCGGCGGGAATGTTGGGGGCGGACTGGGTGGTGGGGCTGGCCACGCTGATGACTCCTAACTCAGGGCATGTGAATAAACGATGCATGCTCGTGTCAGTAAAACATGCCTCCGCCGCAGACGAAAGGCGGGAACGCATCGTCGCCGATCACTAAACTGCAACGTGTTCTACTGAAACAATAACTCTATCTGACCTGGCCGGTCCCGGCCAGCTACCCGCAGGGTAGGAAGTAGTCGTCCGGGTGCGCACGACGGTGATACGGCCAGCCAACTGGCGCCCGGGCGGGGCAATTCTATAACGTGTTCTACATGCCCGAGCAGGAGTACGACGTCGTCGTGGTCGGAAGCGGCGGCGCCGGGATGGTCGCCGCCCTCGCCGCAGCCCACCACGGACTGTCCACCATCGTCATCGAGAAAGCCGCCCACTACGGCGGTTCGACTGCCCGTTCCGGCGGCGGCGTGTGGATCCCCAACAACGAGGTGCTTCAGCGCGCGGGCGTGAAGGACACCGCCGAGGCCGCCCGCACCTACCTGCGCACGATCATCGGCGACGTGGTTCCGGCCGAGAAGATCGACACCTACCTGCAGCGCGGTCCGGAGATGCTGTCGTTCGTGCTGAAGAACTCACCGCTGAAGATGTGCTGGGTTCCCGGTTACGCCGACTACTACCCCGAGCAGCCGGGCGGCAAGCCCACCGGCCGCTCGATCGAGCCGAAGCCGTTCAATGCCCGCAAGCTCGGTGCCGACCTGGCCGGCCTGGAACCGCCTTACGGCAAGGTGCCGCTGAATGTCGTTGTCATGCAGCAGGACTACGTCCGGCTCAACCAGCTCAAGCGCCACCCCCGCGGTGTGCTGCGCAGCCTGAAGGTCGGCGCCCGCACCATGTGGGCCCAGGCCACCGGTAAGAATCTGGTCGGCATGGGCCGCGCTCTGATCGCCCCGCTGCGGATCGGCCTGCGCGACGCCGGCGTTCCGGTCGAGTTGAACACCGCGCTGACCGACCTCTACGTCTCCGACGGCGTGGTCCGCGGCGTCTACGTCCGCGACAGCAATGCTTCGGAGTCGAGCGAGCCGCGGCTGATCCGGGCGCGACGCGGGGTCATCCTCGCCAGCGGCGGATTCGAGCACAACGAGCAGATGCGGGTGAAGTACCAGCGCGCTCCCATCACCACCGAGTGGACCGTCGGGGCGAAGGCCAACACCGGCGAGGGAATCCTGGCCGGCGAGAAGCTGGGTGCCGCACTGGACATCATGGAGGACTCCTGGTGGGGCCCGACGGTGCCGCTGCCGGGCGCACCGTGGTTCGCGCTCTCGGAGCGCAACTCACCCGGCTCGATCATCGTGAACATGGCCGGTAAGCGGTTTATGAACGAGTCGATGCCCTACGTCGAGGCGTGCCACCACATGTACGGCGGCGAATACGGGCAGGGACCCGGCCCCGGCGAGAACATCCCGGCCTGGCTGGTGTTCGACCAGCGTTACCGCAACAACTACATCTTTGCGGGATTGCAGCCGGGACAACGGATTCCGAAGAAATGGCTGGAGTCGGGCGTGATCGTCTCCGCGGATACCCTGGAGGAGCTGGCGGCAAAGATGGGTGTGCCGGCCGTGGGGTTGACCGCGACCGTCGAACGGTTCAACGAGTTCGCCCGCACCGGTGTCGATGAGGACTTCCACCGTGGCGAGAGCGCTTATGACCGCTACTACGGCGACCCTACCAACAAGCCCAACCCGAACCTGGGAGCGATCGCCCAGGGGCCGTTTTACGCGGCCAAGATGGTGCCCGGCGATCTGGGCACCAAGGGCGGGATCCGCACCGACGTGAACGGACGGGCGTTGCGCGACGACAACAGCGTCATCGAGGGTCTCTACGCCGCAGGCAATGTGAGCGCCCCGGTCATGGGTCACACCTACCCCGGCCCCGGCGGCACCATCGGTCCGGCGATGACCTTCGGATACCTGGCCGCTCTCGACATCGCCGGAAGGACCTAGCCATGCCCATCGATCTCGACGTCGCCCGGGGTGCCGAGTTCGGCCGGGTGGAATTCTCCTGGACCGCGACCAACGTGCAGCTCTACAACCTGGCGCTGGGCGCCGGGTCGGACCCGATGGACCCGCGTGAGCTGAGCTACGTCGTCGATCGCACCCCGCAGGTGCTGCCGACATTCGGCTGCGTCGCGGCGTCGTTCAACGACGTCGACCCGCCCAAGGTCAGCTGGCCGGGTGTCGAGATCGACCTGGCCAAGATCCTGCATGCCTCCGAGAAGGTAATCGTTCCGGCGCCGCTACCGCCGTCCGGCAACGCGCTGGCGGTCAGCCGGATCGTCGACGTCTGGGACAAGGGCAAGGCGGCCGTCGTCGTGCTCGAGACCACCGTCACCGACACCGACGGAGCGCCGCTGTGGACGCAGCAGCGGTCCATCTTCGCCCGCGGCGAGGGCGGTTTCGGCGGCGAGCGCGGCCCGTCAGCTGCGAGCGAACTGCCCGACCGGGCACCGGATTTCGAGATCGACATCCCGGTGGCACCGCAGCAGGCGCTGCTGTACCGGCTCTGCGGCGACCGTAACCCGCTGCATTCGGACCCCGGATTCGCGGCCGCGGCGGGCTTCGACCGGCCGATTCTGCACGGGCTGTGCACCTACGGCATGACCTGCAAGGCGGCGGTGGACACCGCACTGGACGGCGACGCCGGCGCGGTCCGTTCCTTCGGCGCGCGGTTCGCCGGTGTGGTCTTCCCGGGCGAGACCCTGCGGGCCAGGCTGTGGAAAGACGGCGGACGGCTGGTGGGCAATGTGGTGGCACCCTCGCGCGAGGATGTCGCCATCCTCAACGATGTGGAGCTGGTTTCGGCGTAGCCAGTCCGCGGTTTCCAACCTGCCACCCTCACGCGGCGTATTGAAATGACTTTCGCCTTCGGCAGTTCTGATGCGGGCCAGCGCCCCGAAGGCTCAGCGAGGCCGGTCAGGGGATATCGGGCAACAGGTTGGCCAGGTCTTCCAGAGCTCCCGGGAACAGGTTCACCAGATTGATCACGTTGAGCCCCACCGCCTCCACGACGGGCGCGACGATACCGAAACCAATTCCGAGCGGCAGCAATGCCGTAGCAGCGGCCAGCGCCTCACCGATCCCGCCGAGGAGATTGCCGTCGGCGGCCTGCTGTGCGATGAAGCTGATGGCAACCGAGGGCAACGTGGTGAGCAGTGCGTTGAACGTGTCCGCGATCGGGAGCAGGGTTGCGTAGTCGTTCGACACGTTGGCGATGAGGGCGTTGAAGATGTCTATGGGTGGGGAATCAATCGTCACACCCGAAATCGATCCCGGCACAGCGTTGTTGAGCAGACTCAACCCCACCTGCACCATGTCACCCCAGGTCGGTGTGGGGTTGCCGACGGTGCCCCCGACAATCCGGTACGCGGTCTCCAGCAGACCCTGCAGCGCCGGGGTGTCGAGGACCGACGTGGGCTGGTAGGTCGCCGGGTCTTGCAGATCCCTGAGGGCATCGGCAATCCCCTGCTGCACGCCGTTGCCCAGTGCGGTGGCGACCTCAGCCCAGTCCAGGTTGGTGGGGAACAGGCCGAAAGTGGTTGGCGCACTGGCATCGGTGACCTCGCACCAGGCGTCGGTGATACAGCCGTAGCCCAAATTCACCAGTACCGAGGTTGCTGGTTCCAAGAGGTCGTAGAGAGGTTTTCCTATCACCGGCAGAAACTGCAGCGGGGCCAGCAGGGGCAGGCTCTCGGCGGGAATCATGTAGTAGTCGGTCAGACTGTCGGCCGCCGCCGGCAGTTGAATCGCATCCTGGATCTGCTCGGCCGTGAGCCCCAGGTACGCACCGTGCGAGAAGCCCATGCCAAGAAAGGCGTTCAGGTCGGCGAGGAAGTTGATCGGGTAACGCGGAAAGTTGGCGAAGCCGTCGTATTCGATCGTGTAGATGTTCGTCGCATAGAGGTCTGCCGGTGTCGCGCCGCTGAACGTAAGTCCGAAGCTGGGAATGGTGGGGCTGACGCCGTCGATCGGCACATTGAAACGCTCCAGGATGCCCCCGTCGGGATTGGCGGGGTTTCCGAGCATGACGAAGTGCACGTAGTCGCTGGGCACCCCTTGTTCGGCGAGCAGTTTCATCGCTTCCGTCTCGACAACAGCGCCCTGGGAGTAGCCGAACACCACGACGGGGTTTGCCGCATCGACTTGTCCGCCGGCGATCTGCTGCGTAATCGCGTTCGCCAGGATCTGTCCGCCCTGGGCGAAGGACTCGTCGGTGGTCAGGTTCTTGACGCCGGTCAGCGGCCACAGCGACTCGGGGGTGACGACCGCCTGCGTGGTCCCGCCGAACCCGCGCGGCGCCAGGTAGTAGGTTTCGGCGGCGTCCACGTAGCCGGCGGGCGGCACGGGCAGGCCGCTGGCGCCCACGATCAACGCGGTGCCGTTGCCGAGTGGCGAATCCGCGGTGTTACCGCTGGTGAGTAGAACCGCGTGCATCTGCAGGTCCAGCGCCGCCGGACACGCCAGCGGGGCGCCGACCAGACCGGCGCCCGCGATCATGAGACCGGTGGTGAGGCAGCTGCCCAATAACCGGATCATCGCGACCTCCTCGCGGGAGCACTTCGCCTACGGATCACCATCGAATAGAACGGCACCGTAGCATTGCGGGCCACGCGAATGCAACGGTGGCGTAAACTTTGGATCCTATGGACTCGACTCGGCAGCGGCGTAAATACGCGCCACGCCTGACGCGGGACGAGCGCCGCGCGCAGGCGCTGGACGCGGCATTGGAGGTCCTGGGCGGATGCGCGCTGCACGAGCTGAGCATGGAGGCGGTCGCCGCCGCCGCCGGCGTCGCAAAACCGGTGCTGTACACAGCATTCAGTACCCGAGCCGAGCTGGTCGAGGCGTTATTGGAACGCGAACGCGAACGCGGCATCGCCGAGGTTCGTGCGGCGATGCCCGACGACCTCAGCACGCTGGGCCCGACCGGCGCCTACACCGCGACTATCGGGGCATTCCTGAAGGCCGTGCTGAACAATCCGACCGGCTGGCGGCTGATCCTCACCGTTCCCGACAGCGCGCCCCGCGACTACCGCGACTCGCTGCGCAGCGCCCGCTCAGCCGTCCTGCGGCAGTCCGAGGAACTCGCCCGTGCCGGGGCCGCCCTCATGCCGCAGTTGGCCCGTCTGGATCCGGTCCTGCTGGGCCACACCATGTTGTCGTTCGCCGAGATGCTGGGACGGCTGACCGCACGCGACCCGCAGACCTACCCGCGCGAACGCCTCGAGGACTTTATCTCCACCATGCTGTCGATGGTGGCCGACGAAGCACCGCGTCCTAGCCCAGGATCAGACCCGAGGTAGGCACCCCGGTGCCGGCGGTGACCAGCACGTGCTCGACGCCCGCTACCTGGTTGACCGAGGTGCCGCGCAGCTGGCGCACCCCCTCGGCGATGCCGTTCATCCCGTGTACATAGGCCTCGCCGAGCTGACCGCCGTGGGTGTTGATCGGCAGCCGGCCACCCAACTCGATGGCGCCCCCGGCGATGAAGTCCTTGGCTTCGCCCTTGCCGCAGAACCCCAACTCCTCCAACTGGATCAGCGTGTAGGGGGTGAAGTGGTCGTAGAGCACCGCGGTCTGGATGTCGGCCGGCGTCAGGCCGGACTGCGCCCACAACTGCTTGCCCACCAAACCCATCTCGGGCAGCCCGAGTTCCTCGCGGTAGTAGGAGTACATGGTGAACTGGTCGGCCCCGGCTCCTTGGGCCGCCGCTTCGATGACCGCCGGCCGATGCTTGAGGTCGCGAGCCCGCTCGGGTGTGGTGACCACGATCGCCACCCCGCCGTCGGTCTCCTGACAGCAGTCCAGCAGCCGCAACGGCTCGGCGATCCACCGCGAGTTCTGGTGATCCTCGATGGTGATCGGCTTGCCGTAGAAATGCGCCTTGGGGTTGGTCGCCGCATGCTTGCGATCGGCCACCGACACCACCCCGAAATCGGCGCTGGTGGCGCCATATTCATGCATGTAGCGCTGGGCGATCATCGCCACCGACGCGGCCGGGGTGCTCAGGCCGTGCGGGTAGGACCAGCTGTACTCCACACCGCGGGAATCAGCGTTGACCGTCAGCGCGGTCATCACCTGGCCGAACCGGAACTCCGAGCGCTCGTTGAAGGCCCGGTACGCCACCACCACTTCGGCCACCCCGGTCGCCACCGCCAGGGCCGCCTGCTGCACCGTCGCCGCGGCGGCGCCTCCGCCGTAACCGATCTGGGAGAAGAACTTCAGCTCACCGATGCCGGTGGCACGCGCGACGGCGGTCTCCAGGTTGGAATCCATGGTGAAGGTGACCAGACCGTCGACGTCGGCCGGGGTCAGGCCCGCATCGTCGAGGGCGTCGAGCACCGCTTCGGCGGCCAGGCGCAGTTCGCTGCGCCCGGATTCCTTGGAGAAGTCGGTCGCGCCGATTCCGGCGATCGCCGCCTTACCGGACAGCATCATGCCTCCCCGAGGGTGAGAGTGGCGGTGGCGATGACGTGGTCGCCAAGACTGTTGTTGCCCACGACTTTCACGGTGACCAGGCCATCTTCCACCGCCGTCACTTCACCGGAGAAGGTGACGGTGTCGTAGGCATACCACGGGACGCCCAGTCGTAGTGCGATCGAGCCGATCACCGCGTTGGAACCCGCCCAGTCGGTCAGGTAGCGCTGAACCAGGCCGGTGTCGGTGAGGATATTGACGAAGATGTCCTTGGACCCCTTGGCCTGGGCCTTGTCCCGGTCGTGGTGCACGTCCTGGTAATCGCGGGTGGCGATCGCCGTGGAGACGATGAATGTCGGATCACCGTAGATCTTCAGCTCGGGCAGTTTGCTGCCCACTTGCACGGTCGGAGCGCTCATGCCCCGCCTCCTTCCACAGGCTCCCACGCGTACAAGCTCCACGCCGGACCGGCGTCGCTGGCGGGAAAGTCGAGATAGGTTGCTCGGACCGGCATTCCGATCTGCACCGTAGCGGAGTCGATGCCGCGCAGTTCACCGAGCATCCGCACGCCCTCTTCGAGCTCAACCAACGCGATGACGAACGGACATGCGCGGCCGGGAACTTTGGGGGCATGGTGAACCACGTAGCTGAATACCGTTCCCCTACCGCTGGAAACGACGTAGTCGGTGGTCTCGGTCTTGTCCTTCCAGACCGCTGGCACCGGGGGATGCTGCAGGCTGCCGTCCGGGCGGCGCTGGATGCGCAGTTCGTGCGAGGCCACCCCGTCCCAGAAGTACGCCGAATCCCGCGACCACGACGGGCGCATCATCTTGTCGGGGTCGAGATCCTCGGGCACTGCAGCCGGGGCCGGGCCTTGACTTCCCTTTTCGCCGGGCAGGAACTTCAGGATGCGCCAGATCATGTCGGCGACGTTCTCTTCGCCTACCCACCAACGGATCTTCTGGGTGATGAAGTATCCCTCCCCCAGGCCGGTCTGCTTGGGGCCGACGATGTCGGTCACCTCGGCGGTGACGCTGACGTCCTCGCCAGGGCGCAGGTAGCGGTGGTAGGTCTGCTCACAGTTGGTGGCCACTACGCCCACATAGCCTGCGCCGTCGAACAATTCCATGACCTTGCCGAGCGGGTCGTCGGCGGGACGCTCCCCACCCAGCCCCATCATCGTCCACACCTGGATCATCGCCGGAGGAGCGACAATCCCCGGGTGCCCCGCCGCACGCGCGGCCGCCTCGTCCACATAGATCGGGTTGGCGTCGCCGATCGCATCGACCCAGTGCCGAATCATCGGCTGGTTCACCGGATCCCGGCCGGTCCGCGGCTTGCTTCGGCCCGACGCCAGTATCTGCTCGATACCGGAGGAAATGTCGCTCATCTGTCTCCTCGACTCATCGTGGCACCCGCGGAACCTTCAGGCCGGAGGCGGCGATCATCTCGCGCATCACCTCGTTGACGCCGCCGCCGAAGGTGATGACCAGGTTGCGCTTGGTCTGCACGTCCAGCCAGCGCAGCAGCTCGGCGGTGGCCGGGTCGGCCGGGTTGCCGTAGCAGCCCACGATCTCCTCGGCCAACCGCCCGGCGTACTGGATCCGTTCAGTACCGAAGACCTTGGTGGCCGCGGCGTCGGCCACGTCGATGATCTCGCCGGCCGCGGCGACCTGCCAGTTGAGCAGCTCGTTGATCCGGAACATGGCGTGGATCTCGCCCAGCCCGCGCTTGACCGCGTCATGGCTGATCGGTGACACCCCGTCGCCGCCGGGCTTGGTAGCCCAGGCATACACCTTGTCGTAGATGGCGCCGAACCGGCCGGCCGGCCCCAGCATCACCCGCTCGTTGTTGAGCTGAGTGGTGATCAGCCGCCAGCCGCCGTTCTCCTCGCCCACCAGCATGTCGACGGGCACCCGAACATCGTTGTAGTAGGTCGCGTTGGTGTGGTGCGCACCGTCGGACAGGATCATCGGAGTCCACGAGTAACCCGGGTCCTTGGTGTCGACAATCAGGATCGAGATCCCCTTGTGCTTCACCGCGGTCGGGTCGGTGCGCACCGCCAGCCAGATGTAGTCGGCGTCATGCGCGCCGGTGGTGAACACCTTCTGGCCGTTCACGATGTAATGGTCGCCATCACGAACCGCGGTGGTGCGCAACGACGCCAGGTCGGTACCGGCTTCGGGCTCGGTGTAGCCGATCGCGAAATGCACTTCGCCGGCCAGGATCGCGGGCAGGAACTTCTGCTTCTGCGCCTCGTTGCCGTACACCTGCAGGGTCGGGCCGACCGTCTGCAGCGTCACGGCGGGAAGTGGGATGTCGGCGCGCTGCGCCTCGTTGACGAAGATCTGCTGCTCGATCGGGCCGAAGCCCAGGCCGCCGAACTCCTTGGGCCAACCGACACCGAGTTTGCCGTCGCGGCCCATCCGGCGGATCACGTCACGGTAGGCGTGGTTGTGCCGGTCGGCGGCCATCGCCTTTTCCTCGTCGGGGGTGATCAGGTTGGCGAAGTACTCCCGCAGTTCGCTCTGCAGCTTGCGCTGCTCCGGGGTCAGATCGACGAACATTGCGCTCCAAGGGTCTCGAGGCGATTCGACCGTCCGCCCAGCAGGCGGTTGAGGTCCTTGATCGTGGAGTAGTAGCGGTCCATCGGGTAGTCGACGTCCATGCCCATCCCGCCGTGCAGGTGATGGCAGAGTTGCATCACCGGGGGCGCCTGCGAGGTGATCCAGTATCCGAGCACCCCGAGGTCGTCGGTGGCGTCGAGGCCGTTGGCCAGCCGCCAGACCACCGACGTCGCCGCCAGGGTGATGGTGCGCGAGACGATGTAGACCTCGGAGAGCTGGGCCGCCACCGTCTGAAAGGTCGACAGCGGCCGGCCGAATTGTTCACGGCTGCCGACGTAGTCGGCGGTCAGCCGCAGCGCACCGGCCACCAGTCCCGACGCGTAGGCGCCGATCATGGCCAGCACCAATTGATTCACTCGGTGAACCGAAGCACCGTCCAGCACGGCGTCGACCTCGGCGCCGTCGAAGACGACTACGTATTCGTCGCTGTGATTGGCGGTCGGGGTCGTAATCAGCTGCACCCCGGCCGCCTTCGGCGAGATCACCGCGACACCGGCATCAGCGGTGACCACCATCCACTCGGCACGATCGGCGAAGGGCACACCGATCTTGGTGCCGGACAACCGGTTACCGGCCAGCGTGACCCCGGGTTGCTCCGGCAGAGCGGCGGCCGGCTCGCTGAGCGCGGCGGTCAACACCGCACCCTTGGCCACACCGGCCAGGTAGCGGTCCTGCTGGGCCTCGGCCGCCAGATCCAGCAACGGCACCAAGCCGAACCCGAGCGTGGACAGTGCGGGGCTGACGTTCCCGTGCCGACCGATCTCGGTGAGCGCCGTGGCCACTTCCGACAGGCCGACACCGTCACCGCCGAGCCGCTCCGGCACTGCCAGCGCCGTCACGCCACCTGCGGCCAGCGCCTCCCAGGTGTTCTCCCGGTCGAGCACCGACGTGACGACGTCGGCGACCGCCTGCTGTTCCGGATCTGGACTGAAGTCCACCCGAATCTCCTTAAAACTAGTGGGCCACCGGACATTTGCCGGTGTAGTCCATCTGCCAATGCTTGATGCCGTTCAGCCACCCCGACCGCAGCCGTTCCGGCTCGGTCAGCGGCGCGAGGTCCGGCACGTGGTCGGCTACCGCGTTGAAGATCAGGTCGATCGTCAGTCGGGCCAAGTGGGTGCCGATGCAGTAGTGCGCCCCGGTGCCGCCGAACCCGACGTGCGGGTTGGGATCACGCAGGATGTTGAAGCTGAACGGGTCGTCGAAGGCGTCCTCGTCGAAGTTGGCCGAGCGGTAGAACATCACCACCCGCTGTCCCTTCTTGATCTGCGCTCCGGACAATTCGTAATCCTCCAACGCGGTGCGCTGGAAGCAGATCACCGGGGAGGCCCACCGCACGATCTCGTCGGCGGTGGTTGCCGGGCGTTCCTTCTTGAACAACTCCCACTGCTCGGGGTGCTCAGAGAACGCGATCATGCCGTGGGTGATCGAGTTGCGGGTGGTCTCGTTGCCGGCCACCGCCAGCATCACCACGAAGAAGCCGAACTCGTCATCGGAAAGCTTTTCGCCATCGATCTCAGCGTTGATCAACGTGGTGACGATGTCTTCGCCCGGGTTTTCCGCCTTGACCGCAGCCAGTTGCATGGCGTATTGGATCAACTCGACCGACGAGGCCTGCGAGTCGATGTCGGCGTATTCCGGGTCCTCGCCACCGGTCATCTCATTGGACCAGCGGAACAGCTTGTCGCGGTCCTCCTGCGGCACCCCGAGCAGACCGGCGATCGCCTGTAGCGGCAGTTCGCAGGAGACCTGTTCGACGAAGTCCCCGGAGCCGGCCTCGGCGGCAGCTTTGACGATCGCCTGCGCCCGTTCGTGGAGTTCGTCGCGCAGCCGCCCGATCGTGCGCGGTGTAAAGCCTCGGGAGATGATCCGGCGCAGCCGGGTGTGATGCGGTGCATCCATGTTGAGCATCACGAACCGCTGAACCTCGATGTTCTCCCGCTGCATGTCGTTGGGGAAGCGCGGGATCACACAGTTCTCGAAGCTGGAGAAGACGTCGCTGCGCAGCGACACCTCTTTGACGTCCTCGAGCTTGGTGACCGCCCAGTACCCGCCGTCGTTGAAGCCGCCGCCCTTGCCGGGGGCCTGCTCGATCCAACAGACCGGCGCCGTCTTGCGTAGGTGCGCGAATTCCTCCTCGGGTATGCCCTTGACGATGACGTCGGGGTCGAGGAAGTCGAATCCAGGGGGAAGTGTGGACATGGTGGAACTAGCCTCCAGTGTTGGTTGGGTGGTTCAGGCAGACTTGCCGGTGTAGTCGACCTGCCAGTGCTTGATCCCGTTGAGCCAGCCCGAACGCAGGCGTTCCGGAGCCGCCAGCGGCTTGAGGTCGGGGATCTGGTCGGCGATGGCGTTGAACATCAGGTTCACCGACATTCGGGCCAGATGGGTGCCGATGCAGTAGTGCGCACCGGTGCCGCCGAACCCGACGTGCGGGTTGGGGTCACGCAGGATGTTGAACTGGTACGGGTTGTCGAAGACCTCGGGGTCGAAGTTCGCGGAGCGGTAGAACATCACCACCCGCTGACCTTCCTTGATCTTCACCCCGGACAGCTCGTAATCGCGAGTGGCGGTGCGCTGGAACGACGTCACCGGGGTGGCCCAGCGCACCACCTCGTCGGCGGTGGTCTCCGGGCGTTCGGACTTGAACAGCTCCCACTGCTCGGGGAATTCGGTGAACGCCATCATGCCCTGGGTGATCGAGTTACGCGTCGTCTCGCTACCGGCCACCGCCAACAGGATGATGAAGAACCCGAGCTCGTCGTCGTTGAGCTTCTCGCCGTCGATGTCGGCCTCGATCAGCGTGGTCACGATGTCGTTGCCCGGGTTCTGCCGCTTCATCTCGGCCAGTTGCAGCCCGTAGGAGATGATCTCCATCGACGAGGTGGCCGGGTCGAAGTGCGAGTACTCGGGGTCGTCGTACGAGGTCATCTGGTTGGTCCAGTTGAACAGCTTGCCGCGGTCCTCCTGGGGAACGCCCATCAGGCCGGCGATCGCCTGCAGCGGCAGTTCGGAGGCCACTTCCACCACGAAGTCGCCGGTGCCCTTGGCGGCAGCCTCCTTGGCGATACCCTGGGCGCGCTGTTGCAGCTCGTCGTGCAGCGGCAGGATGTGGCGCGGGGTGAAGCCCCGCGAGACGATCCGGCGCAGCCGGGTGTGCCGCGGCGCATCCTGGTTCAGCATCAGCAGCCGGCCGACGTCGATGTTCTCTCGCTCGATGTCATCGTTGTAGCGCGGGATGGCCCCGTTGATCTCGCTGGAGAAGACATCGTCGAGCCGGGACACCTCTTTGACGTCGTGGTGGCTGGTGATCGCCCAGTAGCCGCCGTCTTTGAAACCGCCACTCTTGTCGTCCGGCTGGTCGATCCAGGTGATCGGTGCGCCGGCCCGCAATTCGGCGAACTCCGCGTCCGGGAGTCGCTCGGCGTAGATCGCCGGGTCGGTGAGGTCGAACCCGGGCGGCAGTTTGACACTCGACATCGGCAGACTCCTAATTGCAACGCGTTCTAGTAGCAGTAAAACATGGCCTCACCATAGAACAAAGGGGTCTTCACATCGTCGCTTGTCAGACTAATGAAACGTGTTCTAGCCTGGCCCCATGGGTAAACCTGTCATCGTCGAAGCCACTCGCAGCCCCATCGGTAAACGTAACGGCTGGCTGTCCGGCCTGCACGCCACCGAACTTCTCGGCGCGGTCCAGAAGGCACTGATCACCAAAGCCGGGATTGACGCGGGCAGCGTCGAGCAGGTCATCGGCGGCTGTGTCACCCAGTTCGGCGAGCAGGGCAACAACGTCACCCGGCAGTCCTGGCTGGTGGCCGGGCTGCCCGAGCACGTCGGCGCCACCAGCATCGACTGCCAGTGCGGCAGCGCGCAGCAGGCCAACCACCTGGTCGCCGGCCTCATCGCCACCGGCGCCATCGACATCGGCATCGCCTGCGGCATCGAGGCGATGAGCCGGGTGCCGCTCGGCGCCAACGGCGGCGGCGCCCGCGCAGCATCGTGGGACATCGACCTGCCCAACCAGTTCGAGGCCGCCGAACGGATCGCCAAGCGCCGGGGCATCACCCGCGCCGGCGTCGACGCATTCGGGCTGCGCTCCCAGCAGCGTGCCAAGCAGGCCTGGACCGAGGGCCGGTTCGACCGGGAGATCTCCCCGATCGAGGCCCCGGTCATCGACGAGAACAAGCAGCCCACCTCCGAGTGGAACACCGTCAGCCGCGACCAGGGCCTGCGCGACACCACGGCCGAAGGCCTTGCGGCACTGAACCCCGTCATAGAGGGCGGTATCCACACCGCCGGCACCTCGTCGCAGATTTCCGACGGCGCCGCCGCGGTGCTGTGGATGGACGAAGACAAGGCCAAGGCCTTGGGCCTCAAGCCGCGGGCCCGGATCATCAGCCAGGCCAACGTCGGCGCCGAGACCTACTACCACCTGGACGGCCCGGTGCAGTCCACCGCGAAGGTGCTGGAGAAGGCCGGGATGAAGATGGGCGACATCGACCTGGTCGAGATCAACGAGGCCTTCGCCTCGGTGGTGCTGTCCTGGGCTGCGGTGCACAGCCCCGACATGGACCGGGTCAACGTCAACGGCGGGGCGATCGCGCTGGGTCACCCGGTGGGCTCCACCGGCAGTCGGCTGATCACCACCGCGCTGCACGAGCTGGAGCGCACCGACTCCTCGACCGCGTTGATCACCATGTGCGCCGGCGGTGCGCTGTCCACCGGCACCATCATCGAGCGGATTTAGTGGCCCTGGTGGCGAAGCCTGTTTCGGAAGCCGACCGCATCGCGGCGGCCCAGGCCTACATCGACGCGCTGGTCAGCCACGACGCCTCGGCGGTCCGGTTCTCCCCCGACTGTGTCCGCATCGAAGTCGGACTCAAGACCGGGTTCTCCGGAAAACACTTGCGGCGCAGCTTGAATCGGGGGCCGCAGTTCCGGTTGATCTCGGGCGCCACCCTGCCGAAGTACGCCGTCGACGGCGACGAGGTGCGGGCGGTCTTCGACATCATCACCAAGCCGTCGCTGTTCGGCCGGCGGGTCTGCGCCCACGTCGACGAGGTTTTCGTCATTCCCGCCGACAGCCCGGACGGCACCGCGACGATCCACCACATCCGGGCCGGGATCAAGCCGTTCATTCAGTAGGGTTGCGGACGTGAGCACACCGGAGAAGCCGAAGTCACTGGACTCGCCCGTCACCGGCACCATCATCAAGTGGATGTCGCGGGCCAACACGCTTGCCTACAAGGCGACCGGCGGCCGGGTCGGCGGCAAGTGGCGGCTGGGCACCAAACATTTCGGGGAGGTCCCCGAAGTCGGGATCCTGACCACCACCGGGCGCAAAACCGGTCAGCCGCGCGAATCCCCGTTGCTGTTCCTGCGCGAAGGCGACCGGGTGATCCTGGTGGCGTCCCAGGGCGGTCGCGCCACCAACCCGATGTGGTACCTGAATCTGAAGGCCAATCCGCAGGTGTCGTTCCGGATCCGTAACGAGGTGTTGAGCTTGCGGGCCCGCGACGCCAGCGAGTCGGAGCGGGCCGCCTACTGGCCGAAGCTCGACGCGATGTATCCCGACTTCGTCAACTACCGCGCCTGGACCGAGCGGGAGATCCCGATCGTCATCTGCGAGTCTTGACCGCGTAGCTCAAGGGGTTCCGCTTTCACGCGGGCCCCGTCATCGCGTGTCCGGGAACACCAAGCTGATATCCCGGATGGGAACGCCACGACTCGTCGGCACTACATCCCAGATGGCTGAGTGGCCGCCGGCTTCAAAGCCGACGGCCACTCAGCCATCTTGCTGACCTGGACGGCGTTATCCGACGTTGGCGCCGGGTGTTCCGTCGACGCCATTGACACCGTTGGGCTGCCCGTCGGTGCCGTCCGTTCCGTTGCCGCCGACGTTACCGACCCCGGTACCGTTTCCGCCGGCGCCGCCATCACCGCCTGATCCGGAATCGGCCCCGCCGGTGGCATAACCAATGACGTTGCCGCCGTTGCCGCCGTTACCGCCGGTACCCCCGGCTGCGCCGGTGCCGCCGTCGCCGCCGTTGCCGCCGCTACCTGTCCCGTTATTGCCTCCGGAACTCAAACCGCCACGGCCACCGTCTCCACCAGTGCTGCCGGCGCCGATACCGTCACCGCCGTTGCCCCCGCTACCACCATGAGCGCCGACGTCGAGCCCGTTGCTGCCGTGACCGCCGTTGCCTCCTACGCCACCGTCGATGCCGTCGCCACCGATGCCGCCGTTCCCGGCGATTCCAAAGGTGGCTGCGCCGCCACCGCCACCGCCACCGCCGATGCCGCCGCCAGTGCTGGTACCGCCGGCAGCACCCAGGCCACCGATGCCGCCGGCCCCGATGAGGGTGTCCCCGCCGTCCCCACCGTGGCCACCGGTGCTACCAGAGCCGCCGTTACCTCCCAAGCCACTGTTCGAGCCACCGCTACCGCCATCACCGCCATTGCCACCGGTGCCGGCAGTGCCGGTGCCAGACAGGGACAGACCGCCGTTGCCACCGTTGCCGCCGCCGCCGCCGTTAGAACTGAAGGAGCCGCTAGCAGTACTCGTGGCGTTTCCACCGGTTCCACCGTTACCGCCGTCTCCGCCGTTACCGGAGATGGTGCCACCGTTACCACCAGCGCCGCCGCTACCGGCACCCCCGCCTTGTGTGGTTCCGTTTGTTCCGCTGCCGCCGTTGCCGCCGTTACCGCCGTTGCCCAGTGCGCTGCCGTTACCGCCGGCACCACCACTTCCGGCGGAAGTGCTCGCGGGGGCCCCCGGGATACCGGCGGGGTTATACCCGTCGCCGCCGTTACCGCCGTTACCCTGGGCGCCCAGGACCGTCGAATCGTTGCCGGCTGTTCCAGTGGTACCCGTAGTCAATCCAGTACCCCCGGTCCCGGCGACGCCACCGGTGCCCAGAGCGCCACCGTCACCGCCCCTGCCACCGTTCGGATTGGCAGCGGTGCCAGCAGCGCCCGCGCCACCGTCACCAGCCTTAGCGGCGTTACCGCCGTTGCCGCCGTTGCCCCCGGTGCCTTCAGTACCCGCCGTACCGACGGTGTTGTTCAGCGCACCCGCGGCCCCGCCAGTGCCACCATTGCCGCCCGCACCACCGTTGCCGGCGGCACCACCGTCGCCGCCGGCACTGTTGACCCCCGCCACACCGGCCGTGCCGGTGGCGCCATTGCCGCCGTTGCCGCCGTCGGCACCGTTGCCGGCATTTCCGCCGTTGCCGGCATTTCCACCCAGGCTGCCGCTGCTCCCGCCGGCACCGCCGTTACCGCCGGAGCCGCCGGTACCACCACTGCCGCCGTTCTCACCGGAGTCCGCGGCACCGTCAGCGCCGTCGCCTCCGAACACCCCGCTGCCGCCGGCCCCGCCGTTGCCGCCGTTGCCGTACTCCCCGCCGTTACCACCGGCGCCACCGCTGCCGCCGATCGCACCGGCCAACGCGTTGGCATCGGCGGCCGCGTCATACCCGTCACCGCCGTCACCGCCGTTACCGCCACCAACGAGGGCGCCGGCCACGCCGTTGCCGCTGCCGCCGGTACCGCCCTGACCACCGGTGCCCGGGGCCGCACCATTGCCACCCGCGCCGCCGTTGATGTTCACAGCAGTGCCGGTCGCTCCCGCACCGCCGTTGCCGGCCACACCGCCTGCGCCACCGTTGCCGCCGATACCCAGGATCGACGAGCCGGCGCCACCGTTGCCGCCGTTACCGCCGTTGGTGCCGTTGGTGCCGGCGCCGTCGCCGCCGTTGACGAACGACCCGGCTACCCCATTCCAGCCCGCGCCACCGACACCGCCGTCACCGCCGTTACCGAGCGCGCCCATCCCGAAGAAGTCCTGCGCCTGACCCGAGGACCCACCATTGCCACCGTTACCGGCAGCCAGCGTCGCCGTGGCCGCACCGCCGGCGCCACCATCGCCGCCGTTGCCCCACATCTCCCCGCCATGACCACCATTGCCGCCATCTGCACCCAGGCCACCGATACCACCGTCGCCGCCATTGCCGATACCACCGGCATGCCCACCGCTACCGCCGGCCACACCCTCGATGGTCGAGGCCCAACCGTCACCACCATCGCCGAACCACAGCCCACCGCTACCACCGTCGGGGTCGGCCTCGGTGCCATCGACACCGTTACAGATCACCCCGCAAAAGCCCTCGGTGAACGGCGCGAACATCTGGTTGATCACACCATCGACCTGCTGGCCGAAGTCAGAATTGATCCAGCCCTGCAAACTGTCATGCAACGGCATGTAGAAAGAGGTGTCCCACATCTGCGCGATATCAGGCGCATCGGCCGAACCCGGCACATCCCAATTCGACGCACTGAAAAGGCCGTCGAAGTCATTCGACAAGTTCCCCCATGCCGAGGGGTCGAACAGATCAGTCAGCAAATCGTCGAAATCAGCATTGGCCGCCGGCGCCGACGCCAACGGCGCCAACCCGAACGCCAAAAACGCCGCCACCGCGCTACCCGCACCGGTGATCCTCCTCCGCGGCGCCGCGCCTCCCGAGCGGGTCGACTTAGCACCCGTGTGACGACGATTCATTTCAGATCCTCTCCCCGTGCAACCCGTTACAAAACACGCCAACCGCCGGCACCGGTATGCCAACGGTCGGCAGGCCACTCTCGACCCGCCGACCCGAGCGTCGGACACAACCTGGTCTGAGCGCATCGGCGGAAATACGTAAGTACACTTATGGTGATTCACAGCCACTCAGTGGAAACTCCCAGACGCCAGGTGGCGATTTGACCTTTGACCAGCAGCGCAGCGACTCGTCACCACCGTCGATGGTGGCCACGGTGGGCCCAAAAACAGCGGTCGTAGCTGAGAGCGGGCGGCCTGCTGCACTACGGCCGATCGCCCCAGTGTGGCCGTTGACTGCCGTGACGAGTCCTCATCCCCGCCACCAGGCCGCGCCGACCCAAACGGCAGAGGCCCCGGAGAGGCTCGACGAGTGGGAACACCCACGCAGGGATCGCCACCTTCCCGTCATCCCACCAACCCAACGTGACCGTCCCGGGTTTGATCCACACTCGGCAACTGGCGTAAATGGAGGTAAAGGGTGGTTCACGCCGGTGGAGTCGCGACAGAAGACAGGCCCGAATCCGGCTTCTCGTTTCGCGCTTCCATCCTGCCCACTGCAGAGCATCGGTGAATTACCTGAATCCTGTTAACGTGCACGTGATAATGGTGGTGAAAGTACCTAAGGGAGGGGCAATTTGGTGCAGGTTCGCACGGCTGGGGAAACCCCCAAATTTGACGGTCAGAGGCCGCACAATGCAGTTCCCCCACAATGGATGCACCAATGCTGACGCCGGTCGACGGCACCCGGCTGCCGGTGTCGCTGACCAGTTTCGTGGGCCGCACTAAGGAGCTAGCCGCCCTGCGAAGGCTCGTCGACGAGCACCGGATGGTGACGTTGACCGGGACCGGCGGCGTGGGAAAGACTCGGCTGGCACAACAGCTCGCCGGCGAGACCGCCAGCCGTTTCGACGGCGGGACATGGTGGGTGGACCTGGCCTCGACCACCGACCCACACCTGGTTGCCGATCGAGTCGCGCACGCGCTGGGGTTGCCCGACCAACTCTGCCGCCCGACCGCCGGCACACTGGTCGGCTTCCTCGCCGAGCGCCGGGCGCTGTTGGTTCTGGACAACTGCGAGCAACTGCTGGGCGGATGCCCGTGCTGTGCGGAGTTGTTAGCCGAGCTGTTGACCGGCTGCCCAGAGCTGCGCATTGTGGTAACCAGCCGAGAACCGATCAGGGTGAGCGGCGAAGTGAGCTGGCCGACTCCCCCGCTCTCGCTCGACGATGAGGCTGTGGAGTTGTTCATCCAGCGGGTCCGGCTGGTCCGCCCCACGTTCGGCGGTACCGGCGACGACGCCGCACTGGTGGCGGAGATCTGTGCGCGCCTGGACGGGGTACCGCTCGCGATCGAACTCGCGGCGACCCGAGTACGGGCGCTATCACTGGCCGAAATCGCCAACGGTCTGGGCGCGGGCCTGCACCTGTTAAGCGATGGCGTCCATGCGGCCGACTCACGCCAGCGGACCCTGCGCGCCTCGATGGACTGGTCGCACAACCTGCTGAGCGAACCCCAGCAGGTGATGTTTCGGCGATTGGCGGTATTTTTGCGCGGATTCGACCTGGCTGCCGCCCACGCGGTTGCCGGCAGCACCGCCGCCGCTGCCGCAGTGCCCGGCGACCCCGTGCTAGACACCCTGACTCAATTGGTGGACAAGTCACTGCTGATCGCCGACAGTACTGGGCAAAGCACGCGGTATCGGATGCTCGAAACCGTGCAGCACTACGCACTCGAGAAACTCGATGAGTCCGGCGAAACCGCCACGGTATGCAGCGCCCACCGCGACCACTACGCGTCCGCGTTCAAACGCGCCGGTTCGACCCTTTCCGGCCGGCAAGTCGCACAAGCCGAAATCGAGATCGACAACCTGCGTACCGCTTTTGCCTGGAGTCGAGAGCATGGACAGGCCGAGGTCGCCGCCAGCCTGGCATCGTCGTTGCTACCGTTGTGGATTCACCGCCGGCCCCGCGAAGGGCTGGCCTGGCTGGAGTCCGTCCACGGTGCCGACATTGCTCCGGCCACCCGGGCGGCTAAGTTGGCCGACGAGGTCATCCTCGCCGGTTTGATCGGAGATCATTCTCGGCTGGATCAGGCCGACGAAGCACTGACCATCGCCCGCGATCTCAACAACCCGGGTCTGCTGGCTTGGGCGCTGACCGCCGCCGGCTTCGCCCGCAGCTTCCGCCCGCCGGCCGGCGCACCGTACTTTCGGGAGGCACTCAACCTGGCTTCCACGTTCGACGACGATTGGCGCTTGTGCCAGATCTACAACGTGCAGGCCCATTCCGCCTATATCTCCGGAGATCCGACTACGCTTCGTGAGTCCGCCGAAGAAGGGCTGGCCCTCGCCCGCGCGCTCGGCGACCGCCTGACGCAGCGGCAGTGCAGCTATTATCTCGGGATAGCGCACCTGTTGCGCGGCGACCTCGCGGCGGCAGCGGCGCAGGGTGCAGCGATAACAACCGAGGCCACTGCCGCACACGACCTCCTGTTCATCGCGAGAGGCTCGCTGATCACGGCCGAATGCCTGACCCGCCAAGGCGAAACCGCCCGTGGGTACGCCACAGCTCAAGCGGGGCTCACCGCTATTGCCGGGTTCCCCGACTTCCACCGCTCCATCAGTCTCGTGACCCTGGTGCATGCCGCCTTGGGCACCGGAGACATCGCGACCGCCGCAGCTAGCGCCGCCGCAGCGCACCAAGCATGCCCGCTGCCCCAGTTGTGGGCGATCAACACCAATCCGGTGGCGCGAACCGCATTGGCCGAGGGTAACGTGGCCGGGGCACGCCACTGGATCGATGAATCCCTCACAATGGCAGTCGGCGCTCATCGAATTCCACTGCTGGAGATCAGCATGCGGGTCGCAATCGCCGAGTATCGGACTGAGCGAGCACGGCAAGATGCCATCCAGGCGTTGACGATCGGCGCGGAAACCGGAGCATACCTCTGGATTCCGGACGTAATCGAATGCTTGGCGGCACTGACCACCGAATCCGGTCAGCACCGGGACGCCGCCCTGCTGTTCGGCTCGGCGGCCGGCATTCGGGAACGCACCGGTGCAGTTCGATTTAAAATCTACGATGCTGACCACTTCGCGACGGTCGATAGGTTACGGGACCTGCTGGGGCAGCCCGATTTCGACGACCAGTGGAGTCGAGGCACGGCACTGGCGACGCCGGAGGCGATCGACCACGCGCGCGTCAGCCGTATCGAATGTTACCGCCCGGCAAGCGGATGGGCGTCGCTGACTCCTGCCGAACGCAACGTGGCCCACCTCATCGCGGAGGGACTGCGCAACAAGGACATCGCCGCGAAACTGGTCGTCTCGACACGAACCGTGGAATCACACCTGAGCCACATCTACACAAAACTCGACCTATCTTCGCGGGTGCAATTGGCCCAGGAGGCGGTGCGCAACAGCTGAGGCCGCAAGGCCGCGGAGGGCGGTCCAGTCGTGTGGGATGGTGACGATGCGTCGCAGCGTTGTTCGCTTCGGTGTCGGGGTCGCGTAGTGCGCCGGGTGCTGATCGTGGGTGATCAACGGGGACCAGCCCCGGCGCAGCATCTGCTGGACCGGACGCAGTCGTCGCAGCGGCGCCTACCCGTCGGCGGATCAGGCCCCGTAGACCGGCACCGGCGTCCGCGCCTGGGCCAACAGGTCGGTGACGACCGGGCCCAATTCGGCCGGATCCCATTGAGCGCCCTTGTCGGCGTGCGGCCCGTGCGGCCAGCCCTCGGCGACGCGGATCTTGCCGCACCGAGTTAACCGGCTCACTCGGCGGCCAGGGTGGCGGTCAGGCTCTCCACACCGGCCTTGGCCGCGGTGCCCGGCGACGGCCGATGGCCGATGGCCGATACCCGTCACGCGCGATGCCGGCGTTGTTGACCAGCACATCCAGCGATTCCCCTTGACAGTCCCGAATCAGCCAAGGCAATCTTTATGTAAGTATGTAGCTACTTACTTCACTTCTTGTCCAGAAAGTACGCAATGAATTTGAAACTCAGCGCCGAGGAGCGCGCCTTCCGCGATGAAATGCGCGCGTTCTTCACTACAGCGGTACCCGCAGAGATTCGGGCACGCGTCGCTAGCGGCGACGAACTGGGCCGCGAAGACTTCGTCACGTCCCAACAGATCCTCAATGCACATGGCTTGGCCGTTCCACGCTGGCCGATGGAATGGGGCGGCAAAGACTGGACGCCGGTGCAAGAGCACATTTGGCGTGACGAGATGCAGTTGGCCTCGGTGCTGGACCCGCTGTCGTTCAACACCGACATGGTCGGACCGGTGATCGCGGCATTCGGCTCGCAAGACCAGAAGCAGCGATTCCTGCCCGCCACCGCGAACCTTGACATCTGGTGGTGCCAAGGCTTTTCCGAGCCGGAAGCCGGTTCCGATCTGGCCTCGCTCAAGACCCGCGCGGACCGCGACGGGCAGGACTACGTCGTCAACGGCCAGAAGACCTGGACCACGTTGGGTCAGCACGCCGACTGGATTTTCTGCCTGGTCCGCACCGACCCGAACGCCCCGAAGCGCCAAGCCGGCATCTCGTTTCTGCTGATCGACATGGACACCCCCGGCATCACCGTGCGCCCGATCAAGTTGGTCGACGGCAGCTACGAGGTCAACGAGGTCTGGTTCGAGGACGTGCGGGTGCCGACCGACAACCTCGTCGGCGAGGAGAACGCCGGATGGAGCTACGCGAAGTTCCTGCTCGGAAACGAGCGCACCGGCGTCAGCCGCGTCAGCACAACCAAAGTATTGGTGTCACAGGCAAAGAAACGCGCCGCCGAAATCCGGATCGGCGGTGGCCGCTTGGTCGACGACCCACTGTTCGCGGCCCGGCTGGCCAGGATGGAGAACGAGCTGCTGGCTTTGGAGTTGACTCAGCTGCGGGTGGTGGCCGGCTCCGCGAACGGGAAGCCCAACCCGGCGTCCTCATTGCTCAAGCTGCGCGGGTCCGAGCTGCAGCAGGCGGCGACGGAGATCCTGATGGAGATCGCCGGCCCCGATGCGCTCCCCTGCCTCGCCGGCGACATCGCTTCACCGACGTGGGCGCAGCGCACCGCTCCCCGCTACCTGAACTATCGCAAGGTGTCGATCTACAGCGGATCCAGCGAAGTCCAGCGCAATATCATCTCCTCCTCGATCCTCGGACTGTGAGCGTCTAGCACCCATGAATTTTGAACTGAACGACGAACGGGCCATGTTGCGCGACACTGTGCGCGAACTTCTTTCTCGCGCCTACGACATCGAGACGCGCAATGCCATCAGCATCACCGCCCGGGGATGGAACCCGGCGGTGTGGAAGCAGTTCGCCGAGCTCGGACTCCTCGGTCTGCCGTTCTCGGAGGCGGACGGCGGGATGGGAGCCGGACCGGTCGAGACCATGACCGTGATGACCGAGATCGGTCGCGCGCTGGCACCGGAGCCCTTCCTGGACACCGTCGTGATCTGCGGCGGACTCATCGCCGACGCCGGCTCCCCGGCGCAGCGCGCCCACTATCTGCCCCGCATAGCCGAAGGCACCACGCTGCTGGCTTTCGCTCACAGCGAGCCCGGCAGTCGCTGGCCCTACCAAGACGTGGCCACCTGCGCCACCCGCACCAGCGAGGGCTGGGTGATCACCGGTACCAAGAACCCGGTGCTACGTGGGGACTGCGCAGATGACCTGATCGTTACTGCCACACTCCCGGACGGTGGGATCGGACTGTTTCTGACTGCCGCCGAGGATGCCGGTGTTTCCCGGCACAGCTACGCGACCCACGATGGATTGGGAGGCGCCGAGATCACCTTCGCAGCCACACCGGCAGTACCGCTCGGAAACGGTGGTGACGCGTCCGCATTGGTCACCGGTGCGCAGGTCCGCGCCCAGACCGGATTGTGCGCTGAGGCGATCGGCGCGATGACCGAGACATTGCGGCTGACAGTCGAATACCTAAAGCAGCGCAGGCAGTTCGGCGTCCCGATCGCCAAGTTCCAGGCCCTCACGCAACGCGCCGCCGACATGTATGTGTCGCTGGAGTTGGCGTCCAGCATGAGCTTCTACGCGACCATGTCGCTGGCCGACGGCGGGGTCGACCCACGCGTCGCCTCGCGCGCCAAGCTGCAGATCAGCGGCGCCGCACAGCACATCGGTCAGGAAGCCATCCAGATGCACGGCGGCATCGGGATCACTGCCGAATATCCGGTGGGCCACTATGTCTCACGCCTCACCGCGATCGGGCACACTTTGGGCGGTGAGGACGACCACCTGCGCTACCTCGCAGCTGATCTCAGCAGCCACGACATGATCACCGTCACCGGGTGATCATTTGCCCCTACCCCGTCGCACTCGATCCCCGGCGCCGCATTCCCCGAATGGCTTGACGCTGCGGGGTAAGCTCATACCTGTGAAGTATTCACTTACCACGCCGCGATCCGATGGCGCCTAAGCCAGCCGGGGGCCGCGCTTCGTACCCGAATCCGCAACCCCGCCTATCCGCAGACCAGCGCAGGGAACAGATCATCGATGCGGCACGCCAGGTCTTTGAGCAATCAGGCTTCGACGGTGCTCGTACCCGCGACCTGGCGGCTGCGGCGGGCGTCAACGAGGCGTTGCTTTACCGCCATTTCGGGTCAAAGGAAGAGTTGTTCGAAGCCGCGGTTGCGGCACCGCTCGAAGAGGCGGTCGGCAAGTTGGTCGAATTGTCAGGTGACCCACCGGAGTCGTTCGACGTCAGTGGCGCCGTGATGTACGAACGCACCTACCAGTTTCTGTACGACTTGCTGGGGGTCATGGACGAGATCGGACCACTGCTGGGGGTGATGCTGTTCGGGCAGGCGGACCGCGCCGGGGAATACTTCCGGAACCGTATCGACCCCTCGCTGAAAGAAGTCGAGCATGTCGTCGAGGCCAACCTTTCGGCGTGGCGGCACAAGGACTTCGACGTCGACCTACTGGTGCGGTCGACAATGGGGATGACGTGGTTTCTCAGTACCGCTGACCGGCTGTGCGGGCAGACCCGCGACCGAGCCGAGACGGCGAGGGCGATCACCTCGATGATCCTCGAGGGCGTGGGCGCAGGTGATGCGTGAACCACGCGCCGGCCGAATACGGCTGGCGCTCCCGGTGAAGGGACCGAACATGAGACAGCAGGTACGACCGGCACGGGCCTGGATTCTCGTTGCGGCTGTGATGTCGGCGCAGCTGTCGCCGGCCTTGTCGGCACGGGCCGACGACCAGGGCTGGGTATTCAACGGTTACCTGACCGCCGAGGAAGCCAACTATCTGGCGCGGCTACGACAAGAGCGAGTCTCAATACCCCTACCCGCCGGAGCGGTGGTGCACGACGGGCAGATGATCTGCGACTCCCTGCATCGCGGCCTCAGCCCCGAAGACACGGCGTACCGCTACCTGCCGTCGAGTCACCTGCCCCAGGTGATTGCCGCCGCGCAGGCCGAACTGTGCCCCGACACGCTAGGTCGAGGTGCGGCCTGAAATCAACTGGGCCAGGCCGACTGACGCCGAACGCTGTCAATTCACCAGTCCGGAAGACAGGACCCATACGCATTACAAGCCTGAGACCGCCGGTCATCCCACCCCTTGAACCAGGTCCCCTGCGGCGTGACCATGAACTTGTTCGCACCGTGCTCGCAATAGGTGTTCCCGCTGGGCGTGACCGCGCAGGTGGTCGACTCGAACGTCACGTAACTGCGGGGTGGCAGCACCCGCACCGCCTGTCCGGCAGGAAACTGCATGGCGGCCGTCCAGCCATGGTGCACCGATCGGTTGCCGTTGAACCACGCGATGTGATTGTCACCCGCAGGCGCGCCAGGGATATCACCTCGGCAGCCGAAGCTTCCCCAAACCCAGATCCCGCAATTGAGTCCATCCGGTGACAGGAACCAGATCCCGGGCCGACCGGCAATGACGAAATCCTCCGCTGCCAAGTGGTCATACCACGCGGTGATGTGCTCGATCTCCGGAAAGGGGCTCGCCAAAGCGTCACCGGCCGGTTCGGCCGGTACGGGTATCGCCGTGCCGAACAGTAGGCCGATCACACCCGCCCCCACCGACCACCACCGAGCCCTGCACATCGCGATCACCGCCATCTCCCCAAGACCTCCCGCCGTCGCTCAGACCCAACAGTCACGATTTAAAGGATGTGCTGCCGTAGCATGCCGCGTTACCGACATCCAAAGTGTTCTCGCAGCGCAGCTGATTTCCGATGTAGATGCGGACCGTGACCCACTTGCCCGGTCGCCACACCGGGGCCGCGATGCTGCTGCGCCAGTCCGCCCGAATCTCTGCGCCGTCCGTGGCCCAGCTACGCGGATTGGCCATGGCCACCTCGGTCCGCCACGGTAGCGGCACACCTTCCAGTGACCTGCGCGTTGTTCCATCGAAGTACTCCAGGTTCGCCGTGGTGACGGAGTCTGAAACGACCTCGTATGTCACGCTGTCGTCGGCGCGTGCGACTGGATTCTGCGCGACGACGGAGATGCCGGCCATCAGCACAGCCACGAGCAAGGGGCTCTGGGCCATTGGTCCTCCTCCAGATCAGCAATGTCGGATCGGCCAACCGATCCGATCGCGTGAAAGTACTAGGGCGCGGCCAAGATCACCGCAGCCAGGTTGTAGCCGGTCCGTTCGTTGTAACGCATGCTCACGCCGAAGTCGGTGTAAGAGCAGTCGTCGAACTTGCCGGCGGCGTATCCCTGCAGCATTGCGGCCTTGATTGCGGATGCGTCGTCGTGGTGGGCACCCTGAATCAGGTATGCCTTGGTGGCGGGATAGCCGAGATCCTTCAGCCCCGGTACGGGGTCCGGAATCGAACCGGGCCGCGTGTCCTTGTTCTGCACTCGGGTTGCGGTGTGATCGAGATAATCGTCCGTCATTCGATTGAAAACCTCGGTTGCCTGCTCAACAGTCGGGTCATACCGCAAAGGCGCGCAGGATGTTTCATTGCGCGCCGATACGACTGCCTCCTTGACGGTCGCCATCGAACCCGCTTGGGCCGGCGGCGCGAGGGCCAGACATACGAAGCAAGCCGTCATCGCGCCCAGCCGACCCGGCCCACGGCATATCGGGGCACGGATACGAGAGGCGCCGGCGTCAGCTGTGCGGGTAAGCAGCACTTTTCTCTCCTGTGTTGGGCTTCCGGTCTAGTCGCACACATGCGAACGGCTGATTCTGGTACCCCAGCGCTTGACCCTGAGGACGGACGGGCCGGTGAACCAGTCGGGTTGATGGGCCTTGATGCCATCGTTCACGTTGGAAAGGTGCTGCCACAGTAGGTAGAAGCTCTCCCCTTCGTAGATCGGGAAATAGGTGTCGCCGGTGGCGTCGTGACTCTGGGTAAGCGCCTGCGCCCGGGGGGCGAGGAACTCGACCGCCTGGTCGATGTTTGCCGTGACGATGTCCACCTGCCGTTGAATGCCGCGGACGCTGTAGTCCCAGTCACTGCCCGAGCCGCTGATGACACCCGGTCCGTTGGGGGTGATCCGATTGAACTGCACCCGGTCGATCTGACGTCTCAGCGTTTCGTACTGGGCGGTGTACCACTGACACATCTCCCGCTGTGCGTTGATGTCGGCGTCGGTGACGTTTCCCCTGGTTTGGTCGTAGGGGAAAGGAAATTTCGGCTGCCATTTCGAGGGCCCGGGGGTGATCACCGGTAGGGGCCGAATGAGTTCGTCATCGGACGGTGGATCAGCATGAGACGTGGGCCCAGCGAGAATCACCACCGCCGACAGCACCGTCGTTGCGCACGCGGCGACGGCCAAGCGAGCCCCCACACTCGTCGGATGGAAACGGCTACGGGGCATCGGCATCTCCCTCGTTCGCGTGCTACGCCAGGCCTACTTCTGCTCCACCACGGTGCCGATCCCGCCGACATCGCTGATCTGCCAGTCATTGTTGCTGTCGATGGTGACGCTGTATGTCGCGGTTGACTGCAACGGTTCCCGACCTTGGACCGTCTTCGTCAGGACACTGACGAAACAGTCGACGACATAGATACCACCGGTGGCCGACCGAACCTTGGCGGCGAGCGGACGCGCCGTCGAGGTCCATTCGAGGGGAGCGAGGATCTGTTCCATTTCCTGACCCGCTTTGGTGAGCTTCTCCTTGAGTTCGGGTCCGGTACGCGCGGTGAGTCTCACCCTCCACGCACCCAGATCTTGGAAATCGATCTCCGCCGCGTCGACGGCGTAGTCGAGAGCGATCTTCTCGGCCTGCGCATGACCCTGAGCCTGGCGAGCCTGAGCATCGAGTTCGCGCTGCGCCCCAACGTATAACCACATCAGTGCGCCAATTGCACCAACCAGCGCAACAATCGCAGCGGCGGACCGCAGGCTACGCACGGAGATTGACAATCGCAGTTGCCGGACCGGTTTCGCATCGGCCGGTGGGTCCGCGATCTCCGCGTTCGCTGGGCCGTCCCCGGACAAGTCTGATTCATCCACGGCGGATTCCCTAACTATCGTCATGGCCCCTTCTCCACTTCCCTCGACAACTTTGTTTCCAGACCGTCCCTCGCGGCCCCGCTAATTCCCCGGAAGATTGACATGCAGGGTGACGGAGCCGTCCTCGGGAACACTGGCCAGGACGTTGGCCAGCATCTGACCGGTGTCGAAGTTCAACAGCGCACCGGCTATGCCCTTGATGTGCGGAAGGAATCTATCGCCTATCACCTGGAAGTCGCCGCCGTTGTCGTCCAACATCTTCTGAATGCGCGCGAGGAACGCATTGAACTTCACGAGCGGCTCGGGGGCGCCGACCGCGATAAGCGGTGGAACGGTGCTGAACAATGTTCGGAGGTGGGGGCTGTAGCTGTCGATCTGAAAGGTGAGGTCAGCGAGCACCGGACCGAGCCACCCGGAATTACCCAGCAGTGTCTGGAAGTTGGCAAGCAGTTCACGTCCGCGGCCGTTCATGTCTGCCGCGGTGTTCCTCAGCAGCCTGCTCGTGCGTGACAGATTGGGCAACACCGCGTTGGTATCGGGCAGTGCGGTATCGACCTCACCGATGATGCGTTCGAGCGCACCGGGATCCAGTTGGTTGAGAACCCGCACAACACTTGTCGCTAGTTCCGATATCGACGGTGGCGCTGTTATGGATTCCGTAGCGATACGGTGCCCGTTGCGTATCATCGGCCCGTCTTGCGTGCGGGGAACCAGGCTCACGTAGGTCTCCCCCAACGCGGACAGGTTTTCGAGTCGGACATCACTGCCCACCGGAACGTGAAATCCTTCGCCTATGTAGAACCCGACGACGGCCCCGTCCGCAACAGCCTCGATCCGATTGACCGCACCTATCGGCGCGCCCCGGAGCAGGACTTTGGACCCAACAACCAGACCATTGACGTCTGCCACCATCATCGAGACTTCAGTGCGGTCCGAAGGCAGTCCGATCCGGACGCCGAGCGCGCCCATGTAGCTGACACCGAACGCGATCATCGCCCCGAAGGCAATAAACGACAACATGTCTCGGGCTCTCATGGCGCTGCCCCTATGATCCGCAACACGTCTTGCACGTTCCCGGACAGTTCACGCCCGTCGGGACCCAGGATCGACGTGATGTTCATCGCCGGATACTTGTCTTGCGCAAGGAAGCTCTCGTAGAACAGTCGCCGCCATGCCGGCACTTCTGCTTCGAACGCCCGCTTGTCGCGCTGCATCGCGCCCATGGCATCGGCGACCGATTCCAGCAGTGGCACCAGCCAGTAGCCGTTGGCGTAGATGCTGCCGACAGAAGGCAGCAGCTTGCCGACGTATCCAGCAGTGACCGTGAGCCGGTCGAAGCCAGTCATCCCCTTCGGCGAGAACCAGTCCTGAAACGTCGGGATCCGGTTGTGCAGTACCTCAGCGGTCCCGGCCACTCCGGTTAGCCATTGGTCGACCGTGTCGATACCGTTCGATAGGTCGGCGAGGTCAGCGGCAACACGAGAGGCAATCTGGCGCACCGTTTCTGCCCGCGGCGTCACCCGATTGATGCCGATGATCGTGTTCTGCGCCCGCTGGATGGATCCGCTGGACACGAAGTTGGCAAGGCTTGCAATGGTGTCTTCCACCTGTGGTGGCGAGTCGGTCTGAACCAGTGGAACTCTGGAGTCCGGCCCCAACGGAGGTGACGCCGACTGGTCGGTTTGAGGCGGATCGAGCGCGACGTAGATGTCGCCGAGCACCGTGGCCTGCTGCAGTGAGGCGCGGATGTCTGCCGGCACCACTACGCTGGGGTCGATGCGCGCGATGACATCGACGCGATTGCTCTGCAGCGTCACCTTGGTGACGACCCCGACAGTCGTGCCCTCCAACACCACCTTTGCCCGGTCCGGGAGGTTGAGCACGCTTTCGAATTCAAGGACGAGGTTATAACCGTTGCCGTAGGAGGCTCCGGGCTGGGGCAGCGCGTCGACGTTGACGGCCGCACACGACGACACTGCAACAGCACTCGCGGCCAACAGAGCTGCCGCATGAATCCGCCCGTTCATCGGTTCGCCGCCGCATTGAGCACGTACTGGAGCAGCGCAACGTCAACGGCGAACGGCTGCCCCTGGACGTTGGCGCAGCTGCCGGCCATAGACGAGTTCATGATGTTGCACAGGGCAACACCGTCCGGGGTGTGGATGCGATACAGCGGCGGCCGATAGCGCAGAGTGCTGATAGGTCGACTATTGAAATGGTTGGCAGCAGTGTTGATCCACCAGGGAATTGGATTCAGCAGGTTCGCGGTGCGGGGCGCGTGCTCACTCAACTTCCTCAGCGCCACCTCGGTCGCATCGAGGGTGAATTGGATCTCCTGTCCGAGATTGACTTCCAGATCCTCGACAAGCGGGGTGACCCAGACGACTCCTTCGACGATCCGTCGGCCGCCCTCGGAGGCCTCGTCGATGTAAGGCATGGTCTGTACCGCGTCGTGCAAAATCTCCTTCAGCGGCGCCCGGAGGTCCTTGAGTACGGAGGTCAGTTGCCCGAGGTTGGCGATGATCGATCCGATGTCGTTGATCGCTCGGTCCGGACTGTCCAGTACCGCCGACGACGTGGTCAGCAGCGCATTGACACCGACGCCGTTGTTGTGGATCGCTTGGTCGAGCCCGCGCACGATATCGCCGATGTTCGTCGATCCGTTCGGATTGACCGTGTTGATGAAGTTGGTCGCCGAGCCGATAACTTCAGACAGACTCATGGGGGTGGACGCCCGTTGCAGCGGAATGCATTCTCCCGCGCGGAGTCGCGGTCCCGATTCATAGTTGCCGACCAGTTCCAGCGACCGGTCCGCGAGGATCGATGTCGACCTGATGATCGCTCTCACATCGTGCGGAAACAGCCGGCGCTCCGTCACCGTGAAATCGACGCGGACATCGAGGGCGCCGGGGGTGATGGTCTTGATCTTGCCGATCCGATAACCCATCTGCGTCACCGGGTTGTCGGCATACAGTCCCACACTGTCGGGCAAGATCGCGCAATAAGTGGTGTGCTGACTCGCGGGGCGCACAGCGTACGACGCACCGACGGCGGCCAGCGACGCCGCCGCGACGGCGATCGCGGCGGCCTGGTAGACCCGGCGCAGACCCGGCGCGGCCATCAGCACGCACCCCCCGGCACCGGCATGCACAAGTCAGTGGCCAGTAGTTCGGGCGGCGCGGTCTCCGCCTCTAGGACCTGTTCGATCTTCCTGCGCACCAGACGAATCGCCCGAACTATGACACCACTGCGTTCGGCCCAGTACCGCGCTGTTTCTTGATAGTGGCGGACCTTTTCGAGAAAGTCGTCCCGATGGTTCTCGTAGAAGACACCGACCGGTGCCAGCGCATCGAAGACATCGGCGATGCCCTTGAGTGCACTTCCGAAACGCTCGCCGTACAGCACCAGTGTCTGTTCGACAATCGACGCTTTGCGGACGAGCTCCCTGAGGCCCTCACTGAAATTGCTGAGGGACTGAATGTATTCGTCTGACAGGTCGAGAATGGCCGACACCTGGCCGCGTTGTTTGTCGATCGTGGCCATGAGACCGTTCCCGGCATCGACGATTGCCGAGAGTGACTCGAGGTTGCCTCCGGTCAGCGCCTGCTGGACCTGGTCCAGTGACTGGTTGATGGGATCGGGATTCACCTGGTCGGTGATCTTCGGCGCGTCGGCGAGGGTTTGCATCAGGTTGTAGGGCATCGTCACGCGCTCTGCCGGAACGGGCTTATCGCCCAGCGGGGACTCGCCCAGCGACACGAGGTCGACGTAGTAGCCACCGACCACGGTGAGCATGCGGACCTGGATCTGTGATCGGTCTCCGACAAACGCGTCCTTGTCGACCTGCGTCCTGACCCGCACCTGATGGGGCTCCAGGGCCAGGTCCTTCACCTTGCCGACGGTGATTCCGGCGATGCGGACCTGGTCACCGGGGCGGACCGACGCGGCGTCCTCGGTGTAGAAGGTGACGATCTTCTCGCCCGGCGGGTTGACATAGAGCATGGCCGCGACCAGTGCCACAACGGTCGCTAGGCCCAGTGCACCAACACCCCACACCATCGGGTCCCGCAGGAGCTTCATCGATTGCACAGGACCACCTTCTGGCCGTTCACCAGAACATCCATCGGCGTCGGCAGCTCAAAGCGGCCACGCGTGCACGCCAACGGCGCCCCGGACTCCGGCGGCTCCGGGATGCTCTCTGCCACAACTGGAACCAGCTTGAACGCGTCGATGTAGTTGTCGACATTGCTGATCGCACGGTCGAGCGCCAGATCGATGTCACTGGGGGCATCGACTGCGCCTTCGGGTCCGAGCCGCCAACGCGTGGCAGCGTTGAAGACCGGCGGGAACCCCAGGTTCGTCATCAATCGGACCACGGTGTCGGTGAACTCGGGGCCGTACAGCTCGGATTTCCGGAATTCGTCGATGGCGTCGAGGGCTCCGTCCAGCGGCCGATTGATCCAATCCAATATCTGCACCAGGTCCTGTGAATGACCGCCTATGGCACCAGCGACGTCGGACAGGTTGCGCATCAATGCCGCCACCACGTGCTGGCGGTCCGAGACGAACCTCGTCAGCCGGTGGATGCTGTCGAGCATCGGCGCCAGTCCACCGCCATCGCCGGACAGGTATGACACGGCATTACTGGCGAAGGTGTTGATCTCCTCGGGACTGAGCGTCGCGATGACCGGTTGCAACCCATTGAACAATGCGGTGATGTCGAATGACGGCTGGGTCATAGCGGTGGGCACCCGAGCCACGAGATCGGCCGTCGCGTACTCCTCTGCCGGATTGACGACATCGAGATAACGCAATCCGGTCAACGCCTGATACTTGATGGCAAGGCGACTTGCGGGCACGACTCCGTAACGCTTGTCGAGCGTGAACCCAATTACGGCAATGCTGTGCCCGCCCTGCCGCTCGAGTTGAACGGAGCGCACCTTTCCCACCCGTACTCCGCGTACCCGCACGTCGGCATCCAGATGTAGCCCGGATACATCTGTGAACTCGGCAATATACGTGCGTTCCGGCGCGGCTACCGGCTGTCGAATGACATTGACCATCAACAAGAACAGGATGGCCGCGACGACACCACTGATCGCAAGCCGCCACAACGCCGCCGTTGCCGACATCACGGACCCCCCATCGCGTCGAGGGGCGCGGCCACACCGGGAAGACTGTCGAGGACGATCTGGATCTGGACCGTGCGTTGTTCGGGGGTTCCGCCATACATCCGTTCGAACCGGGTCCGCAACTCCGCCAGCATCTCCGCGAAGCCTTCGGGCCTGATCAACGGCGGAACCACGTCGGTCAATGCCTTGACCATGTCAGTTACCGGGAGCAACTGACCCAGGTGGCTCGACTCCAGCTTGCCGATGTCGGCGAAGAGCCCACCGGACGCCAATTCGAGCGTCGGAATGAACAGGTGTTGCCATTCCTCCTCGGTATAGTCCGAGTGCATGCGGCCCTGGATGTTGGCGTCGTCGTGGATGAGATTGTGGCCTGCGCCCATCAGGGCATCGACGGCTGGCGGGAACACCACACTGACCCCCGTCGCGTTGGCAAGAAGCCGCTCGGTGCTCACGGTCTGCACCTGGGCGACGGAATCGGCTGCGATCAGCGCGGTTTCGATCAGCGGATCGAGCGCATCGGTGTAGCGGGTGGCCCGGTCGATCACCTGGATGAGCTGAGGTGTCAGCACTCCGGTGGACACCTCACCAAGGCGCGACAGCAACGCCTGGAGGGTGAAGTTGCCCTCTGGCACCGTGGTCAGCCGCATACCGTCCCGAAGTACTTGACCACCGGCGCCGGCCATGAGGTTGACACCGGTGACACCGAAATAGTTGACGGGCCGGAAGTCGATACGCAGCGCGTCGGTCAACCCCACCACCGGTTTCCGCTGCAGGTCCGCATCGAGCCGGACACCTCCGCCGGGCCGGCTGGTGATGGCCGTAACTTCCCCAACTGTCACCCCGTGCATGACCACCGCGGTACCGCGCACGACGCCCTGACCCGCGTACGTCGTGTCGATCGTCACCGAGATCGTGTCGGCCGGTCGGCCCCCGAACGGATTCGCCACGACCAGAAGACCGGCCACCGCAGCACACAGCATCACCGCCATTCCGGCAGCGGTCAACATTCGCCTCTGGTACTCCGCCGAGCCATGTATCAACACCGTTGCGTACCTACCCCTTGAACACGAAGTCGGGCCGAATGCCCCAGAGCATCACGGTGGTTGCGAAATCCAGGACCATGATCGCGACCAGGCTCGCACGCACCGCGCGTCCCGAGGCCAGGCCGACGCCCACCGGTCCCCCACTGACGAAATACCCGTAATAGCAATGGATCACCGTCGCGGCCACGCAGTACACCGCTACTTTGATCACCGAGTAGGCCAGGTCGGTTGGATTGAGGAACTCGACGAAGTAGTGGCTGTAGGTGCCGCCGGGCACATTGTGGAACACCCGGATCACAACGTCCATGACGTAGAACGTGGTCACCAGGGTTACGAGGTAGCCGGGGACGATACACAGCAACCCGCCGATCAGCCGGGTTCCGACCACGTAGGGTATCGGGCGCAGTCCCATCGATTCGACGGCATCGATCTCATCGGCGATGCGCATGGAGCCGATCTCGGCGGTCATCCGGCACCCGGTCTGGCAGGCGAACGCGATGCCCCCCACCAGCGGTCCGATCACGCGAACCGCCCCCACTCCGGCGACGATCCCCGACAGCGAACCGAAGCCGATGATGTTCAAGACGGCGAACGCCTCTACAGCCAGCGAGGCACCCACCGCGACACCAAGGATCAGCAGCACACTCACGACGCCGCCGTCGACGATCAACGAACCCCGGCCCCAGGCAAGACTGTTCATCTGTTGCAGCGTTTCCCGGCGGTATTTCCGAAGGGTCAGTGGCAGCAGACCGAACGTCTTCCCGATGAATATTGCCCACTGCCCGGCCGTGCGGACTACTTGACCGGTGTGCCGAATGGGCGGTGCCATCCACCGGGTACTGAGGTGCCCTGAGGGCGCTGCCGTCCTGGCGGCGGTCATCAGGCCACCTCCATCGGAAAGAACATGGTCTGCAGCTGCGTGATCGCCAGGTTGGCGAAGACGATGCAGACCACATTGAGCACGACCGACGAGTTCACGGCGTCTGCGACGCCGCGCGGGCCTCCTTTGGCCTCCATGCCGCGAAGCGATGACACGATCGCCACAATCACCGCGAAGACCGCGGTTTTGCCGACGGCAAACCAGATGTCGGTCACCTTCGCGAAGGTGCCGAAGGACTGCCAGAAGCTGCCCGGCGACATTCCGCTCGCCGACACCGCCAGGATGAAGGCGGCGCCGGTCCCGGCCGCAATGATGAAGATGCACAGCATCGGGGCCAACATGAGTAGGCCCAGGAACCGCGGCACCACCAGGCGGCGGACCGGGTCGACCCCCATCACCCGCATTGCCTCGAGTTCCTCTCGAACCGCGCGCGCCCCGAAATCCGAAGCGATGGCCGACGCCGCCGCCCCACCCATCAATAACCCTGCCGTGATCGGGGCCCCCTGCCGCACCACGCCGACGCCGCTCGCCGCACCGAGCAAGGACGTGGCGCCCACCTGATTGACAAGGCCCGACGTCACAACCGTCACCATCGCCCCGAATGGAATCGCCATCAGCAGCCCGGGGATCGCCGTCACTTTGAGCAACGTCCAGGCCTGCACGACGAGCTCGCGAGTAGGGAGCCGCAATGAAAGAGCGTCGGTGACCGTGTAGCGCAGCACGTCCGCGAGCAGTTGCGCGGCGCGCCCGGTCGTGGCGGCGCTACGCCCGGGGATCTTGCCCACGTGCGACATGCTTCGCCGCGCCGTGACGAACGCCCGAGTCGAGACCCCCTGCAATCCCTGCTCGTTGACGCGCGAAGTCATGGTTGACCATCAGACCGAGGCACCAGACCCACCCCCCACTCAGGCAGACACATCCTGTGACCCATGGCACACACCTTACGACAGTAACCACTTACTTTGTCAACCGCTTGTGCGACGCTCCCGACCGATCATGCGGTCCGCAACCCCGGCTTCAATAAGTAGATATATACTTACTATGTTGGGGGTCGGAGCGCAACCAGATCAGCTATGGTCCGCTCGACCGCCGCCGCGGGAGCGCACGGCGGCGCGGACCTCGCGGATGATCGGCTGCCAGAACCCCTCGGGTACCGGATAGGGGGCATAGCAGCCGGTGCGGGTGAAGACATCGCCGTACTTGGCGAGTATCTGCTCGGCGACTCGCCGGGGTGGAGCAACGATCGCGAACTCATGCAACATCTCATCGGTGACGCGACGGCCCATTTCCTGCCAGGCGCCGCGCTTGGAGAGCACGGTCAGTTCGTCGCCCAGGTCACCCCAGCCGTGTGCGTCCAACACCGGCCGGTATGCCGGGGTGGAGGCGTAGAAGGCGATCTGGTTGCGCACCGCCGAGTCGGCCACCCGCACGGCGGCCCGGTCGGCCCCGGTGACGATGAAAGGCAGGCCGCTGACCTCAAATCCGTCGAGGGTGTCGTGGCCGGCGGCCGTGCGTCCCGTGCGCAGCGCGGGGAGGGTCGTCTCACGTAGGTAGCGCGCAGTAGTGAAGGCGTGCACGAAGAATCCGTCGGCGACCTCGCCGGCCACCTCGGTCATCCGCGTACCGACGCCGGCCAGCATGATCGGCGGGTTTCCGTACGGGTTCGGTCCCGGACTGAAGAACGGCGTCATCAGGGTGTGTGTGTAGTAGGCGCCGGTGAACCGCAGCGGCTCTCCGGTTGCCCAGCTGCGCCAGATCGCTCGCACGGCCAGCAGGTACTCCCGCATCCGCGAGGCGGGGGCCGACCACGGCATGGAGAACCGCCTGGTGATGTGCGGCTTGACCTGCGACCCTACGCCGAGCACGAACCGCCCGCCCGAGTACAGCTGCAGATCGTTGGCAATCATCGCCAGAGACATCGGGTTGCGGGCAAAGGCCAGCGCGATCGAGGTGCCCAGCTGCACCGTCTTGGTGCGAGTGGCGGCAACCGCGAGCAGGGGGAACGGGTCATGGGTTACCTCGGGCAGCCACACCCCGTCATAGCCCTGTTGCTCGGCCCATACCGCCCGCTCCCAGTCCCCTGCTTCGCCGCCAACGAAGTAGTCGACCTTCATGCGCAAGTCCCTCCCGCCGCAACGTCGTCGTTGATTCTCAGGGGATCAGCGGCCGAGCCGGCGCCGCCAGTCCCGGGCTTGAAGCAGCCGCGCCACCGCGGACATGATCCTGCCCTTACGCGGAGTGTGGGGATACCAGAACGGCTCCCGCTTCATCGCGACCCGGTCGGCGGCGATGCCCTTGGTGCGGCAGTACTTTCGGATGCCGTGTGCTCCGCCCGCGCGCGAGCCCGGCCCCGAGTCCTTCCAGCCCTGCATCGGCAGCGGGTACTGGAAGACGGACAAGATCGCGTTGTTGATGTTCACCGATCCGGTGTTCATGAGTTTGGCCAATGCCATCCCCTTGGACTTGTCGCGGGTCCACACGCTGCCGGACAAGCCGTAGTTCGAGTCGTTGGCCTTGGTTATCGCTTCCAGCGCGTCGCGCACCTTCATCACCGGCAGGGTCGGCCCGAAGGTCTCCGCACGCATGCAGTCCATATCGTGGTCGACGTCGACCAATACGGTCGGTTCGTAGAACAGCCCGGCGGCGCGAGCCTTGCCGCCGATGAGCACCTTGGCTCCTTTGCTCACCGCGTCGTCGACATGCCCGGCGACGACGGTCAGCTGCGCCTCATTGGCCATGGCCCCGACATCGCACGAATAGTCATGGCCGGCGTCCATGCCCTGCCGCAGGGTGGCTGTCTTGGCCACCAGTTTCTCGACGAATTCGTCGTAGACGGGCTCCTCCACATACACCCGTTCGACCGAGACACACGTCTGGCCGGCGTTGAAGAAGCCGGCCCACGCCGCGCCGTCGACTGCCCGGTCGATGTCGGCGTCCGCGCAGACGATCATGGCATCCTTGCCGCCCAGTTCAAGGCTGCACGGGATCAGCCGTTGCGCGGCGGCGACCGCCACCCGGCGGCCGGTGTTCACCGATCCGGTGAACATCACGTAGTCGACGACATCGGTTACCGCCGAGCCGATGTCGCCGGCACCGAAGACGACGTCCAGCACATCGGGTGCACCGATCTGCTTCCAGCCGAAGGCCGCGGCCCGCCAGGCCAGCGGGGTGACTTCCGATGGTTTGGACAGCACCGCGCAACCGGCCAGCAGTGCCGGCGCGATATCGCTCAGCGGCATCGCCAGCGGATAGTTCCAGGGTGTGATCACCGCGACCAGCGGGTACGGCTCATAGCAGATGGTAAGCCGCTTGGCGATGTTCGCCGGTCCGGCCGGCCGGACATGCTCATCCGCTAGGAAAGCGGCAGCGTGCTCAATCCAATAGTTGACGACATCGGTCGCCATCGTCTCGATGTTCGCATCACCCCAGGACTTACCGGACTCCCGTTGCACCAGTCCCACCAGCTCGTCGGCGTGGTCGAGGATCCAGTCCCGCCACTTGGCCACCCAGCCGGCCCGGGCATCGACTCCCATTGCCTGCCAAGCGGGCTGGCCCGCACGCAATCGGGCGGCGACGGCATCGACCTCGGCTCGCCGGGTGACCGGCACGCTGCCGACCATTTCACCGGTGGCCGGGCAGGTGACGACGATCGCAGGGGCTTCCTGGTCTATCGGTGCCATTGACGCCTCCGAGTCCTGTTGCATGAGAGCACCTCCTGGATGGTGTGGCCGTCAGAACCGGATCACGCCGCGCAGGTTGAGGCCCGCATGCATGTCGGCATAGCCCTGGTTGATGTCCTCCAGCGCGTATTCGCGCGTGATCAACTCATCGAGCTTCAGTTGACCGCTGGAGTACAGACCTAGAATCCGGGATATGTCGTAGTGCGGGTTCGACGAGCCGAAAAGCGAGCCGCGGACCTGCTTCTCGAACAGAATCAAGTCGACGAGCGACATCGCCACGGTGGTGTCGGCGAGGTGCGGTGTCGCGGTCATCACCACCCGGCCACGCTTGCCGATCAGGCTCAGCGCCTGCGCGACATAGCTGCCTTCGGCGCAGTCGGTGGTGACGACGCAGACGTCGGCCATCTGTCCACCGGTGAGCTGCATGACCAGCCCGAAGGCTTCCCCGACGGTGGCCGCAGTGTGGGTGGCACCGAACTCGGGGGCGCGGGTGCGCTTGTATTCGACGGGGTCCAGCGCCACGATGTGACGGGCACCGGCGATCCGGGCGCCCTGCACAGCGTTGATGCCGATGCCACCGACTCCCATCACCACCACGGTGTCGCCGTCGCGGGTCTCACCGGTCCGCACGGCGCTGCCGTAGCCGGTGGTGACCCCGCATCCGACCAGGGCCGCCTTGTCCAGCGGGATCGCCGGATCGATCTTGACCACCGATGACGTGGGGACCACCGTGTACTCGGAAAAGGTTCCGAGCAGGCACATCTGGCCCAGGTTCTGACCGCGGGCATGGAATCGGTGGGTGCCGTCGAGTTGCGGGCCGGCGATGAGTCCAGCCCCCAGCACGCACAAATTGGCCATGCCTTTCGCGCACGGTGTGCAGCGACCGCAGGACGGGACGAAGCTGAACACCACCGGGTCGCCCACGGCGACCTCGGACACCCCCGGGCCGACCTCGACGACGACGCCGGCCCCTTCGTGTCCACCGATCGCGGGTAGCACCAAAGGCATGTCCCCGGTGACGATGTGATCGTCGGAGTGACAGAGCCCGCTGGCAGTGAGTTCAATCATGACCTCGGCCTGCTTAGGACCGTCGAGCTCGACTTCTTCGACTTCCCATTTCTGGTTTCGGTCCCACAACACAGCCGCAGTGGTTCTCATCGTCGGCGCCTTCCGGTTGTTCGGGCTGTCAGCCAGTTCGGCTACGGGGTGGTGTCACTCGGCGCCGGCATCGCGATCGCCTTGCAGGCCGCTGAAGATCAGGGACGTCAGCTGCTTGCCGGCGGCCTCCACGTCGAGCGTTTCGCCACGCATGTTGCTGTCCAGTGCGGTGAACCAGCACATTCCGAACACCGCGACCGTCGTCCGGCGCGGGTCGAACTCGTTGTGCCGCCAGTTGGGCAGGCCGCGATCGATGAGGTTGACGATCCCGCTCAGCGTGGGTTCCAGACGGTCCCGGTAGAAAGTCCGGCCGACTTCACGGTCACCGAACAGCACCGTCCCGAACAGCGGGCCCAACTCGACCATGATCCGCAACACCTCGCGCACGAACTCTTCGGTCGTCCGCTCGTGGATGTTGTCCGCCCCGTTGACCAGCATGCGGGTCTGCTGTTCCGTGCGCGCCAGCAGCTGCTCCAGCGGATACACCACAGCCTCGCTGAAAAGCTCTTCCTTGGAATTGAAGTGCTGGTACATCAGTGCCGTGTTGATTCCGGCAACGTCGGCGATGTCGGCGACACGGGTCGCTCCTACACCGTGGCTGAGGAATGCCTCTCGAGCCGCCTCCAGAATCAGCGCGCGCCGTTCAGCCTTGGGCAGCCGGCGCCGTAGCGGACCTGACATTTCCTTACCACCGATCTTCGCAGTTACGTGATGCCCGTGACTCAACCACGCCCGCCACCGCTGGGCGAGATTGACACCACCCGGAGAGCGTTGTAAGTATATCATTACTTATAACAGTGAGGGAGGTGCGATGTCCGAGCGGGTTGCGTTGGTCACCGGAGCCGGTGCAGGTGTCGGTAGGGCGGTCGCGTTGCGGCTGGCCCGGGACCGGACGGTCGGCACCGTCCTGGTCAACGACATCAACGGCGAGGCGGCGGAGAAGGTGGCCGGCGAGGTGTCGGAACTGGGCTCCCACGGGGTCGCCGCGACGGCCGACGTCACGTCGTGGGATGCGGTTGCCGACCTGGTCGACCGGCACGGCCCCGTCGACGTACTGGTGAACAACGCCGGCGTGCCGCTTGTCGGCGCCGAGCCGATCCCGTTCGTGGCGACCGAGCCGCCGCAGTGGGAGCCGTGGTTGGCACTCAACCTGCAGGCGGTCATGTACTGCACCCGCGCGGTGCTACCCGGGATGTTGGAACGTCGCTCGGGCCGGGTGATCACGGTGGTGTCGGACGCAGCACGCGTCGGCGAGGCCGGCCTGGCTGTCTATTCTGCGGCGAAAGCTGGTGCGGCCGGCTTCATGAGGGCCACGGCCAGGGAGGTGGGGCCCGCGGGGATCACCTGCAACTGTGTTGCGCTCGGCACGATCAAACACGGCCGGGTCGCCGAGTACATCACCGAGGACCTGGAACGCAAAATCGTGCGGGCATACCCGTTGGCGCGCCTCGGCACGCCGGACGACGCCGCGGGGATGATCGTGTTCTTGGCCGGCGCCGACGCCGGCTGGATCACCGGCCAGACCTACCCGGTCAACGGCGGATTCTCGATGGTGGTGTGAACATGTCCGCATCGAGCGAACCGGTCATCGTCACCGAGCACGACCGCACCTTGTACATCCGCCTCAACCGGCCGGCCGCCGGCAATGCCTTGGACTGGGCCACGCTGGAGGGCCTGAACCGGGCTTTCGGGGTGCTCAACGATGACGAGCGACTGTGGGCCGGGGTCTTGACCGCGGCGGGCGACACCACGTTCTGCGCCGGGGCGGATCTGAAAACCCTGCCGCAAGAGGTCGCCGAAAAGCAGAAGCAGGGCATACCGCTACCCCAGACCATCATGCATGGCCTGCGGGTACGCAAGCCCCTGCTGTGCGCCCTCAACGGTGATGCCTACGGCGGCGGGCTGGAACTCGCGCTGGCATGCGACATGCGGGTGTCGTCCGACCACGTCCGGCTCGCGCTGCCGGAAGCCCGCGTCGGCATGATCCCTGCCGGTGGGGCGACGTATCGACTGCCGCAACTGATCGGCAAAGGAAACGCCTTACGCATGATGCTCACAGGTGAGCCCGTCACCGCCGCCCAGGCGTCGGCATGGGGATTGGTGGACCGCGTGGTGCCGAAGGACGAGCTTGCCACAGCCATCGATGAGTGGATCGACATGATTGCGCGCAGCGCACCGTTGGCGGTCCAAGCCATCAAAGAACTCGTGGACGCGTCATCGGCGGCCGACGCCACCGAGGCCATGCAGGCCGAAGCGGTTGCGATCGCCCGCATTCAGCGCACCGCGGACGCCGCGGAGGGCCCGCGCGCATTCCGCGAACGTCGGGCGCCCACTTGGTGTGGCCGATGAATCCGTCGTTTGATCCCGCGATCCTGGTGACCGACGGACCCACCATGCACCTGATTTCGGGCTTATGCCCGGACTGCGGCGCGGTGGCGTTCCCCCGGCGGCGGCACTGCCCACGGTGCAGCGCACCGACCCATGAACACCCGCTGCCGACCGTCGGTGTGGTCCGAAGCTATTGCCGCATTGCCCTTCCGCTGCCGGGCGCCGAGCCGCCGGTGACTCTGGTGCGGGTAGAGCTGAGTCCCCAGTGCACGGTCCAAGGTGTCATGGACGGGGCGGTGGACATCGGTGATCGGGTGGCACTGGTGCCGCGACAGATCGATGGGACGGACAACCACACCGGATTCGGCTTCGCCGGGTGCGCGTCATGAGCGCCCATCCGGCGGCGGCGCGCCGTCCGGTCTATGTCACCGGGATCGGGATGACCCCGTTTGCCCGTACCCATGAGGCCAGGACCGGCGGACTGGGCGCAACCGCCATCCGAGCTGCCTTGGCCGACGCCGAGATCGCTTGGCCGGAAGTCGAACTCCTTGTCGCCGGTGTCGTTGGCGGCGACCTGGGAGCAGCACCGGCGATCGTTCACGAGCTGGGGTACACCGGAGTGCCTGCACACGTGGTGGAGAACGCCTCTGCGACCGGTTCGGCCGCATTCAACAGCGCGTATCACGCCGTGGCCGCGGGGTACGTCGGCTGCGCGGTTGCGGCCGGATGTGGCAGCCTCGCCAACGCCCTCGGGCATGGGGCCGTTTCGCAACAGCGACTCGATCTCGCGGCAGTATCCGGTGCGAACCTTCCACCGACGGCGTTTGCCATGCTCAAACGGCAGCGCATGCACGATTACGGCGAACCCGACGACGCAGCGCTGGCGGTGGTAGCAAAGAATCGGCGAAACGCGAGCCGTAATCCACTGGCACAGCGACGCACTGCGCCGTCGGTGGCCGAACTCAAAGACTCGCCCATGTTCGCCGACCCGCTGCGCAGGAGCGAGTGCTGCCCGATCGGCGACGGCGCCGCCGCCGTCGTGTTGTCCGCCCAACCCCCGCGCAACGGTGGACCGGCGATACGGGTCGCTGCGGCGATCTCGGCAACCGACCAATGGCATCCGGCAGCAGCGTGTGCGCCCGATCCCGGGATAACCCGCCGGGTTGCTGACGCTGCCTATCGGACCGCGGGGATCACCGCTGCCGATCTGGACCTTGTCGAAGTTCACGACGCCTTCAGTGTCGAGGAATTACAGTATCTCGAAGATATCGGCCTGTGTCCGCCCGGACAGGCGGGAAAGCAACTGATCGACGGTCAGTTCGATATCGGCGGCAGGGTCGCAGTCAGCCCGAGCGGCGGGTTGATCGGCCGCGGCCACCCCGGCGGCGCAACCGGTCTGGCCCAGATCGTAGAACTGGCGACGCAGTTGCGGGGTACCGCCGGAGAGCGTCAGCACGCCCAACGACGAAACGCCCTGGCACACATGATCGGTGCCGGCGGTTCCTGTTATATCCAAATTCTCCAGTGTGAGGAGCCGCCCCGGTGACACCCTTCCCCGCCACCCTGCAGAACGAGACATACCCCGCGTTGATCGCGACGTTCGCCGACCGTCCGGCCACCGCGGTGGCAATCCGTGACGAAGAGACGACACTGACCTACCGCAGCCTCTATGGCCGCATCGGGGCACTGGCGGACTGGCTCGCCGAACTCGGAGTGGCGCCCGGCGACACCGTCGCGATCATGGTCGCCAACAGTGCGGATCTGGTCATCACTGAACTCGCCACCCAGGCTGTCGGGGCGGTAGGCGCATTGATCAACACCAATCTCGAGGGGCAGGCGCTGCGCCATGTCGTCGAACTCGCCGGACCCACAACCATTATTGGCGACCCGCAATCCGTGGTGCGGCTGCGAAATGAGTTGCTGATATCTCACAGCACGCACGATCCCGATCTGGCGGCTGCGCTGCGCGGCGACCGCGATCCCACTCACTGGCTGCACCAGCGGGAGTGCTCGGCGCAGGACCCGGCCTTCATCAACTTCACCTCGGGCACCACCGGGTATCCCAAAGGGGTGGTACTGGACCAGCGAACGAGCTCCCGGGCGATGATGCTCGGCGCCGCACTGGGCCTTCGTGACGGCGAGGAATCGTTCTACATCCCCACACCGGCCTACCACGCCATGGGTTTGGTGTGGGCGTCGCTCGGCTTACGGCTGGGCGCAACGCTTATCCTGCGCCGGCACTTCAGCGCCAGTCGCTACTGGCCGGATATCCGGGAAAACCATTGCACGCTGGCGTATTACGTGGGAACCATACCGCGGATGGTCTTCAACCAACCGCCCGATCCGCTGGACGGCGACCACCATCTGAAGGCCTTCCTGGGCGGTGGAATGCCGGCCGACATCTGGGAAGAATTCGCCACCCGATTCGGCGTCACCATCATCGAGTCGTATTCGGGCAGTGACACTATCGGCACCATCGTCAACTTCGGCAACGCCCCCGCCGGTTCGATCGGACGGCCCAGCCCCGATATCGAAGCGCGGCTCGTCGGCGCCGACGGCGCTGAGGTCGCGGTCGGGGTGCCCGGCGAACTACTCGTCCGGCCGAGGCAGCCCACCGAGAGTCCCGCGGTAGTCTACTACGGCGACCCGGAAGCGACCGCAGCCAAGAACGAAGGCGGCTGGGTGCACACCGGTGACCTACTGCGGGCCGACGCCGACGGCAATTACTACTTTGTCGACCGGCTGCGCCACATGATTCGCCGCCGCGGAGTCAACATCGCTTCCGCTGAACTGGAGAACATCCTCTCGACGCACCGTGCCATCGCCGAATGCGCCGCCATCGCGGTACCTGCCCAGCTGGGCGAAGACGACATCAAGCTCGTGGTGCGCCCTGCCGTTCCATCGCTCAGCGAAAGCGAGGTCGCCGAGATCGCAGCCACGTTGCTACCGGAGTATATGTACCCGCGCTACATCGAACTGGTCACCGCGTTGCCACTCACCATTACACAGCGGGTGAAGCAGTTCGAGCTCAAGAAGGACTGGGACAACTCCGGCACGTGGGACGTCAAGCTACAGCGCTACCCGTTCAGACCGGCGGACGCATGAGTGGCGTGCTGTCCCGCGAGCAGTGCCAGCTTCGCGACTCGATCGAGAAGTTCGTTGACACCGAGCTGATCCCGAATGAACGCGAGCCGATGTCCCCCGACGTCGAGAAGCGTATCCACGCTGGGCTACACCGGCTGGGAATCTGGGCCCTCGGCGTACCCGAACACGCCGGCGGGGCGGGCGGCAGCCAGCTCGACCGGATTGTGATGATCGAGCAGTTGTCCCGCTCATTGTTGGGTCCCGACCTGATCGGCCGGATGGGTGAGCCGCTATCCGTACTCTACGCGGCAAACCCTGACCAGCAGCTGCGCTACCTGCATCCCGTCGTCCGAGGCGAGAAGCTGGGCGCATTTGCGCTGACCGAAGCGACCGGCGGCACCGACCCGGTGGGCAATATGGCCACAACGGCGGTGCGCAACGGCAGCGGCTGGACCGTGTCCGGCCGAAAATGCTTTGTCAGTTTGGGCGATATCGCCGACTACGTCGTCGTTTTCGCACGAACCGACCGCAGCGCGGGCGTCAAAGGCATCACCGCATTCATCGTCGACGCCGACACCCCCGGCTTCAGCGTTGTGCGCCGCATCCCGACCATGGGATCGATGGCGCCCGCCGAGATCGACCTTCGAGACTGCTTCGTGCCTGACGGCAACAGACTCGGTGAGCCCGGCCAGGGATTCATGCTGGCACAACAACTGCTCGGTACCGCACGCTTGGAGATCGGCGCACGCGCCGCCGGGGCCTGCGAAAGACTCATCGATCTCGCGATCGACCAGGTGAACAACCGCGAGTCGTTCGGGGCCACTCTCGCCACCCAGCAGGGCGTCCAGTGGATCCTGGCCGATTGCGCACTGGATCTGGAAATCGTTCGCAACCTCACCTACAGCGCCGCCAGTCGCGAAGGCGACGCCGTCGCGGCCCAGCGCATGCGTCACTCGATCACCAAAGTGGTGGCTTCCGAGGCGGTCTGCCGCATCGCCGATCGCGTCTTACAGCTCTTCGGCGGCTGGGGATACAGCACTGATCTTCCAGTCGAACGCTTCTACCGCGAGGCACGGCTGTGGCGCATTGTTGAGGGCCCCAACGAGATACACCGATCTCTGATCGGTCGATTACTGGCTCAGAACGGTGCCCGAGTCCTTCGGCCCTGAGGCCACCGATTCGCAAACATCAACCTGGAGAAGCGGATGCTAGAGGTCCTCGACGTCGGCGAATCGACCGCCACACACGAGACACCGCTGTTGTTCATCCACGGCACCTCCCATGCCGCATGGTGTTGGGATGAGCATTTCCTGCACTACTTCGCCGAACTCGGATACCGCGCCCTCGCGCTGAATCTGCGAGGTCACGGCCGCAGTCCCGTCCAGGGGTCGATACGTAGGGTCACGCTGTCCGCTTTCGCCAAAGACCTGCACACGGCTGTTTGCGCCCTGGAGACCCCGCCGGTTCTGATCGGGCACTCGCTGGGCGGGTTCGTCATCGCGAAGTACCTGGAACGCTACGACGCGAGTGGCGCGGTCCTGGTCGCCTCCGCACCGCCACACGGTTCGTGGGGGACGTTGGCGCGAGCCCTGCGTCACCATCCCGGTGTGATGCTGAGGGGGCTGCTACGCGGAAGGCTGGGGCCGGACTTCGCTGATCCGGGGCTCGCACGAAGTTGGTTCTTTTCGCCGGATATGCCTGAGGAGTTGGTGGTCCGCTACGCGAAGCGTCTGCAACAGGAGAGCGACCGCGCCTTGGTCGATTGCCTGTTTCGCGCTCCGGTGCGGGCGCGAAGTCCCATCCCGATGTTGGTTCTCGCCGCAGAACGCGATTTCGTGTTCAGTGCACGCGCAACCGCTTCCACGGCATGCGCGTACGGCGGCGACTGGCAGCTGATCCCGGACCTCGCACACGACGTGATGCTGGACACGCGATGGCGGGCTGCGGCCGATGCGGTTCGGCTCTGGCTGGAGCGGCAGCAATTCTGAGGTGGCTCAGTGCACCGGCGTGGTGGCCGCGTGACTGATCGGCTCGTACGATTCGACGTCGAAGGTGCGTAACCGCCTGGTCAGCGAGTACATCGTGCCCGGCCAAGGCAATGACACCCGCCGATGACCGTCGGCAAGGTAGTAGCTGTTGCAGCCACCGAGCGCGAATGTCGATTTGTTCAACATCTGGTCGGCTTCGGCGACGAAGCCGTCCTGCGCCACAGCAGTCACGTCGAGGGCGGCCACACCCAGCCGGTTGGCCGCCTGGATGGCGCCGACGATGTATCTGACCTGCGCCTCGGCCATGGTGAACCCGGACAGGGTTCCGACGTTGGGACCGAACATCATGTACGCGTTGGGAAATCCATTGATAGTGGTACCCATGTGAGCTTTGGGATCGCCCTTCCACACTTGGGCGAGAGTCTCACCGGAGCGGCCGCGGACGCGCTCGGTGACCGGATGGTGCTGTAGGGTCTGGAATCCGGTGCCGTAGACGATGGTGTCCGCAGGCAGTTCGCGCCCGTCGGCGGTCACCACGGAATGCTCACGCACTTCGACAGCCGGCGAGGTCACCAGATCGATGTTGGGTTGGGCCAGCGCCCGGTAGTAGTCGTTGGAGAAACACAAGCGCTTGCAAGTCGGTGCGTACTGCGGTGTCAGCGCTCGCCGCCGCCACGCGTCCTTGATGTGCCGGCGGATGTGCAGTCGACCGAGCAGGCCCATCGCCCGGGCGAACCGCGGCGAACGGACCGCGGCAGTCAGGAACGTGTCCATGATCAACCAGGTGACTGCCCGGAGCACCTTCATCAAGATCGGCATTCTCGCCATGAGCCGCTTCGACGTCTCGGTGATGTCCCAGTCGGGCTTGGGCAGTACCCACGACGGCGTGCGTTGCACCACGGTCAGCCGGGCCACCTGCGGTTGGACCGCCGGAACGAACTGGATGGCCGAAGCACCGGTTCCGATCGCCACGACGTTGCGTCCGGTGAGGTCGAGGTCGGAGGGCCAAAGCGAAGAGTGAAACGCCTCACCTTGGAAACTGTCTCGCCCAGGTAGTTCGGGAATGATCGGCTCGTGCAGCGGACCGGCAGCGATCACGAAGAACCGCGCCGATACGACACCGCGATCGGTGGTGATCCGCCAGCGGCAGGCATCGGCGTCCCACTGCGCATCGAGTAGTTCCGTGTGGGTGCGCACCATGGAGCGCACCCCGAAGTCATCGACCACACTCGCGATGTACTCCTCGAGCTCGGCCTGTTTCCCGTAGACGCGTGACCAGTCGGGCTTGAGCGCGAAGGAGAATGAATACACGTGAGACGGGATGTCGACGGCACACCCCGGATAGGTGTTGTGATGCCAGGTCCCGCCGACGTCGTCTGAACGCTCGACGATGACGACATCGTCGATTCCGGCCTGTTTCAGTCCGATCGCGGCAGCAACGCCACACAATCCTGCGCCGAGGATCAGTACCTCGACGCGCTCAATGCCAGCTCCGGCGTCCGTCTCTGCCATCCCTGCCCCTGCCGTTGCGAAATGTGACCTGGACAACTACCGTAGCGAGTACTTACTTACCTAGCAAGTACTTACTTAGATTGCGAGGAACCCGCCGTGAAGATTCCCCCGGCAGTCCTTCGGGTCGGACTTCGGTCACTGCGACCGGTGTTCAACTCCGGTCGTATGTCGATGACCCGCAAGCGAAAGGTCGTCGACCTCATCGCCGGGGCTTCGAAGACTCCCGCCGGCGTCGCCGCGGAAAGCGATTCGCTGGACGGGGTAGCCGTCGAGCGTCTGACGCCACGGGCCGTGCGTTCCGCCGGCGTGATCCTGTTCCTGCACGGCGGCGGCTACGCATCGGGCAGCGCCCGCGGCTATCGGGGTCTTGCCGGCGCTCTGGCCGCCGCGAGCGGTATGCAGATCGTCGTCGCCGACTACCGGCTGGCGCCCGAGCATCCGTTCCCGGCCGCGCTGGACGACGCGCTGAGTGTCTATCGCGCGCTGCTCGACCAAGGTGCCGCGATCGCCGTGGCCGGCGACTCGGCCGGTGGCGGACTGACCCTCGCGCTGGCCCAGCGCATTCGGGATATGTCGCTGCCCGCCCCGGATGCGCTCGGATTGATCTGCCCGTGGCTCGATCTGGCAATCGACCGGGCAGCAGCAAGACCGCCTGCAAAAGATCCGCTGATCACCCCCTCCCTCACTGCGGAATGGTGCACGTTCTATGCAGGGACACACGATGCCCGCGAGTTCGGCATCTCACCCATCTACGGGAACCTTGCGTCGCTGCCACCGATCGTCATGCACTCGGCCGGTGACGATCCACTGGCCATCGACGCAGACAAGCTCGAACGTGAGCTGGCCCTCCAGTCCAGCGACGGACTGCTGATCCATCGCCGATTCACCAAGCGCTGGCATGACTTTCACCTGCAGGTGGGCTTTCTCGTCGACGCCGACGATGCCGTGGCGCTGTTCGGCGCGCAACTCGCCGGACTGATCACACAACAGACCGACAAGGGGCGGACGAAGTGAAGCTGACCGACGAACAGACCGGACTGCGGGAGCTGGCCCGATCCTGGGTGGACCGCGAGGTGGTTCCGTACGCCACCGAATGGGACCGGATCGAACTGGTGGATCGCGATATCGTCGGCAAACTCGGCGCAGTCGGGTTTCTCGGCATGGGCATCGATGAGACCCACGGCGGTTCCGGGGGGGACACCTTGAGCTACTGCCTGATGATGGAGGAACTCGGCCGAGGCGACACCGCGATCCGCGGCATCGTGTCAGTCTCACTGGGCCTGGTCGCCAAAACCCTTGCGGCGCACGCATCCGATGAGCTCCAGGCGACTTATCTGCCCGACCTGTGCTCGGGCGCCAAACTGGCGTGCTTCGCCCTGACCGAACCGGACAGCGGATCCGACGCCGCATCGCTTCGCACCGCGGCGGTCCGCGACGGCGACGATTGGATCCTCACCGGCTCAAAGGTGTTCATCACCAACGGCACCTGGGCCGATGTCGCCCTGGTGTTCGCCCGCACCGGCGGGCCCGGCCCGAAAGGCATCACCGCCTTCCTCGTCCCCACCGGCCTGCCCGGCTTCACCAGCCGCGAGATTCACGGCAAACTCGGACTGCGCGGCCAGGCCACCGCAGAATTGTTTCTCGACGAGGTCCGAATACCCGACACGCTGCGCATCGGCGACGAGGGTGCGGGTTTCAAAATCGCGATGACGGCGTTGAACAAGGGCCGGGTGTCGGTGGCGGCCGGCTGCGTGGGGCTGGCGCGCGCCTGCCTGGAGGCCAGTCTCACCCACGCCGCCGACCGCAAACAGTTCGGCCGGCCCATCGCGGGCTTCCAACTGATCCAAGAACTCTTGGCCGACATGGCCGTCGACACCGACGCGGCGCGGCTGCTGGTCTGGCGGTGCGCGGAGCTCATCGACGCCGGGCAGTCGTTCGCCACCGAGGCTTCGATGGCCAAGCTGTTCGCCAGCGAGGCCGCCGTAAAGGCCGCCAACAGCGCCATCCAGATCTTCGGCGGCTACGGCTACATCGACGAATACCCGGTCGGCAAATACCTGCGGGACGCCCGGGTCACGACACTCTACGAAGGCACCAGCCAGATCCAGCGCCTGCTCATCGGCCGTGCACTGACCGGCGTCAACGCGTTCTCCTGAGCTGATCGGCGGATCAGGCCCCGTAGACCGGCACCGGCGTCCGCGCCTGGGCCAACAGGTCGGTGACGACCGGGCCCAACTCGGCCGGGTCCCAACGCGCGCCCTTGTCGGCCTGCGGCCCGTGCGCCCAGCCCTCGGCGACGCGGATCTTGCCGCCCTCGACCTCGAAGACCTTGCCGGTCACGTCTTTGGATTCCACGCTGCCCAGCCACACCACCAGCGGGCTGACATTCTCCGGAGCCATCGCGTCGAAGGCCTGGTCCTGGGTGTTCATCATGTCGGCGAACACGGTCTCGGTCATCCGGGTGCGCGCCGACGGGGCGATCGCGTTGACGGTGACGCCGTAGCGGCCCATCTCGGCGGAGGCGACCAGCGTCATCGCGGCGATGCCGGCCTTGGCCGCCGAGTAGTTGGCCTGCCCGACGCTGCCCTGCAGGCCGGCCCCTGAGCTGGTGTTGATGATCCGCGCATCCACGGTCTCGCCGGCCTTGGACTTGGCGCGCCAGTACGCCGCGGCGTGACGCATGGTGGCGAAGTGCCCCTTGAGGTGCACGGCGATGACGGCGTCGAATTCTTCTTCGCTGGTGTTGGCGAACATCCGGTCGCGAACGATTCCGGCGTTGTTGACCAAGACGTCGAGCCCGCCGAAGGTGTCAACCGCGGTCTGGATCAGTGCGGCGGCGGCATCCCAGTCGGCCACGTTGGAGCCGTTGGCGACGGCCTCCCCGCCGGCGGCGACGATCTCATCGACCACGGCCTGGGCAGCGCTGCCCCCGCCGGCCGGTGAGCCGTCCAGTCCGACGCCGATGTCGTTGACCACCACTCGGGCGCCCTCGGCGGCGAAGGCCAGCGCGTGCGCCCGCCCGATTCCGCCGCCGGCTCCGGTGACGATGACCACGCGGCCGTCGAGAAGTCCCATGTGCGTTGCTCTCCTTTATTTGTTGGCGCTGGATGCGTCGAGGTAGACCGGCGGCTCGCCACCGCCGTGGGTTTCCAGGCTGGCGCCGCTGATGTAGGACGCGGCGTCGGAAGCCAGAAATGCTGCCGCCCAGCCGACATCAGCGGGTTTGGCGAGCCGGCCCAGCGGCACGGTGGCGGAGATGGCGGCGATCGACTCGGCGTCGCCGTAGAACAGCTCGGACTGTTCGGTCTCGACCATGCCGACCACCACCGAGTTCACCCGGACCTTGGGCGCCCACTCGACGGCCAGGGTGGCGGTCAGGTTGTCCACGCCGGCCTTGGCAGCGCTGTAGGCCGCGGAGCCCGGCGACGGGCGATGCCCGCTGACGCTGGTGATGTTGACGATCGACCCGCCACCGTCCTGGGTCTGCATGACAGCGTTGGCGTGCCGGGCGACCTGCAGCGGCGCGATCAGGTTGAGCTCGATGATTTTGCGGCTGAAGTTGGCCGAGGCCTCGGCGGTCAGCGCGTGCGGTGAGCCGCCGGCGTTGTTGACCACCACGTCCAGGCGACCGTGGCGGCCGATCACAGCGTCGATCAGTCCCTTGACCGCGTCGTCGTCGCGGACGTCGCAGGAATGGAACTCATACGGCAGGCCCTCCACCGGCCGCCGGGCGCAGGTCACCACCGTCGCACCCTGATCGGCGAAGACGGCGCTGATACCGGCGCCGACACCGCGAACCCCGCCGGTCACCAGGACCACCTTGCCGGTCAATCCGAGGTTGATAGCGGCAGCCGCAGAGCTAGACATTGTGCTAGCGTACCAAGCAAGTGCTTGCTTAGGTAGCTCAGGTACCCCCGCCCCGACGACAGGGAAGTCCGCCCATGCCGATCACATCCACCACCGTCGAACCCGGGATCGTCGCGGTCACCGTCGACTACCCCCCGGTCAACGCCATTCCGTCCCGCGGCTGGTTCGAGCTGGGTGAGGTCATCACCGCCGCCGGCAACGACATGGCCACCCATGTCGTGATCCTGCGGGCCGAGGGCCGCGGCTTCAACGCCGGCGTGGACATCAAGGAGATGCAGAACACCGAGGGCTTCACCGCGCTCATCGACGCCAACCGGGGCTGCTTCGCGGCCTTCAAAGCGGTCTACGAGTGCGCGGTGCCGGTGATCGCCGCGGTCAACGGGTTCTGCGTCGGCGGCGGAATCGGCCTGGTCGGCAACGCCGACGTCATCGTGGCCTCCGACGACGCCAAGTTCGGCCTCCCGGAGGTCGAGCGCGGCGCACTCGGCGCGGCCACCCACCTGTCCCGGCTGGTGCCGCAGCACATGATGCGCCGGTTGTTCTACACCGCAGCCACCGTCGATGCCGCCACCTTGCACCAGTACGGCTCGGTGCACGAGGTGGTGCCGCGCGCGGAGCTCGACGAGGCAGCGCTGCGGGTGGCCCGCGACATCGCGTCGAAGGACACCCGGGTGATCCGGGCCGCCAAAGAAGCGCTCAACCTCATCGACGTTCAGAAGGTCAACTCCAGCTACCGGATGGAGCAGGGCTTCACCTTCGAGCTCAACCTCGCCGGGGTCGCCGACGAGCACCGCGACGCTTTCGCCGGCACCGAGAAGGGGAAGAAGTGACGACCAAGGTAACCACCCTCGACGCGGCCGTCGCCGAGCTGCGTGACGGCATGACGATCGGCATCGGCGGTTGGGGTTCGCGGCGTAAGCCGATGGCGTTCGTTCGGGCCATCCTGCGCACGGGAGTCAAAGATCTGACCGTGGTGAGCTACGGCGGCCCGGACCTGGGGCTGCTGTGCTCGGCGGGCAAGGTGCGCCGGGCCTACTACGGATTCGTCTCGCTGGACTCCCCGCCGTTCTACGACCCGTGGTTCTCGCGCGCCCGCACCACAGGTGCGATCGAGGCTCGCGAGATGGACGAGGGCATGCTGCGCTGCGGGTTGCAGGCCGCCGCCCAGCGGCTGCCGTTCCTGCCGACCCGGGCCGGCCTGGGCAGCTCGGTGATCGACTTCTGGGAAGGGGAGCTCAAGACCGTCACCTCGCCGTACCCCGTCTCGGCTGCAGAAGGGGGTGGTCACGAGACCCTGATCGCGATGCCGGCGTTGAACCTCGACGCCGCGTTCGTGCACATGAATCTCGGTGACGAGCGCGGCAATGCCGCCTACACCGGCATCGACCCGTACTTCGACGACCTGTTCTTGATGTCGGCGCAGCGCCGCTTCCTGTCGGTGGAGAAGATCGTTCCCACCGAGGAGCTGATCGCCACCACGTCCCCGCAGACCCAGGTGATCAACCGGATGATGGTGGACAAGGTGGTGCAAGCCCCGGGTGGTGCCCACTTCACCATCGGCGCAGCCGATTACGGCCGCGACGAGAAGTTCCAGCGGCATTACGCCGAAGCCGCCAAGTCCGACGAGACCTGGGCGGAGTTCAAGGCCACCTACCTGTCCGGCAGCGAAGACGACTACCAGGCGGCGGTTAAGGCATTCGGAGCGGAGGCCCAAGCATGACCGACTCACCCACCCGCGCAGAGATCTGCGCGATCGCCTGCGCCGAACTGTTCCGCGACGCCGGAGAGATCATGGCCAGTCCGATGGCCACGGTGCCGTCGATCGGCGCCCGGCTCGCCCGGCTCACCTTCTCCCCCGACCTGGTGCTCACCGACGGGGAGGCCCGCATCCTGGCCGACACGCCGGCGATCGGCAAGGTCGGGGCGCTGGAAGGCTGGATGCCGTTCAACCGGGTCTTCGAGACCCTGTCATGGGGGCGGCGCCATGTGATCATGGGTGCCAACCAGATCGACCGCTACGGCAACCAGAACCTGTCGGCATTCGGTCCGCTGCAGCACCCCACCCGGCAGATGTTCGGGGTGCGCGGGGCGCCCGGCAACACCATCAACCACACCACCAGCTACTGGGTCGGCGGCCACTCGGCCCGGGTGTTCTGCGAAACGGTCGACGTGGTCTCGGGTATCGGCTACGACAAGGTGGACCCGGACAACCCGGCGTTCCGTTTCTTCAACCTGGGCGGGGTGGTGACCAACCTGGGAGTGTTCGACTTCAACGGCCCCGAGCACCAGATGCGCGCGGTCTCCCTGCACCCGGGTGTGACCGCCGACGAGGTCGCCGAGAACACCTCGTTCGAAGTACACGGCCTGGCCGATGCGGTTACGACCCGGCTGCCGGAGGTCGAGGAGCTGCGACTGATCCGTGAAGTCATCGACCCGAAATCGCTCCGGGACAAAGAGGTAAGGGCGTGAGCCGCCTCAAGACCCCGCTGACCGATCTGGTCGGCATCGAACATCCCGTCGTACAGACCGGGATGGGCTGGGTGGCCGGGGCTCGGCTGGTCTCGGCGACCGCCAATGCCGGCGGGTTGGGCATCCTGGCGTCGGCGACCATGACGATCGACGAGCTGGCCACCGCGATCGGAAAGGTGAAGTCGGCGACCGACAAGCCGTTCGGCGTCAACATCCGCGCCGACGCCTCCGACGCCGGTGACCGGGTGGACCTGATGATCCGCGAGGGCGTGAAGGTGGCGTCCTTCGCGCTGGCGCCCAAACAGGAACTGATCGCCAAGCTCAAAGAGGCGGGTTCGGTGGTGATCCCGTCGGTCGGTGCGGCCAAGCACGCCAAGAAGGTTGCGTCCTGGGGCGCCGATGCGGTGATCGTGCAGGGCGGCGAGGGCGGCGGGCACACCGGCCCGGTCGCCACCACCCTTTTGCTGCCGTCGGTACTCGACGCTGTCGCCGGCACCGGCGTTCAGGTGATCGCCGCCGGCGGCTTCTTCGACGGCCGCGGCCTGGCCGCCGCGCTGTCCTACGGGGCGACCGGCGTGGCAATGGGTACCCGATTCCTGTTGACCAGCGATTCCACGGTTCCCGACTCCGTCAAGCAGCGCTACCTGAGCGCCGGACTGGACGGCACCGTCGTCTCGACCCGGGTCGACGGTATGCCGCACCGGGTGCTGCGTACCGAACTGGTAGAGAAGCTTGAAAGCGGCTCGCGGGCGCGTGGTTTCAGCGCGGCGATCCGCAACGCCGCGAAGTTCAAGAAGATGTCGCAGATGAGCTGGCCGACCATGGTCAAAGACGGTCTGGCGATGCGGCACGGCAAAGAGCTCACCTGGTCGCAGGTGCTGATGTCGGCCAACACCCCGATGTTGCTCAAAGCCGGTCTGGTGGAAGGCAACACCGAGGCCGGTGTGCTGGCCTCGGGTCAGGTGGCCGGCATCCTCGAAGACCTGCCGTCGTGCGCGGAGCTGATCACCTCGATCGTCGACGAGGCGGTCGAGCACCTGCACACGGCGTCGGCCTTCGTCCGGTAACGGCGGCATGGCGGCGGTCATCCGCTGATGTCACAGGGCGCGTAGCACCGCAGCGCGCAGCCAATGGCATAACAGCAGAGCGAATTCCACCTCGAGCCGGTCGTTGCTGATCGGCCGGCCGCGGCGTTCCTCGGCACGCTGGATGCGATATTTCACGGAGTTGAAATGCAAGTTCAGCTCCGCGGCAGCCGCCTTGTAGCTCGAACCGGCGCGCAGGAACACCCGCACCGTCTCCCGGAGCCGTTCGTCGGCTTCGGTATCGCAAGCCAGCGGGCCGAGCACCTCCGCGACCCAGATGCGCGCCACGTCGAGTTTGTCGGCGAGCAGCGCCGCGGCGGACAGGCCCGAATCGTTATTGGCGAGGATTCGCTGCGCATCCGGCCCGGCGGCGAGAGCAACCGCGTGTGCGCCCAGCGCCTGACGGTGCGAACGCCGGAAGCCGTCCACGCCGGGCAGTGGGTCGCCGATCGCGAGTGACGGTGCCTGCTTGTCCGCCTCGGCGAAGCGGCGCGTACGACTCACCGCATCTCGAGCGGAGTTGACCGTGAGCGGGATCCACGCCCAGCCGGTCACCCGATCCGCAGCGACGAAAAGCGGACGGCCCTGACTTCCCAGGGTCTCGCCGAGGCCACGGACCAGCCGCTCCATGCGAACCAGTTCGTCGTCTTGATCGGTGTCGGGACACCAGACCACCACGGCGAGGTGCCAACGGTGTAGCGGATATTCGATTGCGAGGCTCACCGCATCGACGTCGGCGGTCTCGGTATCCAGCAGTTCGCGAACGCGTAACGCGCGCGTGCTGTTCTGCGTCTCCAGCCAGCGATCCCGCTCAGTCTCGTAGGCGGCGATGACCTGCTGCGAAATCCTATCGATGTACTTGAACGTGATGCTGGTGAGCTGCCGAAAGACGGCGAGGCTCCGTCGTGGGTCCAGGTCGGCCAGCTGAACTTCGTTGAGGACGAGGTCCAGCATTGTCTGTTGGCCGAGCCGATACGCGCGCGCAAGGGCGTTTGCCGGCACTCCGCGCTGAGCCAGCCGCCGCGCATGTTCGAGCGCCGCGGTCGGCGGCTCGACATGCTCGATCGGGATGTTGTGATGGATCGCCGAGAAGACGGTGTCGATGTTTCGCTCGGCGCTGGCGCGAAGGAGCTCCAGTAGCTGGGTCTCGCCGCGCAGCTCGGCGATTTCTGCCAGCAGGTGCTGCACGACCACATCGGTCACCTCGTCCAGCCGGCCTTCGAGCCCTGCGATTACCGCCGCCGACTCGGAGACGACCGTCGAGTCGTCGCCGCTCCGCTCCAGCATCCACAAATCTTATGCGGTTCTGTTGGAGAACTGTTCAGATCGGGCAGGTCGGGTTGTTTCCGCGAAACAAATCGGGCGCGCCACGCTGTTGCCTGGTAACGGTGTGCGCCGACACATTCCACCCTAGGTTCAGACGCTGATGACCACGGACCCGAGAGCGGCCATGCACCTAGGGGCGCTGCCCGATCTCCGCGCCGAACTATCACCGGCGGCGCCAGCGGTTGCCGACGATCAAACCGAGCTGAACAACACGCAGTTGCTGGCCGCGGTGCAGCGGGCGGCGAGCGCACTGGGTGGGAACGGGGTGTCGGCGGGCGACGTGGTGGCGATCATGCTGCCGAACACGGCCGACTTCGTCATCGCCCTGTTCGCCGCGTGGCGCCTCGGCGCCACCGTCACCCCGGTCAACCCGTCGTTGTTGCCCGCCGAAGTCACCCACCAGGTCCAGGACGCAGCAGCGAAGGTGCTCATCGTCGAGCAGATGCTCGACTGCGCCCCGGCGCCGGTGATGTTGACCGCGCGTGAACTGACCACCGGCGGGCCGGCCCCCGACCACGCGCCGGCGAAGCATGCGGACGACGCCCTGGCACTGCTGGTCTACACCAGCGGCACCACCGGCCGCCCCAAGGGCGTGATGCTCGACCACGCCAATCTGAATGTCATGTGCCGCATGGTGATCGACGCGTTCTGCTTGACCAGCGCCGACCGCAGCCTGCTGGTCCTGCCACTGTTCCACGTCAACGGCATCGTCGTGGGCACCCTGGCGCCGCTCATCGCTGGCGGCAGCACCGTCATCGCCGGGCGGTTCAGCCCGACGACATTCTTCGACCGCGTCGAGCGCAGCCGACCCACCTATTTCTCCGCAGTGCCGACCATTTACACCATGCTGTCCGATCTGCCCCCCGAGGTGCAGCCGGACACATCCTCGTTCCGGTTCGCCGTCTGCGGTGCGGCACCGGCCAGTGTCGAACTGCTCGACAGATTCGAGTCCCGCTACCGGATCCCGATCATCGAGGGCTACGGCCTTTCCGAAGGAACGTGCGCCAGCACCGGCAACCCGCTCGGCGGTGTGCGCAAGGCCGGCACGGTCGGAGTTGCGCTGCCCGGCCAACAGATTCGGATCGCCGACGCGGACGGGAACGCCCTCCCGGCGGGGCAAACCGGCGAGGTGCTGGTGAAGGGCCCCAACGTCATGCGCGGTTATCTCAACCGCCCGGAGGAGACCGCGAAGACGATCGTCGACGGTTGGCTGCGCACCGGGGATGTCGGTCGTCTCGACGAGGACGGCTACCTCATCCTGGTCGACCGGGCCAAGGACATGATCATCCGCGGTGGCGAGAACATCTATCCCAAGGAGATCGAGAACGTCGTCTATCAGCTGCCCGAGATCGCCGAAGCTGCCGTGATCGGCCGGGGAAGCCCGAAATACGGCGAAGAGCCCGTGCTGTTCGTCTCGTTCAACTCAGGCATGGCTAGCAGTGCCGATACGATCAGCGAGCACCTTCGCCGCTCGCTTTCGAAATACAAACAGCCGGTGGCGATCACCATTCTCGACAACCTTCCGAAGAATCCGGTCGGCAAGATCGACAAGCCGGCGCTACGCAAGCACTACGCCGCAACCGACTAGTCGCCGCACCTGAAGGAGCGAAAACATGGGTTTCATCCAGCCGAATCTGCCGCAGGTCGACCCGGACGAGTTTCTGCAGAAGCCCCTGATGGAACGGGTCCACATCCTCGCCCTGAACTGGGTGGACAACGGATTCGGCACGCCCAGGATGGTTCACGCCATCTACCTCACGAAGTTGGTCTTCTTCTTCGTCCTGGGTGGCATCACCCTTGCGACGGTGACATCGGGATTGCCGGCGTTCTGGCACGTTGCACAATGGTGGAACCAACCCATCGTCTACCAAAAAGTGATCCTGTGGGTGGTGCTGCTCGAAGTCGTCGGCGTGGCGGGCTCCTGGGGCCCGCTCGCCGGCAAGGTCAAGCCCATGACCGGCGGCATCCTGTTCTGGGCCAGGCCGGGCACGATCCGGCTCCGGCCGTGGAAATGGATGCCGTTCACCGACGGTGACCGCCGCACCTGGTTCGATGTGACGGTCTACCTTGCGCTGCTGGTGAGCCTGGCCGTCGCGTTGTCCGCACCCGGAGTGCACAGCGAGTCACTGTCAGAAGCTCTCCCGGACAACACTTCTGGGCTCGTCGCGCCGGCGTTGCTGATCGCACCCATCGTGCTGCTGGTGCTCATCGGCCTACGGGACAAGACGATCTTTCTGGCCGCCCGCGGGGAGCAGTATCTGCCGGCGCTGTTCTTCTTCGCGGTCCTGCCGTTCTGGAATTTCACCAACATGATCATCGCGTTGAAACTGTTGATCGTGATCGTCTGGCTGGGTGCGGGCATCTCGAAGTTCGGTAAGCACTTCTCCAACGTCATTCCTCCGATGATCAGCAACACCCCGCTGGTCCCCTTCAAGCACCTGCGGCGTGCGCAGTATCGCGACTTCCCGCGGGACCTGCGCCCGTCGCGGACCGCGGACCTCATGGCGCATGCCCTCGGCACCACCGTCGAACTGGTCACTCCGCTGGTCTTGCTGTTCTCCACGAACATGCGGTTGACGGTGGTGGCCGCATTGCTGATGGTCTGCTTCCACCTGTTCATCATCATGACGTTCCCGCTGGCCGTGCCGCTGGAATGGAATGTGGTGTTCGGCTACGCCACCGTCTTCCTGTTCCTCGGCTTCCCCGCCTGGGACGGCTACGCGGTCACCGAGATGTCCTCGTCGTGGCTGACGTTGGCGATCGTGGCCGGGCTGTGCTTCTTCCCGGTCCTGGGCAATCTCCGTCCGGACAAGGTGTCGTTCCTGCCATCGATGCGGCAGTATGCCGGCAACTGGGCATCGGCGGTCTGGGCGTTCGCGCCCGGCGCCGAAGCGAAGCTGGACAAGGTCACTCGCTCGGCGCGCAACCAGGTCGACCAGTTCGTCGAGTTCGGTTACGAGCCGAAGTGGGCCGAGATCACCACGCAGCAGGCAATCGCCTGGCGGTGTATGCACAGCCAGGGGCGCGGCCTGCTCTCGGTGCTGCTGAAGAACCTGCCCGACATCGACAACCGGACAGTTCGCGAGGCAGAGTTCGCCTGCAACACCTTGATCGGGTTCAATTTCGGAGACGGGCATCTGCACGACGAGGACATGATCGCTGCCGTGCAACGACAGGCAGGTTTCGAGCCCGGTGAGCTCATCATCGTCTGGGTGGAGTCGCAGGCCAAGGACAGCAGCGTCCAGCACTACAAGGTGATCGACGCCGCACTGGGCGTCACGGAGCGCGGCAGCTGGAGGGTCGCCGACGCGGTAGCCGAGCAGCCGTGGCTGCCCAATGGACCGATCCCGATCCAGGTCAGCTGGCCGCTCGCTACGGCCGGCCCCTCCGTCGGCCGACAGCGCCAGCACAGCGCGCGACGGTGAGGGCGCCCATCCTCACGATCGTCCAGCCCAGTGGGCTGAGATGGCGTCGGACGACTTCCGCTCGGCGCGGTGCTCAGACCTCCGCAACCATCAGGGTGTGCCCGGTCGGGTCGCGAAACCAGAACAACGGCGGAACCGGCGCGCCCATCCGGGACACGTCGTCGACGTCGACCCCGAGTTCCTGCAAGGCCGCGTGGGTTGCGTCGATGTCGCTGGTGGTCAACGTGATTCCGGTGACGGTCGGCACCACGTCCCCACCTTCCGGCGGCGGCGGTGCCAGCGCGATACCGGTCGTACCGCTGGGCGGGTAGACCTCGATCCACCGGTAGCCGCCGCCGAACTCTTCATCGGTGCGCTTCTCGAATCCGAGCGACTCGTAGAACGCAACCGCCTTGTCCTGCTCTGGTGTCGGTAAGCACACGAGGCTGATCGTCGTCAGGCCGGTGTTGGTTGGGGTCATCATGCTCCTTACCTTGTTGGGATCAATCGGCGCCGTATGCCTGGGCGATCTCCGGGGAGCTCGCCCAGCGGCTGTAGGTGGGGTACTGCGGCCAGCCGTCCGGAGATTCCTGCCATACCTCCTGACGCCCATAGGGAAGGACATCAAGCAATCCGAACATGTGGCTGAGCTGTTCGCAGCCACGACGGTTCGTGTACCAGGTGCGGTAAACCGTATCTCCGTGACGCAGAAAGACATTGATCGCGAACTGGCCGCCCGCCGGGACGCCGACGTCGGCTCCGAACGGGCTTCCGGCGGTGCTGTACCAGTCCATCCGGTTGCCCACCCGCCGCTTGTAGGCGATCGCTTCGTCAATCGGGCCCTGGGTGACGATGACGAACCGCGCGTCGTAGCCGGCCAGAAACTCCAGCCGGGTGAACTGCGAGGTGAACCCGGTACATCCCGGGCACTGCCACTCCTGGCCGGGAAACCACATGTGGTGGTAGACGATCAGCTGTCGTTTGCCGTCGAACACGTCGACCAGTCGCACCGGCCCGTTCTCACCCTCGAGCACATACTCGGGCATGGCGACCATCGGCAGCCGGCGACGTTGCGCGGCGATCGCGTCGAGTTCGCGGGTGGCCGCCTTCTCCCGTACGCGAAGGGCGTCCAGCTCACGCTGCCACGTTGATGGATCTACCACGGGCGGCAATCCCAAGGTCGTCGACATGAAATCCTCCCGTTGTCATGTGTACGGCGTCCACATTGAGTATGTTGACACCGTACACTTTGACTCGAGGGGGCTGTCAAGAGGTGGCTGGAACAAAGGCCGGGTATCACCACGGCGATCTGTGCGCAGCCCTGATCGACGCCGGGTTGCAGCTCACCCGGACCGGCGGCCCGGAGGCACTGACCATCCGGGAGGTGACCCGGCGCGTCGGGGTCTCCCCCAACGCCGCCTACCGGCACTTCGCCGACCGCGAGGCGCTGCTGGGCGCGGTCTCGATAGCGATCCAGGACCGGATGGCCGCACGCATGCTCAAACCGGTGAACCGGCGCGGTTCGGCGCAGACCAGGGCGCACAATCAGCTGCGCGCAGTCGGTCTGGGCTACATCGAGTTCGCCCTGGACGAACCGGGGTGGTTCGCCGTGGCGTTCTTCGGCGGTTCAGCGAGGCTCGACGGAGGAGAGGCGAAGCTGGGACCGCCGCATCAGCCGAGCGGTTCAGCGAGGCTCGACGGAGGAGAGGCGAAGCTGGGACCGCCGCATCAGCCGAGCGGTTCAGCGAGGCTCGACGGAGGAGAGGCGAAGCTGGGACCGCCGCATCAGCCGAGCGGTTCAGCGAGGCTCGACGGAGAAGAGGACCGGGTCCCGCCACCGTTTCGCGCACTGGTGGACGCGCTCGATGCGATGACGAACGCCGGTGTGCTTCAACCGAACCGGCGCGCCGGCGCGGAGTGGCCCTGTTGGTCCGCGGCACACGGTTTCGCCGAGCTGGCCCTGCACGGACCGCTGCGCGGCACCAGCCGTCGCGAACTGGAGGCGCTGGCCAGGCGCACGGTCGACGACGTCATCTCCGGGCTGGTGGGCTGACGTCGTTACCGGGTGGGCAGGTGGATCCCGTTACCGACTGCGAGCAGGAATGAGGTCAGGTCGCGGGTGAGGTCGTCGATCGACCGCGGCGGATCGGTCTCATGCAGGAAATCCACGACCGTCTCAAACAGGCCCCCGACGGTGGCGACCGCCATCGCCCGGTAATCGATGTCCTCACCCGGCTTTGCCTTGCTGCGCCAGAACGACTCGACGAAGTCGGCGGCCCATTTACGATTCTTCCGCCGTTGCGCCTCGACCCGGGGCGAGATGCCGGTGGACTCCCGGAACGTCACCACCGCCACTCGCGGATCGTCGACCAGCGCGTGCGCGAAGGCGGCGAGAACCCGGCGCACAGTCGCCTCTTCCGCCTCGTCGGGGTCGGACCGTCCCAGCTCATCGGCGACCTGCCGCTCGATGCGTTCACCGATCTCGTTCATCAACGCGAGGTAGCAGTCTTCTTTGCTGTCGAACAGTTCATAGAACGCCTTGTTACCGACATAGGCGGTCTGACAGATCTGCTCGATGGAGGTGTTGACGTAGCCGTCCTGCGCGAACAGATCAAATGCCGCGGTCAGGAGCTGATCGCGGCGCTGTGCGCGGCGCTGTTCGGCGTCAAGCCCGCGGATCTTTCGTCCCGCGGGCGCCGGAGTCGTTATCGCTCCCATGAGACAGAAGTTTAGCCGTCAAGCCGCTCGATGATGGTGACGTTTGCCGTACCGCCGCCCTCACACATGGTTTGCAACCCGTACCGGCCGCCGGTCCGCTCCAGCTCGTGCAGCATCGTGGTGAACAGTTTGGCCCCGGTGGCCCCCAGCGGATGCCCGAGCGCGATCGCCCCGCCATTGGGGTTGACCTTGGCCGGGTCGATCGGGAACTCCTTCATCCAGGCCTGCACCACCGGAGCAAACGCCTCGTTGATCTCCACGACGTCGATGTCGTCGATGCTCAGGCCGGTCTTCTCCAGCGCGTAGCGAGTGGCCGGAATCGGGCCGGTCAGCATGATCACCGGGTCGTCACCACGGGCGCTGATGTGGTGGATGCGGGCGCGGGGCTTCAGGCCGTGCGTCTGCACTGCGCTTTCGGAGGCGAGCAGCACCGCGGCCGACCCGTCACAGATCTGGCTGGAGACCGCGGCGGTCAGCCGGCCGCCCTCGACCAGTGGCTTGAGGCCGGCCATCTTCTCCAAGGTGGACTCGCGCGGGCACTCGTCCACCCGGAAACCGTCGACATCGATGATCTCGTTGTCGAAGCGACCCTCGGCGATCGCGGTGAACGCACGCTGGTGGCTCTGCAATGCGAAACGCTCCATGTCCTCGCGGGAGATGTCCCAGCGCTCGGCGATCATCTCTGCACCGCGGAACTGGGAGACTTCTTCGTCGCCGTAGCGCTCCAGCCACTTCTTCGACTCGTTGGTCGGCGAGGTGAAGCCGAACTGCTCGCCGACGACCATTGCCGACGAGATCGGGATCCAGCTCATGTTCTGCACGCCGCCGGCCACGATCAGGTCCGCGGTGCGCGACATGATCGCCTGCGCGCCGAAGGAGATGGCCTGCTGGGACGAACCGCACTGACGGTCGACGGTGACCCCGGGCACCCCTTCGGGGAAGCCGGCCGCCAGCCACGCCAGCCGGCCGATATTGCCGGCCTGGCCGCCGATGGCGTCCACGCAGCCGGTGATCACATCGTCGACAGCAGCCGGGTCGACACCGACCCGGTCCAGCAGGCCGCTAAACGCCAACGCGCCCAAGTCGATCGGGTGGACACCGGCCAGCGACCCGTTGCGCTTGCCGACGGCGGTGCGAACGGCGTCGATGACGTACGCCTCAGAGACTTGTGCGGCCATTTCAGACTCCTTCTTTGGTGATGCCACCCAGGACGATGGCGAGGTATTGTCTGCCGACTTGTTCGGCGGTCAGTGGGCCACCGGGCTGGTACCAGCGCACCGATACCCAGGTGGTGTCGCGGATGAAGCGATAGACCAGGTCGACGTCGAGGTCGGGCCGGAAAATTCCCGCCTCGATGCCCTGCTGCAGCACGTCAAGCCACATCTTACGTTGCTGACGGTTGCGTTCGTCGACGTAGGAGAACCGCTCGTGAGACGACAGCCGCTTGGCTTCATCCTGGTAGATGACGACTTGGGCGTGCCGGTGCTCGATCGCGTCGAACGAAGCCAGGAACAGTCCCTTGAGGCGCTCAAGCGGATCGGTTTCGTGATCGACGATCTGTTGGTAACGGGCGAACAGCCAATCCAGAAAGTCGCGCAGTACCTCGTCGACCATCTCCTCCTTGGAGGAGAAGTGGTGGTACAGACTGCCGGACAGGATCCCGGCGGCGTCGGCGATGTCGCGCACGGTCGTGGCGCGCAGGCCACGCTCGGCGATCATCGCCGCAGCCAGGTTCAGGAGTTCGTCACGGCGTGTCATGGCGTCAGGCGCGCTGGCTGGAAACCGAGATGACTTCGCCGGTCAGGTAGCTGGAGTAGTCGCTGGCCAAAAACGCGATGGTGGTGGCGATCTCCCACGGTTCGGCGGCCCGCCCGAATGCCTCGCCGTCGGCGAGCCGGTCGAGCAGCTCGGCCGAACTGGTCTTCTCCAGGAACTTGTGCCGGGCGATCGACGGCGACACGGCGTTGATCCGCACCCCGTACTCGACCGCCTCGATCGCGCTGCAGCGGGTCAGGGCCATCACCCCGGCCTTGGCCGCGGCGTAGTGCGACTGGGAATGCTGGGCGCGCCAACCCAGCACGCTGGCGTTGTTGACGATCACACCGCCATGGGAGACGCCCCGGAAGTAGCGCAGCGCCGCGCGGGTCGCGCGCATCACCGAGGTGAGGGTCACGTTCAGGACGCGGTCCCATTCGTCGTCGGTCATGTCGATCACCGGGGTCTGACCTCCCAGCCCGGCGTTGTTGACCAGCACGTCGAGCCGGCCCATCCTCGCCACGGCGGCCTCGAACAGCGCGTCCACCGCGGCCGTCGAGGTCACGTCGCAGACCACCGCCTCCACCCGGCCCAGCCCGAGGGCGGCCAGTTCGTCCCGGGTCTCGGAAAGTCGGCGCTCGTGGTAATCGGAGACCACGACGTCGGCGCCCTCCACCAAGGCACGGCGCGCGGTGGTGGAGCCGATCCCGGTGCCGGCCGCCGCGGTCACCAGCACCGTCTTGCCCGCCAATAGGCCATGGCCGGCGATCTCTTCCGGCGCCTTGGACAGATCCGAAGTCAGGCTCATCCCTTTGCCTCCCGGGGTAGGCCGAGAACCCGCTCGGCGATGATGTTGCGCTGAATCTCGTTCGACCCGCCGTAGATGGTGTCGCTGCGAGTGAACAAATAGAGCCGCTGCCACTCGTCGAAGTCGCCGTCGGCGAGCACCATCGAATCGGGCCCGATGACGTCCATGGCGAGCTCGCCCAGATCGCGATGCCAGTTGGCCCACAGCAGTTTCGAAACGTTGTCTTGGCCAGGCTGCTCGGCGTCCATGGTCGCCAGCGCGTAGGACCGCATCGACCGCAGGCCGACCCAGGAACGGGTGAGCCGCTCGCGGATCAGCGGGTCCTCCGCGGCGCCGTTGCGCTGCGCGACTTCGACCAGCGCGGAAAGCTCACGCGCATAACGGATCTGCTGCCCCAGCGTCGATACGCCGCGCTCGAAGGTGAGCGTGCCCATCGCCACCTTCCAGCCGTCGCCGGGCTCGCCGACCACCAGGTCGGCGTCGGTGACCGCGTCGTCGAAGAACACCTCGTTGAACTCCGAGGTGCCGGTGAGCTGCACGATCGGGCGGATCTGGACCCCCGGCTGATCCAACGGCACCAGCAGATACGACAGCCCGTTGTGCCGCTTGGAGCCCTTCTCGGTGCGGGCCACCACGAAGCACCACTGCGACAGGTGGGCCAGTGACGTCCACACCTTCTGGCCATTAATGCGCCACTGCTGACCCTCGCCGTCGAGGACGGCCGTGGTGGCCACGTTGGCCAGGTCGCTGCCCGCGCCCGGTTCCGAGTAGCCCTGGCACCACAGTTCGGTGACATTGCGGATGCCGGGCAGGAAGCGCTGCTGCTGCTCGGGCGTGCCGAAGGCGATCAGGGTCGGCCCCAGCAGCTCTTCGCCCAGGTGGTTGACCTTGTCGGGCGCGTCGGCGCGGGCGTACTCCTCATAGAACGCCACCCGGTGCGCGACCGACAGGCCGCGCCCGCCGTGTTCCACCGGCCAGCCCAGGCAGGTCAGTCCGGCGTCGGCCAGATGGCGGTTCCATGCCATCCGCTCGTCGAACGCCTCATGCTCGCGTCCCGGGCCGCCGAGGCCCTTGAGCTCGGCGAACTCCCCGACCAGGTTGTCGGCCAGCCATGCACGGACCTCAGCCCGGAACTCCTCGACTGCTTGCACCCTTGTAGGCTAACCTACCAAGCACTTGCTCGGCTACGAGCCGTCGAGCCCAGGGAGCCCGCGCTGACGGCATGCAGAGTTCAGCGACGGGGAGGAGCAGCGCCTATGAGTACCGAACCGCAGACCACGCCTGCGGCCCTGGACCACATCGCGCGCGCGCTGCCCGACCATGATGCCCTGGTCACCGAGGAAAACCGCTTCACCTACGCGAGCCTGCGCGACGAGGTGCGACGGGCCGCCGCGGCTCTGGTCGCCCTGGGCGTGCAGCCCGGCGACCGGGTTGGGCTCTGGTCGCCCAACACCTGGCACTGGGTGATCACCTGCCTGGGCACCCACTACGCCGGCGGCGTGCTGGTGCCGCTGAATACCCGCTACACCGCCGCGGAGGCCACCGACATCCTGGCCCGCAGTAAGGCCAAGGTGCTGGTCGGCATGGGCCGGTTCCTCAAGACCGACCGGCTCACCGAACTCGACCGAGACCAGCTACCCGATCTGCAGCACGTGGTCCGCGTGCCCGTCCAAGAAGACGATGCGAGCGCGGCGGCCTCCTGGGACGAGTTCATCGCCGCGGGTGCGGCGGTGCCGGCCGCCGACGTCGATGCGCGCGCCGCCGCGGTCGAACCCGATGATCTGTCCGACATCCTGTTCACCTCCGGAACCACCGGCCGCAGCAAAGGCGTGCTCTGCGCCCACCGGCAGTCGCTGGCCGGCCCGGCGGCATGGGCGGAATGCGGGCAGATGACCGCGCAGGACCGCTACCTGTGCATCAACCCGTTCTTCCACAACTTCGGCTACAAGGCCGGGATCCTGGCCTGCCTGCAGACCGGGGCCACCCTGATCCCACAGCTGACCTTCGACCCGGCCGGCGCGCTGCGCGCCATCGAGTCCCACCGGATCACCGTGCTGCCCGGGCCGCCGACGATCTATCAGACCCTGCTGGATCACCCCGATCGCGACCGCTATGACCTGAGCTCGCTGCGATTCGCGGTCACCGGAGCGGCCACCGTACCGGTGGTGCTGATCGAGCGGATGCAGACCGAACTCGACATCGACATCGTGCTCACCGCCTACGGGCTGACCGAGTCCGGCGGGTTCGCCACCATGTGCCGCGCTGACGATGACGCCGTCACCGTCGCCACCACCTGCGGGCGTCCGATCGCCGACTTCGAGCTGCGCATCGGCGAATCCGGGGAGGTGCTGTTGCGCAGCGCCAACATCATGCTCGGCTACCTCGACGACCCGGAGGCCACCGCCGCCGCGATCGACGCGGCGGGCTGGCTGCACACCGGCGACATCGGGACCGTGGACGCCGCCGGGAACCTGCGGATCACCGACCGGCTCAAGGACATGTACATCTGCGGCGGTTTCAACGTCTACCCGGCCGAGATCGAGCAGGTGCTGGCCCGGCTCGAGGGGGTGGCCGACGTGGCGGTGATCGGGGTGCCCGACGAACGCCTCGGCGAGGTGGGCCGCGCCTTCATCGTGCGCCGGCCCGACTCAGAGCTGGACGAGACGGCCGTGATCAGTTATGCCCGTGAGCATCTGGCGAATTTCAAGGCGCCACGATCGGTGACGTTCGCTGACTCCCTGCCGCGTAATCCCGGCGGCAAGGTGGTCAAGCATGAGTTGAGAGAGTGGGCCTAGATGGACCTGAATTTCGATGACGAGACCGAGGCCTTTCGCGCCGAGGTCCGCGGCTTCCTGGCGGCGAACTCCGACAAGTTCCCGACTGAGTCCTACGACACCGCCGAGGGTTTCGAGCAGCACCGTCGCTGGGACAAGGTGCTCTTCGACGCCGGCCTGTCGGTGATCGCCTGGCCCAAGAAATACGGCGGGCGCGACGCCAGCCTGCTGCAGTGGGTGGTGTACGAGGAGGAGTACTTCCGCGCCGGCGCACCGGGGCGCGCCAGCGCCAACGGCACCTCGATGCTGGCGCCGACGCTGTTCGCGCACGGCACGCAAGAGCAGCTGGACCGCATCCTGCCGAAGATGGCCAGCGGCGAGGAGATCTGGGCGCAGGCGTGGTCAGAGCCGGAGTCCGGCAGCGACCTGGCGTCACTGCGCTCGACGGCGACCAAGGTCGACGGCGGCTGGAAGCTCAACGGGCAGAAGATCTGGAGCTCGCGGGCCCCATTCGGCGAGCGCGGTTTCGGACTGTTCCGCTCCGACCCGGAGGCCCAGCGCCACCACGGCCTGACCTACTTCATGTTCGACCTCAAGGCCGACGGGATCACGGTTCGTGCCATCGAACAGCTCGGCGGGGAGACCGGCTTCGGCGAGATCTTCCTCGACGACGTCTTCGTGCCGGACAACGACGTGATCGGTGTGCCGAACGAAGGCTGGCGCGCCGCGATGAGCACGTCGAGCAACGAGCGCGGCATGAGCCTGCGCAGCCCGGCCCGGTTTGTGGTGGGCGCCGAGAAGCTGGCGGCCATGTGGAGACAGCACGGCAGCGATCCGGTGTTCACCGACCGCGTCGCCGACGCCTGGATCAAGGCGCAGGCCTACCGATTACAGACATTTGGCACCGTGACCCGGCTGGCCGCCGGCGGTGAGCTGGGCGCGGAGTCCTCGGTGACCAAGGTGTTCTGGTCGGACCTGGACGTCGCGCTGCACCAGACCGGCCTGGACATCCGCGGCGCCGACGGCGAGCTGGCCGACGCCTGGACCCACGGCTACCTGTTCGCACTCGGCGGCCCCATCTACGCCGGCACCAACGAGATTCAGCGCAATATCATCGCCGAGCGGCTGCTGGGCCTGCCCCGGGAGAAGAAGTGAAATTCGATCTAGACCAAGAACAGCGCGACTTCGCGGCCAGCATCGACGCCGCCCTCGCTGCGGCCGACGTGCCCGGCGCGGTGCGCGCCTGGGGGCAGGGCAACCCCGAGCCGGGCCGACGGGTGTGGAGCCGGCTCGCCGAACTCGGCGTCACCGCATTGGCCGTACCGGAGGAGTTCGACGGCATCGGCGCCCACCCGGTCGATCTGGTTCTGGCCATGGAAGCGCTCGGCCGCTGGTGCGTACCGGGGCCGGTGGCGGAGTCCATTGCGGTGGCGCCGGTGCTGCTGGCCGGCGCACCGGACGCCGGTGAGCGGCTGGCCGCATTGGCTGGCGGTGAGTTGATCGCCACCGTGGCGCTGCCGCCGCACACCCCGCGGGCCGTGGACGCCGAGGCCGCCGACCTCGTTCTGCTGGCCGAGGGCGGCAAGGTCAACCAGGCCCAGACCGGTACCCGACACGCCTCGGTGGACCCGAGCCGCGGCGTCTTCGATGTCACCGCGACCGGCGAATCCTGGGACGCCGACACCGTCCGCGCCTACGAGGTGGGGGCACTGGCCACCGCGGCACAGCTGATCGGCGCCGGGCAGGCCATGCTCAATACGGCCGTCGACTACGCCAAGCAGCGCACCCAGTTCGGCCGGGTGATCGGCGGCTACCAGGCGATCAAGCACAAGCTGGCCGACGTGCACATCGCCCTGGAGCTGGCCCGCCCGTTGGTATACGGGGCCGCGCTCTCGCTAGCTGATGACTCCGCCGACACCGCCCGGGACGTGAGCGCGGCCAAGGTGGCCGCCTCCGATGCGGCCCTGCTGGCCGCGCACTCGGCGCTGCAGACCCACGGCGCGATCGGCTTCACCAGTGAATGCGACCTGTCGCTGTGGCTGCTGCGGGTGCAGGCCCTGCGTCCCGCGTGGGGTGACCCGACCGCTCACCGGCGGCGAGTGTTGGAGGCGATCTAAGTGGCCCACAACGAAGAACGTGACCTGCTGCGCCAGACCGTCGCCGCGCTGGTCGACAAGCACGCCACACCCGAAGCCGTCCGCGCCGCGATGGAGTCCGAGCGGGGCTACGACGAGACGCTGTGGCGGCTGCTGTGTGAGCAGGTCGGTGCCGCCGCCCTGGTGGTGCCCGAGGAGCTCGGCGGCGCCGGTGGTCAGTTGGGTGATGTCGCGGTCGTTCTCGAGGAGCTGGGCAAGGCGCTGGTGCCCACGCCGCTGCTGGGTACCGTCCTGGCCGAGCTGGCGTTGCTGGCCGCCGAGCGGCCCGACACGCAGGCCCTCGAACAGCTGGTGGAAGGCGCCGCTATCGGGGCGGTCGTCTTCGATGCCGACTACGCGGTCAACGGTGACATCGCGGACGTCGTCGTGGGCTCCGACGGCAGCCGGCTCAACCGCTGGATCACTTTCAACACCGAGCCGGTGGCCACCATGGACCCCACCCGCCGGCTGGGCCGGATCACCGCCGAGCAGACTCAGGAGATCGGGACCGACCCCGGCATCGCCGACTGCGCGGCAATCCTGCTGGCCGCAGAGCAGGTCGGCGCGGCCACCCGCTGCCTGGACCTGACCGTGCAGTACACCAAGGACCGGGTGCAGTTCGGCCGGCCGATCGGCAGCTTCCAGGCCCTCAAGCACCGGATGGCCGACCTGTATGTGTCGGTCTCGACTGCGCGCGCCGTCGTCGACGACGCACTCTCCGAGCCGTCGCCGACGTCGGCCGCACTCGCCAGAGTCGTTGCCAGCGAGGCGTTCTCCACAGTGGCCGGCGAGGCGGTTCAGCTGCACGGCGGCATTGCGATCACCTGGGAAAGCGATATCCAGCTGTATTTCAAACGCGCGCACGGCGGTTCGCAGCTGCTGGGTCAGCCGGCCGAACACCTGCGCCGGTTACAGGCCGAGGTGTTCTAAAGGTCCCGTACGGTAGACGCATGTGTACCCGATTGGTTTATCTGGGACCGAACGGCAACATCATCACCGGGCGGTCGATGGACTGGAAGCTGGATCTGGCGACCAATCTCTGGGCGCTGCCACGCGGCGTGCGGAGGACGGGGCAGGCCGGGGCGAACTCTGTTGAGTGGACGGCGAAATACGGCAGCGTCGTGGCCACCGGGTACGACATCTGCACCACCGACGGCCTGAACGAGGAGGGACTGTCCGCCAACCTGCTGTGGCTGGCCGAATCGGAGTACCCCGGCTATGACGGTTCCCGGCCCGGGCTGTCCGTCGCGCTTTGGGCTCAGTACGTACTCGACAACTTCGCCACCGTGGCCGAGGCCGTCGCCGCCTTGAACACCGAACCGTTCGTCGTGGTCACCGACGGCGTACCCGGCGAGGATCGCCTGGCGACCCTACATCTGTCGATGTCGGACGCGAGCGGAGACAGTGCGATCGTGGAATACATTGGTGGCAGACAGGTTATCCACCACAGCCGCGACTATCAGGTGATGACGAACTCCCCGAGTTTTGATCAGCAGCTCGCGGTCAACGCCTATTGGGAGCAGCTCGGAGGCACCGTCATGCTGCCCGGTACCAACCGGGCAGCCGACCGGTTCGCGCGGGCCTCGTTCTACGTCAACGCGATACCCAAATCCGAGCACCCGAAGATCGCGCTCGCATCGGTGCTCAGCGTGGTGCGCAACGTGTCTGTGCCGTTCGGCATCTCCACGCCCGGCGAGCCCAACATCGCCTCGACACGGTGGCGCACCGTCGCCCACCACGGCCACAAGCTGTACTGTTTCGAATCCGCGCTGACACCCAACGTGTTCTGGGTTGATCTGAAGAAACTCGACTTCACGCAGGGCGCCGCGGTACGCAAACTCGCACTCGGCGACGACGACTCCAACACCTTCGCCGGTGAGACGTCGTCGCAGTTCGCCGTCGCCGAACCGTTCACCTTCCTGGCCGTCGGCACATGACGGGCCGTCTGGACCGCGCGGCACTGCGCGCCGGCATCCCACCGTTTCACGTGATGGATGTGTGGCTGGCCGCCGCCGAACGCCAGCGCAGCCACGGCGACCTGGTCAACCTGTCCGCCGGGCAGCCCAGCGTCGGTGCGCCCGAGCCGGTTCGCGCGGCGGCCGCTGCGGCCCTACAGACCGACCAGCTCGGCTACACCGTTGCGCTGGGGATCCCGGAGCTGCGCTCGGCTATCGCCGGTTCCTACGCAAGTCGTTACGGATTGGCCGTAGATCCCGACGACGTGGTGGTCACCACCGGCTCGTCGGGCGGTTTCCTGCTGGCGTTCCTGGCCTGCTTCGACGTCGGCGACCGGGTGGCGATCGCCAGCCCCGGCTACCCGTGTTACCGCAATATCCTGACCGCGCTGGGCTGTGAGGTGATCGAGATCCCGTGCGGGCCGGCGACCCGCTTCCAGCCCACCGCGGCGGCGCTGGCCGAGATTCCCGGGCCGCTGGCCGGGGTGATCGTCGCCAGCCCGGCCAATCCGACCGGCACCGTCCTGGAGCCGGCGGAGCTGGCCGCGATCGCCCGCTGGTGCGACGAGTCGGGCGTGCGGTTGATCAGCGACGAGGTCTACCACGGCCTGGTCTATGACGGCGCCCCACAGACCAGTTGTGCCTGGCAGACCTCCCGCAACGCGGTGGTGGCCAACAGCTTCTCCAAGTACTTCGCGATGACCGGCTGGCGGCTGGGCTGGCTGCTGGTACCGCCGGCGCTGCGGCGCGCGGTGGACTGCCTGACCGGCAATTTCACGATCTGCCCGCCGGTGCTGCCCCAGTACGCGGCGGTCGCCGCCTTCACCCCTGAGGCGATCGCCGAGTCCGATGGCCACCTGCGGCACTACGCGGCCAACCGGGAGTTGCTGCTGGACGGGCTGCGGGGCATGGGCATCGAGAAGTTGGCGCCCACCGACGGGGCGTTCTACGTCTACGCCGACGTAGCGGAGTACACCGACGATTCGCTGGCGTTCTGCGCGCGACTGCTCGCCGACACCGGCGTCGCCGTGGCGCCGGGTGTCGACTTCGACCCCGAGCGCGGCAACACCTTCGTCCGGCTGTCGTTCGCCGGACCGACCGCCGACATCTCCGAAGCGTTGCATCGAATCCGCGGGTGGCTGCCGCTCCGGTAGGTTTGTTCACAATCTCGACTTACCTGATCGAAGGGACCACAGCAATGCGCACAACCACTACTCGCCTGGCGATCGGCGCGGCAGCCGTCGGCATCCTCGGTGCGGTGGCCGCCTCCGCCTCCGGGACCACCGCGCCGGCCGATGCCGCGCCGGCACCTTGCACAGCTGCCGGCTTGAGCACCACCGCCAGCGGCGTGCTGGGCCAGGCCGGTGGATTCCTCAACGACCACCCGGAGGCCAACGACGTGCTGACCGCCGCGGCGACCATGCCCGCGGACCAGGCCAAGTCCTCGGTGCAGGGCTACTTCGTCGGCCACCTCGACCAGCTGTCGGCGCTGCAGGGCATCGCCGCGCCGCTGACCGACCTGAAGAACCAGTGCGGCATCGCGGTCTCCCCGACCCAGTTGGCCATGCTGCTGGAGACCGTCAGCAAGTAGATCCGCCATGGCCCTGGCGATCAGCGACCACGAACGGGCCGCGCTGGCGCAGGCGGCCGGGTTCGGCCTGTTCGCCGCGATCACCGGACGCCGGTCCCGGCGGTTCCCGGTCGGCGGTGCCATTCCGGCCGGCGCCCTGGCCTACACCAGCCGCCGGCCCGTGCAGCCCCTCTCCGAGGTCGAACGGGCGCTGCTGCTCTCCCTGATGGCCGGGGTCACCGGTTGGCATGACGGCATCGCGCACCATCCCGGATACGCCCCGGCGCTGCCCAACTACCCGGGCAGCGCCACCGGCCGTGCGATGCCGTCGGCGGCGGGCTTTCACACCAGTCAGCTGTTCTTCACCGACGACACCGGCTGCTATCTGCTGCCCACCCGCGACCAGCAACCGCTGCAGCTCGACACCATCGAGGATTGGATCAGCCACACTGCGGATTCCTATGTGCGGCTGTCGGATTCACGCTTGGAACTACCCCGTGAAGAGCCCTACATGGAGGGCCACAACACCTGGATCGGCAACCACCCGGGCAGTCTGCTGGCGTTCGCCGCGGCCGATCTGGCGGAGCATCTGCTGGAGAACCTCTGGTTCTTCGCAGCCAACGGCTACCGCGTCACCGACGACATCAACGGCCGCGATATCCCAGGCCTGCAAGGGTTTTCGCATCTGGCGCACGCCGATGACCCGATCCCGCTGTCGTTCGTGGAGCAGTACACCCTGACCGAGGCCAGTGCCGAACTGTCGATCGCCGCCCACAACGGGGCGCTGGGGCTGCAGGCGATGGGCTTGGGCGGCTGGATCTTCGATGGTCTGGATCGGCTGTCGGTGCTGGGCGGTACCGGTGACCCGCGGGCGCCCGGGCTGGGTTTCGTCGCCGATGCCGATGCGCGCTGGCCCTTCCCGAATGTCACCGGGCTGCCCGGCTATTTCGAGACGCTCAGCCCGCCGCATGTGGCGTCGGTGGCCGAGGGGGTACAGAAACTGGTGGCCCGCAAGTTCGGTCCCGGCGGGCCGTCACACGCCGCTACCCCGGGCCCCTGGTCGGCAAGCCCGGCCGTGCGCGGCTCGGCGCTGCCACCGGACGGTATCGCCGAGCTGGTCACACTGCAGGCGTCCTACATCTACGACACGTTCGGCAAGTTGCCCGGCACCGTACCGACCGTGCATGTCCTGATGTACCTGCAGGCGCAGCACCTCGACACCGACTTCTACGACGAGTTCTATCGCCCGGGGGCGTACCTGCGCACGCACGCCGAACACCAGCAACGCTGGCACTGAGACGCCCGCACCGCACTCGCGAAAGCCTTTGAAATCCGGGCGATTCAGGAGTTTTCGTGACTGCTCGCGGGGAAGCGAAACTACAGCCAGGTGTCGTCGGTGGTGGCGGTGAGGAACGCCTCCAGGTCGTCGCGCCATTGCGCGGGCGTGGTCTTCTCCGGCTCGATACCGGTGTAATCACCGCGGTAGAACAGCAGCGGTCGGGGCTTCACTTCGGGCACATCGGAAAGTGATTGCACCGCACCGAAAACCACGAAGTGGTCGCCGCCGTCGTGCACCGAGGCCACCGTGCAGTCGATGTGGGCCAGCGACCGGGCCAGTATCGGCGACCCCAGCGGGGAGGGCTCCCAGTCGACCCCGGCGAACTTATCCGGTTCGCGAGAGCCGAATCGGGCGCAGACCTCTTTCTGCTCTTCGGCCAGGATGTTGACGCAGAACGTTCCGCTGGCCTCGATGGCCTGCCAGGACCGCGACACCTTGGTCGGGCAGAACAGCACCAGCGGCGGGTCCAGCGACAACGCGGCGAACGATTGGCAGGCGAACCCGGTCGGCGTGCCGTCGTGCACGGTGGTGATGATGGTGATGCCCGTACAGAACTGACCGAGTACGTTGCGAAACGCGCGCGGGTCGATCGGAAGGTCGTCTTTCGTCGATTCGGAGCTCACTGCTATGTCTCGATGCCCACCGTGAAGTCATGCCCCCACAGACTGACCGCGGTGCTCTCCCGGGCCACCCAGTCGTCGTCGTCGACTTCCAGTCCCTCGCAACCGAATTCGATCTGGAACCCGCTGGGAGACTTCATGTAGAACGACAGCATCTTGTCGTTGACGTGCCGGCCCAGGGTGGCGGCCATCGGCACCTTGCGGCGGTAGGCCCGGTCCAGGCAGAGCCCGACATCGTCGGCCTCGCCCACCTCGACCATGAGGTGCACGATGCCGGTCGGGGTGGGCATCGGCAAAAACGCCAGGCTGTGGTGGCGCGGGTTGCAGCCGAAGAACCGCAGCCACGCCGGGTCGCCGTCGGCCGGGCGGCCTACCATCTGCGGGGGCAGCCGCATCGAGTCACGCAGCCGGAAGCCGAGCACGTCGCGGTAGAAGTGCAGCGCCTCGGCGTCGTCGGCAGTCGACAACACCACATGGCCCAGACCCTGTTCCTCGGTGACGAACCGGTGCCCATACGGGCTGACCACCCGACGGTGCTGCAGCGCGACACCGTGGAACACCTCCAGGGTGTTGCCGGACGGGTCGTCGAAGGTGATCATCTCGACGACGCTGCGCTCGGCCAGTTCGGCCGCGGTGCCCTCCTTGTAGGGCGTGCCCTCGGCCTCCAGGCGCTGCCGGATCTCGGTCAGCCCCGCGGCGTTGGCGCACTCCCAGCCTGACGACAGCAGCCGGTCGGTGTCGCCGGGCACGATCACCAGCCGGGCGGGGAAGTCGTCCATCCGCAGATACAGCGCACCTTCGGTCGCGCCCTGGCCCTCGACCATGCCGAGAACTTTCAGGCCGAACTCCCGCCACGCCGCCATGTCGGTGGCCTGGATCCGCAAATACCCCAGCGAACGGATACTCATCGCGATACCTCCCGCAAAGCTCGTCTATGTCCCGGGCCGGCGCCCGATCAGACCATTGTGTCGCCGGGCGGCAACCCGAATTCGTGGTTGCCGAAGATCATGTAGGCCCGTTCCGGGTCATTGGCGGCGTGTACCCGGCCCGCATGCGCGTCACGCCAGAATCGCTGGACCGGCGCGTCGTTGGACAGCGCGGTGGCACCGGCCGCCTCGAAAAGCCGGTCGATGGAGGCGATGGCCCGGCCGGTGGCACGAACCTGGTCGCGGCGGGCGCGGGCCCGCAGGTCGAACGGAATCTCCTTGCCGGCCGCCAGCAGGGCGTATTCGTCGGCGACGTTGCCGATCAGCTGCCGCCAACCGGCGTCGATGTCACTGGCCGCCTCGGCGATCCGAACCTTGGCGAACGGGTCGTCTTTGGCCTTCTCCCCGGCGAAAGCCGCCCGGACCCGCTTGCCCTGGTGCTCTACGTGCGCCGCGTAGGCGCCGTAGGCCATGCCCATGATCGGGGCCGAGATCGTGGTCGGGTGCATGGTGCCCCACGGCATCTTGTAGACCGGCGCGGTATTGGTGGCGTAACCACCGGCGCTCTGGTCGTTCATCGCCTTGTAGGACAGGAAGCGGTGCCGCGGGACGAAGACGTCCTTGACCACCACGGTGTTGCTGCCGGTGCCGCGAAGCCCCACCACGTGCCAGACGTCGTCGATCGTGTACTCGGCGCGCGGGATCAGGAAGCTGCCGAAGTCCACCGGCTTGCCGTCCTTGATCACCGGGCCGCCCAGGAACGCCCAGGTGGCGTGGTCGCAGCCGGACGACCAGTTCCAGGAGCCGTTGACGATGTAGCCGTCGGCTTTCTCGGTCACCACACCGGCGCCCATCGGGGCGTAGGAGGACGAGACCCGCACGTTGGCGTCCTCGCCCCAGACCTCGACCTGGGCCTGCTGATCGAACAGCGCCAGGTGCCAGTTGTGCACGCCGATGATCGAAGCCACCCAGCCGGTCGAGCCACACGCGCTGGCGATACGGCGGACCGCCTCGTAGAACACCGCGGGGTCGCATTGCAGGCCGCCCCACTGCTCGGGCTGCAACAGCTTGAAGAAGCCGATCTCCTCGAGCGCGTTGATGTTGGCGTCGGGAATCTTGCGCAGGTCCTCGGTCTCCTGAGCGCGCTCGCGCAACTGCGGAAGTAGATCGTCGATGGCTGCAAGCACCGACTGCGCGTCACGCTGTTGAATGGACGTCACTAGATTGCCTCCCAGGAGTGAGCAGGTTAGCGGCCCGGTTTTTCAACCCGCCTAGAGTGAGATTAGAACACGTTCCGATTTGTGTCGAGCGGGGTGTTCCTGCGGCTGGTAGCGATACCGGACCGGTTTTCTGTAACCTGTTCTAGTTATGACCGACGATGAGGGGCGGGCTGTGGCGGAGACCATTCCGGACGAACCATTGGGTAGCCACGTCCTGGAATTGCAGATCGCGCAAGTCATCGCCGAGACCGACGACGCCTGCTCGCTGGTCTTCGGGGTCCCGGACGGGCCCGCCGATCCGGAGATCACCGCGCAGCGGCTGAAGTACTCGCCGGGCCAGTTCCTGACGCTGCGGATCCCCAGCGACCGCACCGGCTCGGTGGCCCGCTGCTACTCGCTGTGCAGTTCCCCGTTCACCGACGACTCGCTGACCGTGACCGTGAAACGGACCACCGACGGCTACGCGTCGAACTGGCTGTGCGACCACGCCCGCCCCGGGATGCGGGTCCACGTGCTGGCGCCGTCGGGCACCTTCGTACCCAAGTCGCTGGACTCCGATTTCCTGCTGCTGGCCGCCGGCAGCGGAATCACCCCGATGATGGCGATCTGCAAGTCGGCGCTGTCGCAGGGCAACGGCAAGGTGACGCTGGTCTACGCCAATCGCGATGAGCGATCGGTGATCTTCGGCGCCGCGCTGCGCGAACTGGCCGCCAAGTACCCCGATCGGCTGACCGTCGTGCACTGGCTGGAGTCGGTGCAGGGCTTGCCGAGCGCCGCCGCGCTGGCCCAGCTGAGCGCCCCCTTCACCGACCGTCAGGCCTTCATCTGCGGCCCGGGTCCGTTCATGCAGGCGTCGCGGGACGCCCTGGAGGCCTTGAACGTCCCGGCCCAGCAGATCCATCTCGAGGTGTTCAAGTCGCTGGACAGCGACCCGTTCGCCGCGGTCAAGATCACCGAGGCGCCGGAGGGCTCGGAGGAGACCGCGCCGGCCACCGTCGCGGTCGAACTGGACGGCGAGACCCACACCGTTGAATGGCCCCGCCACGTCAAGCTGCTGGACCTGCTGCTCGACAAGGGCCTCGATGCCCCGTTCTCCTGCCGGGAGGGGCACTGTGGCGCCTGCGCCTGCGTATTGAAGAACGGCAAGGTCACCATGGAGGTCAACGATGTGTTGGAGCCTCAGGATCTCGCCGAGGGGCTGATCCTGGCCTGTCAGGCCCATCCCGAGACGGATTCGGTCGAAGTAACCTACGACGAGTGATCCCGGGTCTAGGTTGGTGCGACATGAAGCGGTTGCTGATGATGCCGGCAGCGTTGACGCTGTTGGCCGCGCTGATCCCGCCCGCGATCTCCTCGGCGGCGAGTGATACCAAGACCACGTTGGTACCGGTCAACGACGCCGACCAGTTGCAGACTCACAGCTGGGTCGACTGCGCCGGCCCGCCACTGTGCCGGTTCACCGTCGGGGTGCGGCTGCAGACCCCGGAGGGATTGGCCGGCTTCCCGCCCGACCTGTGGGCCCGGCAGAGCACCGAAATCCGTTCGTCGAAGCGGACGGCCTATCTCGACGTGCACACCGACGGCGGCGAGGGCTGGTTCAAGGACCGCGGCGGGCCGGGAACGAAGGTGTTCAAGGACGGCACCGGGGCGGTGATCCAATCGATGTATTACGGCGAGGGACCGCCGGACAAATACCAGACCAACGGCAGCATCGACGTTTTGGAATACTCCACCGGCCAGCCCAAGACCGACGCCAACGTGATCGTCTGCACCCACGTGCAGGTGGTCTACAGCGGGGTCAACATCACCACGCCGTCCACCTGCGCGCAGACGGTGTTCTAAGCCCGCAGCACTGCGAACGACTGCCCCGGCAGTTGTGTGGTGTGGTTCTCGAATGCCGGCGATCCCCAGGCCAGGACCGGCTCGCCGTGCACCGGCACACTCACCGCGGTCTCACCCAGATTGCAGACGAGCAGCAGCCGGCCACGGCGCATGGCGATCCACCGATTGTCCTCGTCGTAGTCGACCGCGAGGTGACCCAACCAGGGATCGGCCAGATCCGCCTCGGCGCGCAGCCTGATCAGCGATTTGTAGACGCCCAGCAGCGGCAGATGACCTTGGCCGTGAACCTCTTGCCAGTCCAGCTTCGACCGCTGGAAGGTCGCCGGGTCCTGCGGGTCCGGGATATCGTCGGCGTCCCAACCGTGCTCGGCGAACTCGGCTTTGCGGCCTTCTGCGGTGGCCCGGGCCACCTGCGGGTCCTCATGCGAGGTGAAGAACTGGAATGGGGTCAGCGCACCCCATTCCTCCCCCATGAAAAGCATTGCGGTGTAAGGCGAGAAAAGTACCAGTGCGGCTTTGACCGCGAGCTGCCCGGCGGTCAGGTTCTGCGACGGGCGGTCACCGAGCGCCCGGTTGCCGACCTGATCATGCGTGCAGGTGTACGCCAGCAGCCGGGTAGCCGGAATCATCGAGGTGGGCAGCGGACGCCCGTGACGCCGGCGGCGGAACGACGAATACGTTCCCGCGTGGAAAAAGCCGTCGCGCAGGGTGGTCGCCAGCGTGGCGATGCTGCCGAAGTCGGCGTAGTAGCCTTGCCGTTCTCCGGATACCGCGGTGTGAATGGCGTGATGTAGGTCGTCATCCCATTGCGCGGTGATCCCGTAGCCACCGTCTTCACGGCGGGAGACAATCCGTGGATCGTTGCGGTCGCTCTCGGCGATGAGCGCTAACGGACGGCCCAATTGTGCGGCGAGCGCGTCGGTTTCAGCGGCCAGCTCCTCGAGAATATGGATCGCCGTGGTGTCCACCAGCGCGTGCACGGCATCCAGACGCAGCCCGTCGGCATGGAAGACACGCATCCAGCGCAGCGCGCAGTCGATGATGTAGCGGCGTACCTCATCGGAGTCGGCGCCGTCGATATTGACGGCATTGCCCCAGGGATTAGTTGTTTCCGACAGGTACGGCCCGAAGCGGGGCAGGTAATTTCCGGACGGGCCGAGGTGGTTGAAAACGGCATCGATCAGCACACCCAGGCCGCGACCGTGACAGGCGTCGACGAAGCGCACCAGCCCATCCGGGCCGCCATAGGGCTCATGCACCGCATACCAGAGCACACCGTCGTACCCCCAGCCGTGCGTACCGGAAAAGGCGTTGACCGGCATCAGTTCCACGAAGTCGACACCGAGATCGACCAGGTGATCCAGCTTCTCGATGGCCGATTCGAAGGTGCCCGCCGCGGTGAATGTGCCGATGTGCAGCTCGTAGATCACCGCACCTTCGACATCTCGCCCCGCCCAGTCGTCGTCGGTCCAGGTCGCACTGGTTTCATCCCACAGCGCCGAGCGTGCGTGCACACCGTCGGGCTGACGGGCCGACCGCGGATCCGGAAGAACCTGCGGGTCGTCATCGATCAGATACCCATAGCGGGCGTCGGGGGCCACCTCGAGCGTCGTGCGCCACCAGCCTCCCCCTGCACTGGTCATCGGGTGGGACACCCCGTCGACATCGAGGCCGACGACTGCGGGGGCCGGCGCCCAGACGGCGAAGTCAGTCATCGACACGCTCCAACAGAGCGACCGGCAGCGTCGCGAACAATTCGGCAGCCGGCACCGGTCCATTGTGTTCGGCGCCGGAGAGGGTGTCGGCCCAGGTACCGGGAGGTAGTGCGACGACGGTGTCGCGCCATCCGCCGTCGGGCAGGCGCACCGTCCAACGGCTTACCGCAACCGCCACGTCCTGGCCCCGGCGAAACGCAACGACATGCTCTGCGGCCGGGCCGGATGCCAGCACCGGGTGATAGCTGCCGTTCAGGAAGGTGTCGGGACGGCCACGGCGTATTCGCAGCGCCGCAGCGACCACCCGCATCTTCGGGTGGTGGCCAGACCGGAGCGCCTCGCGCCGCGCGACGTAGTCGACCGCTCGCCGGTTGTCGGGGTCGACCAGGCTGTCGTCGCAGAGCTCGGTGCCCTGATACACGTCCGGGATGCCGGGAACGGTCAGCGCCAGGAGTTTCTGGCCCAGGATGTCGTTTTCGATGTGCGGTGCGAGCTCGCTGACGAGTTCGGTCAGCTGCTGTGCAATGGGTCCGTCGAGGATGTCGTCGAGCCAACGGTGCAGTGCGCCCTCGAACTCGGTCTCGGGGTCGTGCCATGAGGTGCGCCGGGCTGCTTCGCGAACCGCCTTCTCGGCATAGGCGTGCAACCGCTCGCGCAGTGCGGTACTCACAAGGCCGTCGGCCGGCCATACGCCGAAGATGTTCTGCCACAGGAAGAGTCCGGTCGCCAGGTCAGGCGATGGGGTACTGGCCTCCCAACGGGCGACGAATTCGGCCCACAACGACGGCACCTGCGACAGCACGCCGATCCGGGCCCGCACGTCCTCACCGCGTTTGGTGTCGTGCGTGGACAGTGTGGACATGGTGTGCGGCCAGCGTCGAGCCCTGATAGCGGCCCGCTGATGAAACTCCGCCGCCCCCACCCCGAAACGTTGCGGGTCTCCGCCGACTTCGTTGAGCGACACCAGCCGCGCATCACGGTAGAACTGGCAGTCCTCGGTCGCCTTGGCCGTTACCGCCCCGCACAGCTGCTGCAGCCGCACCGCAGATTCTCGATCGTCGGCGATCGCGGCCGCGACCAGCTGAAGAGGTTCACCCAGTTCCGGCTTCTCCGCTTGTATTTCGGCGAGCGCCACCGGCAGAGTCGACGCCAGCCCCGGGTAGTCGCTGCGATACACGCCCACCTGCCCGAGCAGCCCCCCGATGGCCTCGGCCAGCAGCGGATGGTCGGCTCCGGTGGCGCTCACCACGCAACGCCGCAGCCGAGCCAGCTCGCTCCCCAGCGTCTCGGACGCCTCGATCTCCTTCTGTTCGGCCAATAACATCGGCATCGCGCGATAGTCGACACCGGCGGTTTCGAACAGCTCGGTCAGCGCCGGTTCCCCGTTCGGGTCGATGAACAGCCCGCCGATCTCCCGAAGAACGTCGTAGCCGGTCGAGCCGGCCACCGGCAGGCTCGGATCGAGCGACTCGTCGGCGGCGAGAATTTTCTCGACGACGATCCAGGCGCCCGGTCCGACCAGCGCGCGCAGCCGTTCCAGATACTCACCGGGATCCGACAGCCCGTCCGGGTGATCGACCCGCACGCCGTCGACGAGACCCGCGTCGAACCAGCGCGACAGCTCGGCGTGCCAGGCGTCGAATACCGTCCGATCCTCTTGACGCAGACCCGCCAGCGACGTGATCGAAAAGAAGCGACGGTATCCACACGTGCCGTTACGCCACCCGACCAGCCGATAATGCTGGCGGTCGTGGACCTGCGCGCCGCTGCCGGTGCCGGTTCCGGGCGCGACCGGAAACACCAGATCACCCAACCGCAGCACGTCGCCGTCGACGGCCAGATCGGCGACGTCGCCGTCAGACCCCAATACCGGCAGGATGATTCGGCCGTCACCGAGTTCCCAATCGATGTCGAAGAATACGGCGTACCTCGAGGATCGGCCATGCTTGAGCACGTCCCACCACCATGGGTTCTGCTCCGGGCGTGCCACGCCGACGTGATTGGGCACGATGTCGACGACCAGACCGATTCCGCGCGCCTGCGCTGCCGCTGACAGCCGGGCCAGCCCCTGCGGCCCGCCCAATTCCGCGGACACTGTGGTCGGATCGACGACGTCGTAACCATGCGCCGACCCGCGTACCGCGGTCATCACCGGTGAGAGATACAGGTGCGAGACACCGAGCTCGTCGAAGTAGTCCAGTAGCTGCTCGGCGTCGGCGAAGGTGAACGCGAAACCGCTCTCCGGCCCGCGCAGCTGTAACCGGTAGGTGGACAGCACCGGGCGCGACAACATACCTCAGCGCACTTTCCGCAAGACGAGCAGCGAACGCCCCGGAACGGGCATCTCCTCTCCGGCCCGCACTGGATGATCGGCCGGGGAATCCGGCTGCGCGGTGTCCAGCTCGACGGTCCACTCCTGGGCGTAATCCTCGCCGGGAACAGCGAACTCGACGGTGTCCTCGTGTGCGTTGAAACACAGCAGAAACGAGTCGTCGACCACGCGCTGACCACGCACATCGGGCTCCCGGATCGCCTCACCGTTGAGGAAGACCATGATGCACTTGTCGAAGCCGTTGTCCCAATCGTCTTGGCTCATCTCCTCACCGGCCGGGGTGAACCACGCGATGTCACCGATCTCGTCTTCGTGGCGTACCGGCAGGCCCTCGAAGAACCGGCGGCGACGAAACACCGGGTGTTCCTTTCGAAGCCGTGTCACGCGGCGGGTGAAGTCCAGCAGATCGGAGTTCTTCTCGGCCAGTGACCAATCCATCCAGGCGATTTCGGAGTCCTGACAGTAGGCGTTGTTGTTGCCCTGTTGGGTACGGCCCAGTTCGTCACCGTGCGCGAGCATCGGTGTGCCCTGCGACAGCATCAGGGTGGCCATGATGTTGCGCATCTGCCGGGCCCGCAGCGCCAGGATGTCCGGGTCGTCGGTGGGTCCTTCGACGCCACAGTTCCACGACCGGTTGTGACTCTCGCCGTCGGTGTTGTCGTCGCCGTTGGCCTCGTTGTGTTTTTCGTTGTAGGACACCAGATCGTGCAGCGTGAAACCGTCGTGGGCGACGACGAAGTTGATGCTGGCGCCGGGCCGACGCCCGGTCGCCTCGTAGAGGTCCGACGAACCGGTGAGCCGGGAGGCGAACTCGCCCAGCGTCTCCGGTTCTCCGCGCCAGTAGTCACGCACCGTGTCGCGGTACTTTCCGTTCCACTCGGTCCACAGGCCGGGAAAGTTACCGACCTGGTAGCCGCCTTCACCGACGTCCCACGGCTCGGCGATCAGCTTGACCTGGCTGACCACCGGATCCTGCTGGATCAGGTCGAAGAACGCCGAAAGGCGGTCAACATCGTAGAATTCGCGGGCCAACGTCGATGCCAGGTCGAACCGGAACCCGTCGACGTGCATCTCGGTCACCCAGTACCTCAGTGAATCCATGATCAGCTGCAGCGCGTGCGGGTGGCGCGCGTTGAGGCTGTTTCCGGTGCCGGTGTAGTCCATGTACATACTGCGGTCGTCGTCGACGAGCCGGTAGTAGGCAGCGTTGTCGATTCCCCGGAAGTTGATGGTCGGACCCAGGTGGTTGCCTTCGGCGGTGTGGTTGTAGACCACGTCGAGAATCACCTCGATGCCGGCTTCGTGGAAGGTGCGCACCATGGTCTTGAATTCCGCGACCGCTGCGCCCGGCTGCCGATTGGCGGCGTACTGGCTGTGCGGCGCGAAGAATCCGAAAGTGTTGTAGCCCCAGTAGTTACGCAGGCCCATCTTCAGCAGGCGGTCGTCGTGCATGAACTGGTGGACCGGCATCAGCTCGATCGCCGTGACATTGAGCGCCTCGAGGTGGTCGATGATCACCGGGTGAGCCAATCCCGCATAGGTGCCGCGCAGTTCCTCGGGGATCCCCGGATGGGTCTGCGTCATGCCCTTGACGTGCGTCTCGTAGATGATCGTTTCGTTGTAGGGGGTCTTCGGCGGCCGATCGGTGGCCCAGTCGAAGAACGGGTTGATCACCACGCTGGTCATGGTGTGACCGAGCGAGTCGACCATCGGCAGGGTTTCGGCCCGCGGCGGGTCTTCTCCCGCTGCCATGTCGTAGGAGAACAGCGCCTGACCGAAGTCGAAGTCCCCGGCGAAAGCCCTGCCGTAGGGGTCCAGCAACAGCTTGCTGGAATCACAGCGGTGGCCGGCCGGCGGGTCGAACGGGCCGTGCACCCGGAAGCCGTAATGCTGCCCAGGCGACACCGTCGGCAGGTAGGCGTGCCAGACGTAGCCGTCCACCTCCTCGAGCGGGATGCAGGTCTGTTCACCGTTCTCGTCAATCAAGCACAGATCGACCCGCTCGGCGATCTCGGAGAACAGGGCGAAGTTGGTTCCCCCGCCGTCGTAGCCGGCTCCGAGCGGCGCACTGTTGCCCGGCCAGGTGCTGTGGGACACGTTCTCGGCAGAATCCCCGACAGCGGTGGCCTTCCTCACCGGTTCTCGGGCAATACCCATGTTCACCCAATCTGGTCCAAGACTTCCGATTCCGCGACACCACGGTCGGGGTCTGGCTACCCGCCTGCCTGGCCGTCAAACTATGCCGTCTACGACATTACGGTCAGGCGCGCGAACGTCGCCGCCGTTCGGGCCCGCCGCCGGCCACTGTTGAAAGTCCCCCGGCCCGGGTATAGGTGTTGTCGTGGTGGCTGATGACCTGCGCCGGCTGGCCGGGGCACACGGCGTTGCCACCGCCTACCGCAACGAGCGGCGCGAGTGGGTGCAGGTCGATGACGACGTCGTGATCCGGGTACTGCGCCTGCTTGAGATCGAGGCCGGCAGCGCAACCGACCGCCGGCACGAATTGGTCAGGCTGGACGAGCGCGACCGCGCGGGTGTCACGCCGCCGACGGTGGCGGTGCGGGTGGCCGGACGCCCGCAGCCGTTGCCCGGGGCCGTTGCGCTGGTGGGCGAGGACGGCGAGCACAGCGCTGTGCGGGACGAACTGCCCGCCGACCTGACGCCGGGCTGGTATGAACTTCAGCTTCGCAACGGCCGGCAGGTCGCCCTGGTGGCGGCCCCGGCGCAGATTCCGCCGGCGCCGGCGACGTGGGGGTGGATGCTGCAGTTGTACGCGCTGCGGTCCGCCCGCTCGTGGGGCATCGGCGACCTCGGCGATCTGCGGAATTGGGTGACGTGGACGGCGCCGAGCACGGCGCCGGAGCGGTGCTGCTCAACCCGCTGCACGCACCGGGGCCGACCCATCCGGTGCAGCCGTCGCCGTACACGCCGTCGAGTCGGCGGTTCGCCAATCCGCTGGCACTGTCCATCTTCGACCTCGACACCTATCGGCGCGCCGACCCGGACACCCGCGCGGAAGTCGATGCGCTGCGGGTCGCTGCGGACACTTCGCGAATCGACTACGACCTGGTGTGGGCGGCTAAACGCGCGGCGTTGGAGTTGCTGTGGCGAGCTGACGGTCGCCCCTGCCCGCCGGAGTCGGACGACACGGCGTTGCGGGACTGGGCGACCTACTGCGCGCTGGCCGAACGCCATGGCGGTCGCTGGTCGACATGGCCGGCGCCGCTGCACGACGCGGCCGGCGCCGCGGTGGCAGCGGCGCGGCGGGACCTCGCGCCGCGGATCGCGTTTCATAGCTGGGTGCAGCAGCGCTGCGCCGAGCAGCTGGCGGCGGTCCGGGGCGCCGCAAGGGACTCGGGCATGGCGCTGGGGGTGTTGCACGACCTGGCGGTCGGCGTCGACCCCGACGGCGCCGACGCCTGGGCGCTGGCCGACGTGCTGGCCGGTGAAGCCAGGATCGGGGCGCCCCCGGACACGTTCAGCCCGCACGGCCAGGATTGGCAACTACCGCCCTGGCGGCCGGACCGGCTGGCAACCACCGGCTACCGCGCGGTGCGTGACATGCTGCGGGCCGTCCTCGCCCACGCGGACGGGTTGCGTATCGATCACGTGGCCGGCTTGTGGCGGCTGTGGTGGATCCCGCCCGGGGAGGGCCCGGATCGCGGTACCTACGTCCACTACGACGCCGATGTCATGCTCGCGGTATTGGCACTGGAAGCGCATCGCGGCAACGCCGTCGTCATCGGCGAGGACCTGGGAACCGTCGAACCGGAAGTCACCCGGGCACTGGCCGACAACGGGATGCTGGGGTGTGCGGTCTCCTGGTTCACCCGCGACGAGTCGGCGCCCGGCCAGCCGTTGCTTCCGCCGGCCAGGTGGCCCGCTCGGGTGGTCGCCAGCATCTCCACCCACGACCTGCCCACCGCAGCCGGATTCTTGCGGGCTGAGCACGTGCGGGCTCGCGCCGAGCGGGGTCTGCTCGACGACGTGGCGGCCGCGCAGGCCGCCGCCGAGCAAGAACGAGCCGAATGGCTCGCCCTGCTGCGGTCCGAAGGCCTTTTCGAGCGGGACGAGACGGCTCCGGAAGAGCCACAGATCATCGATGCCCTGCACCGCTTTCTTGCCGCCACCCCGAGCCGGCTGAAACTCGTCTCCCCCTACGACGTGCTGGCCGAACCCTGTCAGCCCAACCTGCCCGGCACCGTCGATGAATATCCGAACTGGCGGCTGCCGCTGTCCGAGCCTCTCGAGCGACTGCGCACCGACCCGAGGATCGCCCGCATCGCGGCGTTGTTCTCGCACGCTCGACATCACCGAACATCGGGCCGGTAATCGCTTCGAGATTGGGGTACAAGTCGAGATATGGTCGCCGACGTTGACAGCGAGTTTGGGCAGGACCTACCAGACCCCGCAGCGGGTAGCCATGTCGAGGACGGCGTCGTGGAGCATCCGACCGCCGACGACTTCGGCGATGCCGCGGCCCCGCCCGCGGATCCTGTCTGGTTCAAACGCGCGGTCTTCTATGAGGTGCTGGTCCGGGCGTTCTACGACTCCAACGGCGACGGCATCGGCGACCTGCGTGGCCTGACCGAGCGACTGGACTACCTGGAGTGGCTCGGAGTCGATTGTCTGTGGCTGCCGCCGTTCTACGATTCGCCGCTGCGCGATGGCGGCTACGACATCCGGGACTTCTACAAGGTGTTGCCCGAGTTCGGCACCGTCGACGATTTCGTCGAACTGATCGACGCCGCGCACCGGCGCGGCATCCGGGTCATCACCGATCTGGTGATGAACCACACCTCCGACAGCCACCCCTGGTTTCAGCAGTCGCGCCACGACCCCGACGGTCCTTACGGCGACTACTACGTGTGGAGCGACACCAGCGAGCGCTACGCCGATGCCCGGATCATCTTCGTCGACACCGAGGAGTCCAACTGGACGTTCGACGCAGTGCGCAAGCAGTTCTATTGGCACCGGTTCTTCTCCCACCAACCCGACCTGAACTATGAGAATCCGGCGGTCCAGGAAGCGATGATCGACGTGCTCCGATTCTGGCTGAACCTAGGCATCGACGGGTTTCGGTTGGATGCGGTGCCGTACCTGTTCGAGAGGGAAGGGACCAACTGCGAAAACCTGCCCGAGACCCACGATTTCCTCAAGCGCTGCCGCAAGGTGGTCGACGACGAATTCCCGGGCAGGGTGCTGCTGGCGGAGGCCAATCAATGGCCCGCCGACGTCGTCGAATATTTCGGTGACCCCGAGACCGGGGGCGACGAGTGCCACATGGCATTCCACTTCCCGTTGATGCCACGCATCTTCATGGCGGTGCGCCGCGAGTCGCGCTTCCCGATTTCGGAGATCCTGGCGCAGACACCGCAGATCCCCCACCTTGCGCAGTGGGGCATCTTTTTGCGCAACCACGACGAGCTGACACTGGAGATGGTCACCGACGACGAGCGCGACTACATGTACGCCGAATACGCGAAAGATCCGAGGATGAAGGCGAATGTGGGGATCCGGCGCCGGCTGGCCCCGCTGCTGGACAAGGACCGCAACCAGATCGAGTTGTTCACCGCACTGTTGCTGTCGTTACCCGGCTCCCCCATCCTCTACTACGGTGACGAGATCGGAATGGGCGACATCATCTGGCTGGGCGACCGCGACGCGGTGCGCACCCCGATGCAGTGGACACCGGACCGCAACGCCGGTTTCTCCACCGCGAATCCGGGCCGCCTGTATCTGCCGCCCATTCAAGACGCGGTTTATGGCCATCAGTCGGTCAATGTCGAAGCACAACGCGACACTTCGACGTCCCTGCTCAACTGGACCCGCACCATGCTCGCTGTCCGGCGCCGTTATGACGCATTCGCCCTCGGCGAGTTCCGAGAGCTGGGCGGGTCCAATCCATCGGTGCTGGCGTACGTGCGGGAGATGTCGGTCGACGACGGGGATACGGTCTTGTGCGTGAACAACCTGTCGCGGTTTCCGCAGCCGATCGAGTTGAATCTGCAGCACTGGGATGGTCACACGCCGGTGGAACTGACCGGGTCCGTGGAGTTTCCGCGGATCGGAAAGCTCCCCTATCTGCTGACTCTGCCCGGGTACGGCTTCTACTGGTTTCAGCTGTGCGGGCCGAAGGAGGACATCTCATGACTGATGGCACCGGCGAACCAGCGGGCCTGCCGTGGGCGGAATGGCTGCCGACTCGACGCTGGTATGCGGGGCGTAATCGGCAGTTGGCCGGCGCCGATCCCGTTCTGGTGGTGGAATTGGGCGACGGACTGGATCTGGTACTGATCGACGTCAGCTACACCGAGGGCGCTGCCGAGCGCTACCAGGTACTGGTCGGCTGGGACGTCGATCTGCCACCGGAGTACGCCCAGATCGCGTTGATCGGAACCCATCGTGGACATACCGCCCACGACGCCCTGTATGACGCTGCGGCAACCCGGCTTTTGTTGTCGCTGATCGACTCGTCGGCCAACCGTGGCCAGGTCACGTTCACACCGGAGCCGGGGGTGGCGCTGCCGGTCGGGGCGGACTCTCGGGTATCGGAAGCCGAGCAGAGCAACACCAGCGTGATCGTCGACGAGGAAGTGGTCCTCAAGGTGTTCCGCCGCCTGAAAGAAGGCGTCAATCCCGATATCGAGTTGAACGCGGCGCTGGGTCAGGCGGCCAATCCACACGTACCGCGACTGTTGGGCTCCTACCAGATCGAGTTGTCCGGCGACTCCGGCGTTTCGCCGTATGCGTTGGGCATGGTCAGCGAGTACGCGGTGAACTCGGCCGAGGGTTGGGCGATGGCTACCGCCAGTGTGCGTGACCTGTTCGCCGAGGCCGATCTGTACGCCTACGAGGTGGGTGGCGACTTCGCCGGCGAGTCGTACCGACTCGGTGAGGCGGTCGCCTCGGTGCACCGGACGCTGGCCGACAGCCTGGGGACCTCCGAAGCGGAATTCCCGGCGCAGGCACTGCTGTCGCGGTTGTCGGCGACGGCGGCGACGGTGCCGGAGGTGCGCCCGCACGTCGCCGCCGTCGAACAGCGGTTCCAGGAGCTGGCCGGGGAGAAGATCACGGTGCAACGAGTCCACGGCGACCTGCATCTGGGCCAGGTGCTGCGCACGCCGAGCGGTTGGCTGCTGATCGATTTCGAAGGCGAACCGGGTGCTCCGTTGTCGGAGCGCCGGAAGCCGGATTCGCCGTTGCGGGACGTCGCGGGTGTGCTGCGTTCCTATGAGTACGCCGCATACGGGAAATTGGCCGACTTGTCGCGGGACGGGCAAGACCGGCAGTTGGCCATCCGTGCGCGCGAATGGCTGGACCGCTGTCGCAGCGCGTTCTGCGACGGCTACGCATCCGAATCCGGTTCCGACCCGCGCGATTCCGCAGCACTGCTCGCCGCCTACGAAGTCGACAAGGCGGTCTATGAGGCCGGCTATGAAGCCCGGCACCGGCCGGCGTGGCTGCCGATTCCGCTAGGGGCACTGACCCGGCTGACCGCGGCCTGAGCGGCCGGGTATCACTCGGCAGGTTCCAGCCATAGGGCCGACAGCGGCGGCAGCACCAGCACGGCGGAGGCCGGGCGCCCGTGGCGGGGCTCGTCTACGGCGTCGACGCCACCGAGGTTGCCGGCGCCGCCACCGCCGTATTCGACGGCGTCGGTGTTGAGCACCTCGCGCCACCGGCCGACCGACGGCAGGCCGAGGTGATAGTCGGCGTGCGCCACACCGGAGAAGTTGAACACGGCGGCCAGCACCGATCCGTCCGTTCCGTAGCGCAGGAAGCTCAGCACGTTGTTGGCCGAGTCGTTGGCGTCGATCCAGGAATAGCCGGCCGGGCTGATGTCCTCACTCCACAACGCGGGATGGTTGCGGTAGACGGCGTTGAGATCGCGTGTCAGGCGCAGGATTCCGGCGGAGAACCCGGCCGCCTCATGTTCCGGGTCGAGCTGGAACCAGTCCAGCCCGCGTTCCTCGGACCATTCGGCGCGCTGGCCGAACTCCTGGCCCATGAACAGCAGCTGCTTACCGGGGTGGGCCCACTGGTAGGCCAGCAGACTGCGAACCCCCGCGGCCTTGGCGTGATCGCCCCCGGGCATGCGGCTCCACAGCGTGCCCTTGCCGTGTACCACTTCATCATGGCTGATGGGCAGCACGAAGTTCTCGGTGTAGGCGTAGAGCATCGAGAACGTCATCTCGTGGTGATGGTAGGAGCGGTGCACCGGGTCGTGTCCGAGATAGGCGAGCGTGTCATGCATCCAGCCCATGTTCCATTTCATCGAAAAGCCCAGGCCGCCCAGGCTGGTCGGTCTGGACACCCCCGGCCACGAGGTCGATTCCTCGGCAATGGTCGCGATGCCCGGGGCCGACTTGTGTGCGGTCGCGTTCATCTCCTGCAGAAACTGCACCGCCTCCAGATTCTCCCGGCCGCCGTGGATGTTGGGCGTCCAGCCGCCCTCGGGTCGCGAGTAGTCCAGATAGAGCATCGAAGCCACCGCATCGACTCGTAGGCCGTCGATGTGGAACTCGATGAGCCAGTACAGCGCGTTGGCCACCAGGAAATTGCGCACCTCGGGGCGTCCGAAGTCGAAGACATATGTGCCCCAGTCGAGTTGCTCGCCGCGGTGCGGGTCGGCATGCTCGTAGAGCGCGGTGCCGTCGAAGCGGCCCAATGCCCAGGCATCTTTCGGGAAATGCGCCGGCACCCAGTCCACGATGACGCCGATACCGGCGCGGTGCAGTGCGTCGACCAACGCGCGAAAATCGTCGGGAGAGCCGAACCGGGCCGTCGGCGCATAGTACGAGGTGACCTGATAGCCCCATGATCCGCCGAACGGATGCTCAGCAACCGGCAGGAGTTCGACGTGGGTGAACCCCTGTTCCACAACGTAATCCGTCAGCTCGGTGGCGAGCTGGCGATAACTGCGGCCGGGACGCCAGGACCCGAGGTGGACCTCGTAGACGCTCATCGCTTCGAACGCCGGATTTCCGGTGGCGCGCTGACTCATCCAGTCGTCGTCGCTCCAGCTATGACCGCTGACGGTCACCCGGGAGGCCGTCTGCGGCGGAGTTTCGGCGGCGAACGCCATCGGGTCGGCCCGCTCGGTGACGACATCGTCGGCGCCGTGAATCCGGAACTTGTACAGGCCGCCGATCGGGAACCCCGGCCAGAACAGTTCCCACACCCCGGAAGAGCCCAGTGCCCGCATCGGTGCACCGATGCCGTCCCAGCCGGTGGCGTCGCTGATCAGACCGACGCCCTTGGCGTTGGGCGCCCACACCGCGAACGACACCCCGGTCACCGTCCCGTCCGGGGTGGTGAACGTGCGAGGATGGGCGCCGAGCACCTCCCACAGCCGTTCGTGTCGTCCCTCGCCGAACAGATGCAGGTCGATCTCGCCCAGCGTGGGCAGGAAACGATATCCGTCGGCGACGATCTGCGGTTGTCCGGCGCCGGGGTAGTCGAGCTGCAGCCGATAGTCGATCAACGCGGCGAACGGCAACGTCGCGACGAACAGACCGTTCTGCAGATGTTGCATCGGCAACCGGTCGCCGCCCACCAGGACCGTCGCGGCAACCGCGCCCGGGCGCAGGGTTCGGATCACCGTGCGTTCATCGTCCTCGTGTGCCCCGAGGATCGCGTGTGGATCGTGATGCACACCCGAGAGCAACCGGTCGACGTCCTCGGGCGTCACCGCCGGCCCGGGGTGGGGCGTACGTTTGCTTCGCGTCATCGGCTGTTCACCTCCGATGCAACCGTGCACGCGCGTCGGCGTTCATCACCGGCATATTGACGATATGGGCGACCGCTCGACTCGGCTCGAGTCGAACGTAATTGTCCTGCCCCCACTGGTATTCCTCCCCGCTGATCTCGTCACGCACCCAGAACCGCTCGTAGGGCTCCATACCCAGCGCCGTCATGTCCAGCGACAACGTCGCGTCCTCGGCAGCGAACGGGTTCAACGTCACCACCACCAGCACCGTGTCGCCGCTGACCGGGTCGAATTTGCTATAGGCCAACAGCGCATCGTTGTCGACGGGGTGGACATGCAGGGTGCGCAGTTGCTGCAGGGCCGGGTGTTGACGGCGAATGGCATTGAGGCGGGCGATGAACGGCTCCAACGATCTGCCCTCGTTCACCGCGCCGGCGAAGTCACGTGGACGCAATTCGTACTTCTCCGAATGAAGGTATTCTTCGCTTCCCTCGTGAATCGCCTGATGTTCGAACAACTCGTAGCCGGAGTACACCCCCCACGCGGGACTCATCGTCGCCGCCAGCACCGCCCGGATCGCGAACATGCCGGGGCCGTGATGCTGCAGGCTGGCATGCAGGATGTCCGGCGTGTTGACGAACAGATTCGGGCGGCGAAAATCGGCGAGCTCGGCGATCTCTTCGGCGAACTCGACGAGTTCGGCCTTGGAAGTGCGCCAGGTGAAGTAGGTGTAGGACTGGGTGAAGCCGAGCTTGGCCAGGCCGTACTGGCGTACCGGCGGGGTGAACGCCTCGGACAGGAACAACACGTCGGGATCGGCTGACTTGATCTTCGCGATCAGCCACGCCCAGAACCCCGGTGGTTTGGTGTGTGGATTGTCGACCCGAAAGACCTTGACCCCGTGGTCGATCCAGAGTTGCACCACCCTGAGCACCTCGGCATACAACCCGGCGGGGTCGTTGTCGAAGTTCAACGGGTAGATGTCCTGGTATTTCTTCGGCGGGTTCTCCGCGTAGGCGATCGTCCCGTCCGGCAACTCGGTGAACCACTGACGGTGCCGGCTGACCCAGGGGTGGTCGGGAGCGCACTGCAAGGCCAGGTCCAGGGCGACCTCCAAACCGAGTTCGCCTGCGCGGCCGACGAAACGGTCGAAATCGTCGAACGTTCCCAGATCGGGATGCACAGCGTCATGGCCCCCCTCTTCGCTGCCGATCGCCCACGGCGAGCCGACGTCGCCCGGCTCGGCGACGACGCTGTTGTTGCGGCCCTTTCGATGCACCCGTCCGATCGGGTGGATCGGCGGCAGATACACCACGTCGAATCCCATCCCGGCGATACGCGGCAGCTCCGACTCCGCGGTGGCGAACGTGCCGTGCACCGGGGTACCGGCAGAATCCCGCCCGCCGGTGGAGCGGGGGAACATCTCGTACCAGGCGCCGTAGCGGGCCAGCGGCCGATCCACCCAGACCCGAAACTGCCGGCCGCGAGTGAGCTGGTCACGCACCGGATGGCAGGCGAGCAGCTCGGAGATCTGATCCGACAACGCCGGCGCCGACCGGGTCACCGGGTCTCCCGGTTCGCGCAACGCCGCGGCAGCAGCCAGTAGGGGCGCCCGCTTGCCGCGCGGCATCCCCAGGGCCGCACGGTCGAACAGTTCGGCACCGATCAACAGGTCGTTGGACAACTCGGCCTCGCCCTGACCGGCGTCCAGTTTCGCCACCACCGCATCGCGCCAGGTCCGGACGGAATCGGTCCAGCCGTCGACCCGGAAAACCCACAACCCGATCCGATCCGGAACGAACTGGCCGTGAAACACGTAAGGCTCGGCGCCGGTGCTCATCGGAAGCAGCAGCGGCTTGCCCCGGCACGACGCAGCGGCAACGGCGTCCGAGTCGTCCGCATGCATCCCGGCCGGCAGCGGGTAATCAGGTCCGAGATAGCGCACGGCCAAGGTCGCCGCGACGGCCTCGTGGCCGTCCCGCCAGACCTCGGCGACGACCGGTACCAACTCCCCGACCACCGCCTTGGCGGGTTGCCTACCGCAGGACACAACCGGCGAAACGCCATCGACCTCGATTCGCCCCGGCACCCACCCCTCCGTTCGTCGGCTGCGATTCCGACAGTGGGTACCCGCGGCGAGGAGAAGCTACGCGAACCGGCGTCACGCGCTCGCCGGGCAACGGCAGGCGATCCAGACCGCACGGCGGATCGCCGCTGGTAGAGGTTCCTGCCGGCGGCAGCGGCGAGCCTCCGAATCCCGCTGGGCGACTTCGGTATCGCCCGCGGTTCGGGGCGGCCGGAGTGCACCGACCGCGACCAAGCGAGGGTCAGCTCGGCGGGGCACCGAACCAGCGAACTACCCGCGCGGCAGCCCGAGCAGCCGTTCAGCGGCCAGGGTCAGCAGGATCTGCTCGGTACCGCCGGCGATCGACAGGCACCGGGTATTGAGGAAATCGTGCACCTCGCGCCCGGCGACCGCTCCGGCCCCCTCGGTCACGTCCATCCGGAACTCGGCCAGGTCCTGGCGGTAGCGCACCCCGATCAGCTTGCGCACCGAGGACTCCGAGCCGGGGTCCCGGCCGCCGACGGCGAGTTGGGCGATGCGTTGATCCAGCAGTGCGCCCGCCTGGGCGGCGATGATCAGCCGGGCCAGCCGCTCGGCGGTGGCGGTGTCCGGTTCTCGATCTGCCAGGGTTTTCAGCAGTTCTTCCATCGGGTTGCCCAGCGCGGTACCACCGGCGATCGCGACCCGCTCGTTGGCCAGGGTGGTGCGGGCCAGCCGCCAGCCGTCGTTGACGCCGCCGACGACCAGCTCGTCCGGCACGAACACGTCGTCGAGAAAGACCTCGTTGAACAGGGCCTCGCCGGTGATCTCCCGCAGCGGCCGGATGTCGATGCCCGCGGCGGCCATGTCGACCAGGAAGTACGTGATGCCCTTGTGCTTCGGCGCCTCGGGGTCGGTTCTGGCCAGGCAGACGCCCCACTGCGAGTCATGGGCCCGCGAGGTCCACACCTTCTGACCGGTCAATCGCCAGCCTCCGTCGACCTTGACCGCCTTGGTGCGCAGCGCCGCCAGGTCCGAGCCGGCGCCAGGCTCGGAGAACAACTGGCACCAGAAGATCTCGCCGGTAAGGGTGGCCGGGATGAAGCGCTCGATCTGCTCCGGGGTGCCGTGTTCGAGAATGGTCGGCGCCGCCCACCACCCCACCACCAGGTCGGGGCGCTGAACACCGGCCGCGGCGAGTTCCTGGTCGATCACCAGCTGCTCGGCGGGACCGGCCGCGCGGCCATACGGCGCGGGCCAGTGCGGCGCCAGCAGGCCCGACTCGGCCAGCGCCACCTGGCGCTGCTCGTCGGGCAGTGCGGCGATCCGGGCCGCTTCGGCGGCGATCTCGGGGCGGATGTCGGTCACCGCGTTGTCCTGGCCGAGGTCGATCTCCAGCCGGCGCCGCACCCCGGCCCGGGTCAGCGCGGCGGTGTGCCGCAGCCAGCGCTCCGATCCGCCCAGCGCCTGCCCGATTCCGTAGGCCCGGCGCAGGTACAGATGCGCATCGTGCTCCCAGGTGATGCCGATCCCGCCGAGCACCTGGATGCAGTCCTTGGCATTGGCCTTGGCGGCGTCGATGCAGATGGCGGCGGCGACCGCGGCCGCGATCGCAAACTGCTGCTCATCGGAGTCGGAGGCGGCGCGCGCGACGTCGCTGGCGGCCACCGCGGCCTGATCGGCCCGACACAACATCTCCGCGCACAGGTGCTTGACGGCCTGGAAGCTGCCGATCGGCTTGCCGAATTGCTCGCGCACCTTCGCGTACTCCACGGCGGTGTCCAGCGCCCAGCGGGCGACGCCGGCCGCCTCGGCGGCCAGCACCGTGACCACCAGGTTCTCCACCCGGCTGCCGGCCTCGAGCACCACCGCCGGCGCGGCGGTCAACGTCACCTTTGCCAGCGGCCGGGAGAAGTCGGTGGCGGTCAGCGACTCGACCTGCACCCCGTCGGCGCGGGCGTCCACCAGCACCCAGGTCCCGCCGTCCGTGCCGTCTTTTCCGGCCGGCAGCAGCAGCAGCCCGTCGACGGTTGCGCCCAGCACCCGCGCGGCCGTGCCGGACACCTGGGCGGCCGCGGCGTCGAGATGCAGGTCCGCATCGATCGAGACCCCGGCGACACGTTCACCGCCCGCCAGGGCCTCGGCCAGCTGCGGATCGGTGACCACCAATGTGGCCAGGGCGGTGGTCGCGACCGGACCCGGAACCAGTGCCCTGGCGGCCTCGTCGACCATCGCGCACAGGTCTTCGAGCCGCCCGCCGGCGCCGCCGCACTCCTCGGGGACGGCCACCCCGAACAAGCCCAGGTCGGCCAGCCGAGCGAAAACCGGCTTCCAGGCGTCGATTTGGCCCAGTTCGACGGCTCGGATCGCCTCGGCGGTGCCTGCTGCGGCGGCCCAGTCGCGGACCAGCTCACGAGCGGCGAGCTGTTCGTCGTTGATGGTCACGGACACGCGGGGCTCCTCGGGGTGATAACGGTGTTGAACCTCGGCGAGCGAGGAAGTCCACCCGGTTGACTAGAACGTGTTCTAATAGTGCCAGCGCCCGAGCGTCAAGTCGAACCGTTGTGGCAGGACACGTCCCGTCCCGTCGGTGTTGGGAGTGAGAGATTCAGCTACGCGATGCGTATCGTTACTGGCGAGTAGGCCGACTGAAGGAGCTACCCACCACATGTCGTCACCAGCCGACAGCAATCCGGCCCGCGGAGCGAGCATCCAGCCCCGGGAGGTCACCAGCGTGGCTGTGCTGACCGAATCCGACCTCGGCTCCGAGGCGCAACGGGAACGCCGCAAACGCATCCTGGATGCGACGCTGGCGATCGCGTCCAAAGGCGGCTACGACGCGGTGCAGATGCGCGCGGTGGCCGACCGGGCCGACGTGGCCGTCGGCACCCTCTACCGGTACTTCCCGTCGAAGGTCCATCTGCTGGTCTCGGCGATGGGCCGCGAGATCGCCCGTGTGGAGACCAAGACCGACCCGGCCACGTACGCCGAAATGACCCGGCACCAGCGGCTCAACCTGGTGGTCAACAAGCTCAACCGCGCCATGCAGCGCAACCCGCTGCTCACCGAAGCCATGACCCGGGCTTACGTCTTCGCCGACGCGTCGGCCGCCGGCGAGGTCGACCACGTCCAGAAGCTGATCGACTCGATGTTCGCCGGGGCGATGAGCGACGGCGAGCCGACCGAGGAGCAGTACCACATCTCCCGGGTGATCTCCGACGTGTGGCTGTCCAACCTGCTCGCCTGGCTGACCCGGCGTGCGTCGGCCACCGACTTCACCACGCGGCTGGACCTGGCGGTCCGGCTGCTGATCGGCGACGACGACCGTCCCAAGGTCTGACCGAACCCCCGATGCGCCTCAAGCTCGGCCGCCCCGATCTGGGCGAGTATGCGCACCGGTTCACCGTCCCGGCCGCGGCGCCGGACGCACCGCTGCGGGTGACCTGGCTCGGGGTGTCGACACTGCTGATCGACGACGGATCGTCGGCCCTGCTGACCGACGGCTATTTCTCCCGGCCCGGCCTGGCGCGCTTGCAGTTCGGCAAGGTGGCGCCGGTGCCGGCCCGCGTCGACGGCTGCCTGGCGCGCGCCGGGGTGCGAGGCCTGGCTGCGGTCATCGCGGTGCACACCCACATCGACCACGTTCTGGATTCGGCATTGGTCGCCGAACGGACCGGCGCGGTGCTGGTCGGCGGTGAATCGGCCGCCAACGTCGGGCGCGGCCACGGGTTGGCCGAAGACCGCCTGATCGTCGCCACCCCGGATCAGCCGATCACGTTGGGTTCCTACGACGTCACGCTGGTCGAGTCGCGGCACTGCCCGCCGGACCGCTTCCCGGGGCAGATCAGCGCCCCGGTCACTCCTCCGGTGCGGATGGGGGCCTACCGATGTGGTGAGGCATGGTCGGCGGTGGTGGCCCACCGCCCGTCTGGCCGGCGGCTGCTGATCGTCGGCAGCGCCGGGTTTCACCCCGGCGCCCTGGCCGCCCACCGCGCCGATGTGGTGTATCTGGGTGTGGGCCAACTCGGTTTGCAGCCCCGCCGGTACCTGGACGACTACTGGGCGGAGACGGTGCGCGCGGTCGGCGCTAAGACCGTCGTGTTGATCCACTGGGACGACTTCTTCCGGCCGCTGTCAAAGCCGTTGCGCGCCTTGCCCTATGCCGGTGATGACCTGGACGTATCGATGCGGGTTCTCAGCGAGCTGGCCGATGCCGACGGCGTCGCCCTGCACCTGCCCACGGTGTGGCGCCACGAAGACCCGTGGACCTGAAGCCGGCTCTTTCGCTGCTGCTGCTCGCCGTGGTGCTGGGCTTCGCGGTGGCCCGCCCGCGGGGCTGGCCCGAGGTGTTCGCGGCGGTTCCGGCCGCGGCCGTGTTGGTCGCGACCGGCGCGATCTCGATGCACGACGCGGCCGCCGAGGCG